>NZ_JAMYLV010000013.1:0-167489 GCF_040318195.1 Mesorhizobium sp. M1273 | reverse complement strand
GGCCAAATACCCGAAGCTGGTCAACTGGGTGGAAGATAACATCGAGGAGACGCTGAGCTTCTATCGGCTGCCGCTAGCTCACCACAAGCACATGAAGTCGACGAACATGCTGGAGCGGCTGAACCAGGAGATCAAGCGGCGCACCCTGGTCGTTCGCATCTTCCCCAACCCGCGGAGCTGTCTGCGGCTGGTTCGGGCATTGGCGGTGGAGATCCACGAGAACTGGCTCGAGGCGACCCGCTACCTCAACATGGATCATCTGCGCGAGCACAAGAAGGAGAGCCTGAGGGCCCTGGCCGCCTGAGCACCGTCATGTGTCCGCCGCTCCGCTAAACACGGGGGCTGCGCGGCGGACACGCCGACGTCACCGCGATGCCACGCCATTTTGCAGAACTTGACGCACACAACTGACCTCGGCGCGAGGCACCCCCCTCTGTCCTGCCGGACATCTCCCCCTCAAGGGGGGAGATTGGCAGTTCCCGCGCCCTGCCCGCCCTTCCGGCGCCAGTGATTGGCGAAAGCCGAGGCGACATCCGATCTCCCCCCTTGAGGGGGAGATGCCCGGCAGGGCAGAGGGGGGTGCCTCGCGCCGACATTTCCTACCAAGGCACGACACTGATCTCCGGCCAGTTCTCCCTGGCACGCGCGCCCTTTGCCTCGTGCGTCTGGCGACTGTCCAGTACCCGGTTCGGCGTGATGCGAAACGAGAAGATGTCGTCCAGGCCAAACGGCGCGACGAGATCAAGTCGCCCGTCCGTATCGAAGCGGACACCGACCGCATGGGTCTTCGAGGCGAAGAAGCGAACCGAGTCGCTGGAACTGGAATAACATGGACAGGACCGTCCGAACTTGGACGGATACCATAGATGCACCCGCGCCTGGTTGCGAATCTCGACCGGTAGGGGCAGATCGGCAAAGACCGGCGCGGCGCGGGCGATCACACTGTCCTCGGCTTCATAGGACAGATCGCTCTCATCGAAATAGAACAGGTCGACATCCCGGATGCCGTACCCCGAGGGCTTTCCGGTCAGATGATTCCAGACGCTGTTGTAAAGCGCGCCGGACACGACCAGCCAGTCCGGCAGGCCCAGCACCCGTACCCGCGACAGCGTCTCGGCAATCAGCGGATCGGCCGAGACGATATCGAGAAAGGCTGCACGCTGTTTCTCGAAAGACAGCCCGCAATAGCGCAAATGGTCCATCGCCCTTTGGACGGCGATTCGTCACCTGCCGGCAACCCCTCTAGATCGTCAACGCGCCATGCGTTGTGCAATTATCGGAAAGGGCGTCGTGACGCCCATTTCTGCAGGCTAGTTTCCCTCCCGTCCAAGGCTCATTGTTCGGTCGGTCTCGGACCAGAAGACTGGCTCCTCGATTGACGGCCATTCTTCGCCATACACACAAAGCCTTCGATCGCCTCTAGCTTTCCTTCAATCCCATCGAAGAACAGCACCATGCCGCAAAGAAGCTGATCAGGTCCAACGCACGCTACCCGAAGCGAACTGAACACTCGACTCTCAAAGCGCAATTCCGGGGAAACCGATGAGGGAGTGACTCTGGTCATGAATCCTACAGGATCGCGGCTGCGTTCTTTGACTTTCAGCGCAGGCATCATGTCAGGAGAAACGCCGGCGGAACGGCAGAACTCCTTGACGAAAAACACTTCCAGCGGGGTCAGGTGCATTTAGCTCAGCGGCAGAACGGACAGCGTTTCATTGGCGCTTGTACATCACGTCCGTTCGGATGACGTACTTGCGCCCCGACAGCACCTCGTCGCCGCGATGCTCGATCGGATGGTAGAACGCCAGTGCCATTCCTTTCTTCGGCTTCACCAGAAGACTGCTACCGGCATAGCCCGGCATCTCGCCGCGAAACGAGGTTCCTCCCCCTTCAAATCCATCTGAAAGATAAATCATGAACGTGAACTGACTGCGCTCCAAGGCGTGGCGCTCGAAATAGCCGTCATGGTGCCAATCGAACTTCTGGCCCGGCCCATAGCGATAGAAACGGAAACGCTCATTCAGCCCGGTCAAGCGCCAGTCGCCGAGACCACGATAGAGCAGAGGCCGCGCCCGTGCGAAGAGCAAATCCGCAAGGTCCTCGTCATCGAAGACAACCCGGTCGTTATTGCGAAGCTCCTTCAGGACGGTGGCGCCGCCGGAGCTGTTCACCTTGGCCGCCTCGAAACCGCGCCGTTCACTGTCAGCGATCAGATCGGCGCATTCCTGGTCATCCAAGAACCCGTCGATCGTCCCGATATGCGTTGCCAGCCGGTTGATGGAGAGCTTGTGGTCCATCAGAGCATCCCCTTACATCCGCAGCACGCCGCCGGTCTGCTTGCCAACATTCTCGACGATGCGCTTGGCCAGCGCCTCGAAATCCTCGTCGGTCAGCGTCTTTTCGACCGGCTGGATCGACACTTCGATGGCGATCGATTTTTTCGCCGCGCCGAGCGCTGCACCCTCGAAAACATCGAACACCGAGACGCCGGAAATCAGCTTTCGGTCGGCGGCAAGGGCGGCGCGAACGAGTGTGCCGGCTTCGACCGCCTTGTCGACGACGAAGGCGAAATCGCGCTTGACCGCCTGGAAGGCGGACAGATCCAGTCTCGGCTTTGTCCGCGTCGGCTTGGCCTTCGGCTCGGGCACGGTATCGATGAACACTTCGAAGCCGCAAAGCGGGCCGGAGACGTCAAGCCTCTCCAGGGTCTTCGGGTGGAACTCGCCAAACGTGCCAAGGATTACCTTCGGCCCGAGCTTGATCGTGCCGGAGCGGCCGGGGTGATACCAGGCCGGGCCGCTGGCCTCGATCTGCAGCCGCTCGACCGGCGCGCCGCAGGCTTCGAGTGCGGCGATCGCATCGGCCTTGGCATCGAAGACGCCGACGGCGCCGGCGTTGCCGGCCCAATGGCGGCCGGAGCCCTCGAGCTTGGCGGTGCCGCGCCGCACGCCGGCGGCAACACGCCGCTGCTGGTCGGCGCCGGCGCCCTCATAGGTGCCCGACACTTCGAACAGCGCGACATCGCCGATGCCCCTGTCGGCATTGCGTTGCGCTGCCGCGATCAGCCCCGGCAGCAGCGACGGCCGCATGTCCGACATATCGGTGGCGATCGGGTTGGCAAGCTTCAGCGCCTGCTGGCCGCCGCCGAACAATTCGGCGTGTTTTGCCGGAATGAACGACCAGGTGACGGCCTCCATCATGCCGCGCACGGCAAGTGCCCGCTTGGCGGCGCGGGTGCGGATCTGCAGCACAGTCAGGATCCTGGCGTTGACCGCATCGTGCGAACCGAGCGGCTGCGGCGCGATGTTGTCGACGCCGTGGATGCGCATGACCTCCTCGACCAGGTCGGCCTTGCCGTCGACATCCGGCCGCCAGGACGGGACCGCCACATTGACGACATCGCCCGTGCCCTCCGGCCTGAAGCCGAGGCGGGCAAGAATGTCGAGGCTTGTCGAGCGCGGCACTTCGATGCCGGTCAGCCGCTTCACTTCCGACAATGGGAACGAGACGATCTTCGGCTGATGGCCGGCATAGCCGACGACTTCGGTTTGCGCCGGCGTACCGCCGCAGAAATCGAGCACCAGCTTCGTCGCCAGCTCCAAGCCGGGAACCATCATTTCCGGGTCGACGCCACGCTCGAAGCGGTAGCGTGCATCGGTGATGATGCCGAGCGTGCGGCCGGTGCGGGCAGTCGCGATCGGATCCCAAAGCGCCGCCTCGATCAGCACGTCGGTGGTGTTCTCGTCGCAGCCGGAATGCTCGCCACCCATGATGCCGGCAATCGATTCGATGCCGTCCTGGTCGGCGATCACGCACATCTCCGGCGTCAGCGTGTATTCGCGGCCGTCGAGCGCCAGCACCTTTTCGCCATCACGCGCCCGGCGCACGGCGAGATTGCCGGTGACCTTCGCAGCGTCGAAGACATGCAGCGGCCGACCGCGGTCGAAGGTGACGTAGTTGGTGATATCGACGAGCGCGCTGATCGGCCTCAAGCCGATGGCGAGAAGCCTTTGCTGCAGCCATTTCGGCGACGGTCCGTTCTTGACGCCGCGCACCAGGCGCAGCGCAAAGCCGGGACAGAGCTCCGGCGCTTCGATCGTCACCTTGACCGGCGTCTCGCCCTTGCCGGGGATCGGCTCTATCGGCGCGCTCTTCAGCGTGCCGAGCCCGCTCGCCGCCAGATCGCGGGCGATGCCATGGACACTGGCCGCATCCGGCCGGTTCGGCGTCAGATTGATCTCGATCAGCGGGTCGTCGAGATGGGCATAGGCGGCGAAGCTGGTACCGACCGGCGCATCGGCCGGAAGGTCGATGATGCCGTCATGCTCCTCGGACAATTCGAGCTCGCGCTCGGAGCACATCATGCCGTGGCTTTCAACGCCGCGGATCTTGCCGACGGTCAGCGTCACGTCGATGCCGGGAATATAGGTGCCCGGTGCTGCGAAGGCGCCGACCAAGCCCGCGCGGGCGTTCGGCGCTCCACACACGACCTGCACCGGCGGCTTGCCGTCGCCGGTGTCGACGGTCAGCACGCGAAGCCGGTCGGCGTCGGGATGCTGGACCGCCGTCACCACCTTGGCGATGACGAAGGGGGCCAGGCTCGCCCGGTCGTCGACATGCTCGACCTCGAGGCCAATCGAGGTGAGACGCTCGACGATTTCCGCCAGCGAGGCGTCTGTCTCGAGATGATCCTTGAGCCAGGAGAGGGTGAGTTTCATGACTGTGTTCCGTCTGGTCTGGGCATGTTGCACTTGAAGCTATGCGCCCGCGCGTCGGACATGTGCAGGAAGGCGAGCTGCCTGCGGATTTGCTGCGGCCCGGTCGTCACGCGCTCAAGCCCCCGAACAGCGTCGGCATGTCAAGCGGCCTAAAACCGTAATGCGACAGCCAGCGCACATCGGCGTCGAAGAAGGCGCGCAGATCCGGCATGCCGTATTTCAGCATGGCGATACGGTCGATGCCCATGCCCCAGGCGAAGCCCTGGTATTCGTCGGGATCGAGCCCGCCGTAACGGAGCACATTGGGGTGGACCATGCCGCAGCCGAGAATCTCCATCCAGTCCGAGCCTTCGCCGAAGCGCACCTCGCCGGGCCGCGAACGGTCGCACTGGATGTCGACCTCGAGGCTGGGCTCGGTAAACGGGAAGAAAGACGGCCGGAAGCGCATCTTGACGCTCGGCACCTCGAAGAAGGCTTTGCAGAACTCCTCCAGCACCCATTTCATGTTGGCGACGTTGGCCGATTTGTCGATCACCAGCCCCTCGACCTGATGGAACATCGGCGAGTGGGTGGCATCGGAATCCTGCCGGTAGGTCTTGCCGGGGATGACGATGCGGATCGGCGGCTTCTGCATCTCCATGGTGCGGATCTGCACCGGCGAGGTGTGGGTGCGCAAAAGCTTGCGCTCGCCCTGCTCGTCCGGCTGAAAGAAGAACGTGTCGTGCATCTCGCGCGCCGGGTGGCCTTCCGGGAAGTTCAGCGAGGTGAAATTGTAATAGTCGGTCTCGATGTCGGGACCTTCGGCGATGGCAAAGCCGAGATCGCCGAAAATCGCTGCGATCTCGTCGATAACCTGGCTGATCGGATGGATGCGGCCGCGCTCGGCCGGCGATTGCCTGACCGGCAAGCTGACGTCGACCTTCTCGGCGGCAAGCCGTGCCGTGATCGCCACATCTTTCAGCTCGGCGCGGCGCGCCGAAAGTGCCTCGGTGACGCGGTTCTTGAGGCCGTTGATTGCCGGGCCTTTGACCTGTCGCTCCTCGGCGCTCATCGAGCCGAGTGTCTTCAGCATCTCGGAAACCGAGCCCTTCTTGCCAAGGGCAGAGACACGCACCGCCTCGATCGCCTGCTCGTCGGCGGCCGACGCGATCTCGGCCATCAGGGAATTTTCGAGAGTTTCCATGTCACTCATGTTCCAGATCCGATTGGAAGCAAAGAAAAACCCGCGCCAGCCCTGCCAGCGCGGGTTTCCCAAATCAAGTGTCGAATAGCTTGGGAAGCGCTGGTCTTAAGCGACAGCGCTTTCAAAAGCATTCGGCGTGGTATTCTTCAGGTATTCGAGCGCGACCTTGGCCTTGGCCACGAGTGCGGCGAAGGCCTGCGGCTCGTGGATGGCCATGTCCGACAGGATCTTGCGATCGATCTCGATCCCGGCCTTGTTGAGACCGTCGATGAAACGGCCATAGGTCAGGCCATGCTCATGCGTCGCCGCATTGATGCGCTGGATCCACAGCGCGCGGAACGAACGCTTGCGATTCTTGCGGTCGCGATAGGCGTACTGCAGCGACTTTTCCACCGCCTGCTTGGCGATGCGAATGGTGTTCTTGCGGCGGCCGTAAAAACCCTTGGCGGCTTTCAGGACCTTCTTGTGCTTGGCGTGCGAGGTGACGCCTCTCTTTACGCGTGCCATGTCATGATCTCCTTAAAAGCAATTCCAGGAAAAGTGCCTGGCGGTTTTCCGTTCGGAATTGCGTAAAACAAATGCGTGTCCAGACCGAATGCTCTTATTTTGGCGCATGATGTTTCCAAAAAGTCTGCAACTTTTTGGCATCATGCCCTAGAGGCCGTTCGGCAGAAAATTCTTGATGACCTTCTTGCCATCCGGTTCAGCCAGAACCATCGTGCCGCGGGCATTTCGAATGAACTTGTTGGACCGCTTGATCATGCCGTGACGCTTGCCGGCCGCAGCCGACAGAACTTTACCCGTACCTGTGATCTTGAACCGCTTCTTGGCGGCCGATTTGGTCTTCATCTTGGGCATTTTGCTACTCCGTTTATATGCGCACCAATGCGCTTTTTGTTCGCTTCAGGCCGACCAAAGCCCGAAAAGCAAATGAAACCGCCACGGCATGCCCTGCCGGGCGGTTTTTTTGGAACGCGGTCGTATACGTCAAAGCGAGGGCGCGCGCAACACCCAGTGCTCAGCAACCTTGTAGTGCTCAGGGGAAACGGAACAGCACCGGCAATATGCCCGACTGCTGGGCGCCGTCGATCAGTTCGAAAGCCGGCAAGGCAACGAGGAACACCAGCCCGTCCAGTAACGTGGTTCGCAGCAGGCGCGGCTTGAAGCTACCGGTGTCGCCTTCCTGATACAGCGACAGTTTCGGGAAGAAGCGCGGCACTTTCGCCAGGTAGGCCTGGTATGGCGCGCCGAGAGCCTGCTTGAGGAATTTCTCCTCGCGCAGGATAACGATGTAAAAGGCACCCGCGCAGAGCGCTCCAAAGCCGATCGTGGCGGTGATGGAGCCGATCTGTGCGCCGACACCGGCGGCAGCTAAAGTAGAGAAGACATAGAGTGGGTTGCGGGTGATCGAATACGGTCCGCCGGTCACCACTTCGGAGGATTTGCGGCCGCCGATATAGAGCGTCGACCACAAGCGCCCGACGACGCCGAGAAAGATCAGCAGGACGCCGACCATTTCGATCGTTTCATGCACTGGCGTATCGGGCGGGAAAACCGACTGGCCGAACAGCAGCGCCGCGAACATCACCACGATCAGAACGGCAAGCACCATCCTGCGCGTGTGCTGGTAGCTGCCCAGCCCATATTTGGCTTCCGAATGCTTGACGTCATTGACCATGTCGGGAATCCGATCGTCGAGGGAACCAGAGCGTCTTTGCTCTCGCCGGCGATCGCAGCGTCTGGCCAAGAAAACAGGCGCCCCGCCGATCGCCGGGACGCCTTGCAACATGATTCAGGCGGATTTTATGCACGTCGCCCAAAAGTGCGCAGCGGTTTTGCGACAACGACATGCACAAAACAGAACTAAAGCGCAACGCGCTTTAGCGGGGCGCCAGCACCATCATCATCTGACGGCCTTCGAGCTTCGGTTCGGCTTCGACCTTGGCGATCGGCGCCACTTCCTCGCGAACCTTGTTCAGAAGCTGCATACCGAGTTCCATATGCGCCATCTCGCGACCGCGGAAGCGCAATGTCAGCTTGACCTTGTCGCCTTCCTCGAAAAAGCGCCGGACGGCCTTCATCTTGGTCTCGTAGTCGTGGCTGTCGATGTTCGGGCGCATCTTGATCTCCTTGATCTCGATGACCTTCTGGTTCTTGCGCGCCTCGGCCGCCTTCTTCTGGTTGGCGTATTTCAGCTTGCCGAGATCGAGGATTTTTACGACGGGCGGCACTGCATTGGGCGATATCTCGACCAGATCGAGCCCCGCCTCTTCGGCGAGCAGCAATGCATCGTTGATGGAGACATCGCCGCGGTTCTGGCCTTCGGCGTCGATTAGCTGGACCCGGGGAACCCGGATGTCACGGTTGGAGCGCGGGCCTTCCTTGGTGGGCGCCGCTGCTTTGAAAGGTCTGCGAATGGTCGTGGTCTCCTTGAGCCGTTTCGTTAAGGGGTTCTTCAGTTCAGAATTGCGAACGCGCAATGTGGTGAGCGCGCGGTCGGAGTCAATAGCACAGCATTCTCAGGAAATCACCTGCTCGATGGAATGCTCCTCTGCACCAAGCGAAGAAAGTGGCGGAGCACTTTTCGTTGAATGCCTTGCTGTGCCAAAAGACCGGCGTGAGGGAATACACCATGAGCACCACCCCGATCTTTCTGGACGTCGACGGGACGAGCATCGCCGTCAGGCATGCGACAGGTGCCGAGCCCGGCATCGTCTGGCTCGGCGGCTACAAATCGGACATGCTGGGCACCAAGGCCGAAACGTTGTCGGAATGGGCGCGCAAAGAAGGTCGCGCCTTTCTGCGCCACGATTATTCCGGCCACGGCGAATCGGGTGGCGCCTTTGCCGACGGCACCATCTCGAAATGGCTGGGCGAGAGCCTGGCGGTTTTCCGCCGCTTCACCCAGGGCAGGCAGATCCTGGTCGGCTCCTCGATGGGCGCCTGGATCGCGCTGCGCATGGTGCAGGAATTGCGCAAGGCGGGCGAGAACAGCATCGCAGGTCTTGTGCTGCTGGCCCCGGCGCCCGATTTCACATTCGAACTGGTGGAGCCGGTGCTGACCGGGGCGCAGAAGCGCAACCTCAGGAAAAAGGGCTTTTTCGAAGAGCCGTCGGACTATTCCGCCGAACCGTACATCTACACGCGCGCACTGATCGAGGACGGCCGCAACAACCGGGTGATGACCGGGCCGATCGACACGCACTGTCCGGTCCACATCCTGCAAGGCCTGGCCGATCCCGACGTGCCGTCGAGCCATGCGCTGAAGCTGGTCAGCCTGCTGCCGGCCGACGACGTCACGCTGTCGCTCATTCCCGACGGCGACCACCGCCTGTCGCGGCCGCAGGATCTCGACATGCTGGTGCGGGCGGTGGACGCTATGGTGCGGCAGGCGGGATAGAGACATGCGCATTTCCATTCCGGTGTCCGCCTTCGTGGCGGCGATCGTCGGCTTCGGCGGTACGCTGGCCATCGTCATTGCCGCCGCCAAGGCGGTCGGCGCAACGCAGGTCGAGACCGCAAGCTGGGTGACGGCGCTTTGCCTGGCGATGGCGATCGAGAGCCTGTGGCTGTCCTGGCGTACGAAAATGCCGGTCATCACCGCCTGGTCGACGCCAGGCTTGGCGCTGATCGCCGCGTCGACCGGCTTTTCGATGGGTGAGGCGGTTGGTGCCTTCGTCGTCACCGCGGTCCTGCTGATCACCACCGGCCTGTTCGGGCCCTTGACCAAGCTGATCGCCAGAATACCGGCGTCCGTCGCGTCCGGAATGCTGGCCGGCATCGTCGTCACCTTCGCCATCAATGCGGTGAAAACCGTTCCCGTCGACCCCTGGCTGATCCTGCCGCTGGTTGCGGCGTTCTTCGTCATCCGCCTGTTCAACCCGGCCCTCTCGGTGCTGCTGGTGCTGATCGGCGGCGGTCTCGCCGCCTTCCTCACCGGCCGGGTCGGCGGTCTGCCGGCACCGGAACTCTCGAGCTTGACGCTGGTGATGCCGCAGTTCACCGCCACTGCGATCATCGGCCTCGCCTTGCCGCTCTATCTCGTCACCATGGCCTCGCAGAACCTGTCCGGCCTCGCCGTGCTGAGGGCAGCCGGCTATCATCCCGAACCAGGGCCGCTGATCGGCGTCACCGGCCTGTTTTCGCTGCTGACGGCGCCGCTCGGCGCCTCGACCACCAATCTGGCGGCAATCTCGGCGGCGATCTGCACCGGGCCCGACGTGCATCCCGATCCGGCCGAGCGCTGGAAGACCGGGCCGTTCTATGCGTTGGCCTATCTCGTCTTTGCCCTGTTCGGCGCCTCGCTGGTGGCGATCTTCGCCGTATTGCCGCAGAGCCTGATCGCGCTGGTCGCCGGCCTGGCGCTGATGGCGCCGCTCGCCAATGCACTGTCGATCGCCTTGAAAGACGAGGACGAGCGGATGGCCGCCACCGTCACCTTCGCCGTCACCGCATCGGGGCTGACGCTGTTCGGCGTCGGTGCGGCGTTCTGGGGCCTGATCGCCGGATTGGTCGTGCTTTTCCTTGAAATGCTCAAAAAGCGATAATCATTTCAGCCGCTTGTCCGGTTTTGGCGGCTGCTGTCTTGAATCGCCGTTTTCTTCATCCCATTTCGATTGCACGCAGCCGGATTTGGCTGTCTCCAACTGAAGGATTGGAAGAAATGAACACATCTGCATTGATCCGTCCGGCCTGGACGCCGGCGACCATCGCGTTGATGGTGATCGGGTTCATGGTGTTCTGGCCGCTCGGCTTAGCCATGCTCGCCTACATCATCTGGGGCGATCGGCTCGAGGGCTTCAAGCGCGACGTCAACCGCGCCACCGACGGCATCTTCGCCGGTTGCCGCCGCGGTTCCGACAGGGCCGCGCGCTGGGGCCATGGCTCTGCACGCACCGGCAACGTCGCTTTCGACGACTGGCGCGAAAAGGAACTCGAGCGGCTTGCCGAGGAACGCCGCAAGCTCGACGAGATGCTGAGCGAGTTCGATGAATATGCCCGTGAATTGCGCCGCGCCAAGGACCAGGAAGAGTTCGATCGCTTCATGGCCAACCGCAACAAGTCGACGTCGCCCACGACGGGTGGGTCAACTGGCTCGACGACGAACAACAAACGCGGCGGCAACTCCACGCCAGGCCTGCTCGACGAGTAAGGTCCCGTGCCCAGATAGATAATCCAACGGCGTCGCGTCAGCGGCGCCGTTTCTTTTTTGTTCTAGTCGTTTCCCTCGAATCACGTATCGTCCCGGAATGTCCTTCGGCTTCTTCCGCACCCCGACGAAACCCAAGCCCACGCCCGTCGTGGAGCGCGAGCATTGCGTTGCCGGCCGCACGCTGCCGCTCAAGATCGTCGAGAACGACCGGGCGCGGCGCCTGACGCTGCGCATCGATTCCGGCGGCCGCGGTTTGCGCATCACCGTGCCGCCGGGGCTGCGCCGCGGCGAGGTGGACAAATTCCTCGACCGCCATCAGGACTGGCTGGAGCAAAGGCTGGCCAAGGTACCCAACCGGCCGCAGGTGCGGCCCGGCATCAAGGTACCGGTGCGCGGTGTGCCGCATCGCATCGTCCATGAACCGTCGAAACGCGGAACCGTCACGCTGTCGCGCGACGAGCGCGGACCGCTGATGATCGTGCATGGCGAGCGTGTGCATCTGCCGCGCCGCATCGCCGATTTCCTGAAGCGCGAAGCCAAGCGCGAGATCGAAGCGCTGGTGACCAAGCACAGTGCTGCGGTCGGCAAGCGCGCCAAGGCGATCCGCTTCAAGGATACGTCGAGCCGCTGGGGATCGTGCACGTCGGACGGCAATCTGTCGTTTTCCTGGCGCATCATGATGGCGCCGCGGCCGGTGATAAACTACCTCGTCGCGCATGAGGTGGCGCATCTCAAGGAGATGAACCACGGCCCGAAATTCTGGAAACTATGCGAGCAGCTTTGCCCGGATACCGAGCGCTGCAAGGACTGGCTCAAGCGCAATGGCGGCGCGCTGCAGGCGATCGCGTTCGAGTAGGATGCTTGTAGGGGCACGAAATGGAAACTGTAGCGATCCTTCGCGCCGGCCTCAATAGATTCTGCACTGCCGATCAATCGTCATTGGCCGCGTTCAACTCCTCCGGCCGCAACCCCTCATCGACATGGCGCGGCCAGGGCAGGAAATCCTTCTCGAAGGTCTCGTTGCTGAAATAAGCCAGCGCCCGGTGCGCCTCGGCGCCGTTGAAGGCTGCCTTGTCCATCAAATGAGCGATGACCTCATGGGCCTGCGCCAGCTTTTGCCTGAGTTCCGCGACGGTCTTTTCCGGCATGATCTTTGTTCTCCCGCCTCTGTGCCTGAGCAAGTAGCGTTGCGCTTATATTAGCAAGGTAGCGCGTTCCGCTCTTACATTAGCAAGGTAGCGCGTTCCGCGCTGGCGGCAAACAGGATGCTTTTTCTCGACTCTTTGGCCGTTTCATGCCAATCCCGCGCCATGGCGCTGGACATCAAGATATGCGGGTTGAAGACCGACAAGGCACTGGCTGCGGCATTGGCCGGCGGCGCCAGCCATGTCGGCTTCATTTTCTTTGCCAAAAGCCCGCGCTATGTCGAGCCGGCGGAAGCCGGCCGCCTGCGCGAAGCGGCGCGCGGCAAGGCCAAGGCGGTTGCCGTGACGGTCGACGCCAGCGATGCGTTCCTGGATGACATCGTCGAAAAGATGCAGCCCGATATGCTGCAGCTTCACGGCGCCGAGCCTCCCGAGCGGGTGGCCGAGGTGAAGGCCCGCTACGGCTTGCCGGTGATGAAGGCGCTGCCGGTCAGCGAGGCCGCCGATCTCGGGCGAGTCAAGCCCTTCATCGGCATTGCCGACCGCTTCCTGTTCGATGCCAAGCCGCCTAAGGGTTCGGAATTGCCGGGCGGCAACGGTCTTGCCTTCGACTGGCGCATTCTGGCTGGCCTTGACGCCGGCGTCGATTACATGCTTTCCGGAGGGCTCAATGCCGGCAATATCGGCGACGCCTTTCGGCTGGCGAACCCGCCCGGAATAGATGTTTCCTCGGGCGTGGAGAGCGCGCCGGGCGTCAAGGAACCGGCGCTGATCGAACAATTTTTCCGCGCCGTCGGGGCAGCACGCGACAACCGCGCCGCCTGACCACGCTTCAAACCACAGACCAGGAGATCGGCGATGGACAAGCCGGCGATACCGAATTCCTTCCGCACCGGCCCCGACGAGCAGGGCATGTTCGGCATTTTTGGCGGTCGTTTCGTTGCCGAAACGCTGATGCCGCTGATCCTTGAGCTGGAGCGGCACTGGAACGAGGTCAAGAACGACCCGGATTTCAAGGCCGAACTGACCGATCTCTCGACGCATTACGCCGGGCGGCCGTCGAAGCTCTATTTCGCCGAAGGCCTGACCAGGCATCTTCGTGAGGTGTCCTCGGCGAAGGGCCTCGGCGGCGGCGCAAAGGTCTATTTCAAGCGCGAGGACCTGAACCACACCGGCTCGCACAAGATCAACAACTGCCTCGGCCAGATCCTGCTCGCCAAGCGCATGGGCAAGACGCGGATCATCGCCGAGACCGGCGCCGGCCAGCATGGCGTCGCGTCCGCTACAGTGGCGGCGCGCTTCGGCCTACCCTGTATTGTCTATATGGGCGCGACCGATGTCGCCCGGCAAAGCCCCAACGTCTTTCGCATGAAGCTTCTGGGCGCCGAGGTGCGGCCGGTGACGGCCGGCCACGGGACGCTGAAGGACGCCATGAACGAGGCCCTGCGCGACTGGGTGACCAATGTCGAGGATACCTATTACCTGATCGGCACCGCCGCCGGCCCGCACCCCTATCCGGAGCTGGTGCGCGACTTCCAGTCGGTGATCGGCACCGAGGCGCGCGCCCAGATCCTCGAGCAGGAAGGCCGGCTGCCGGACACCATCATCGCTTGTGTCGGCGGCGGTTCCAACGCTATCGGCCTGTTCCATCCCTTCCTCGACGACAGTGAGGTGCGCATCATCGGCGTCGAAGCCGGCGGCCGCGGGCTCGACGGCATCGAGCATTGCGCCTCGATGAGTGCCGGCGCGCCCGGCGTGCTGCATGGCAACCGTACCTACCTTCTGCAGAACGCCGACGGCCAGATCATGGACGGTCACTCGATCTCGGCCGGCCTCGACTATCCGGGCGTCGGTCCCGAGCACTCATGGCTGCGCGATTCCGGCCGCGTCGACTATGTGCCGATCCTCGACAGCGAGGCGCTGGAGGCGTTCCAGTTGACGACACGCGTCGAGGGCATCATTCCGGCGCTTGAATCGGCCCATGCCATCGCACAGGCGGTGAAGATCGTGCCTGACATGGACAAGGACCAGATCGTCATCGTCAACCTGTCCGGCCGCGGCGACAAGGACGTGCATACGGTGGCCAATATGCTGGGCATGGAGATCTGATCATGGCCACCCGTATCGACCGCCGCATGGCAAAGCTGAAGGCCGAGGGGCGACCGGCACTCGTCACGTATTTCATGGGCGGCGATCCGGACTACGACACGTCCCTGTCGATCATGAAGGCGCTGCCCGGCGCCGGCAGCGACATCATAGAGTTAGGCATGCCGTTTTCCGATCCAATGGCCGACGGCCCGGCGATCCAGGCGGCCGGCCTGCGGGCGCTGAAGGGCGGCCAGACCTTGGTCAAGACGCTGAAGATGGCCTCGGAATTCCGCGCCGGCGACAGTGAAACGCCGATCGTCTTGATGGGCTATTACAATCCGATCTACATCTACGGGGTCGAGCGCTTCCTGAGCGATGCGCTGGCCAGCGGTATAGACGGGCTGATCGTCGTCGACCTGCCGCCGGAGATGGACGAAGAACTTTGTATCCCGGCACTCAAGGCCGGCATCAATTTCATCCGGCTGGCGACGCCGACCACCGACGACAAGCGCCTGCCCAAGGTGCTGCAGAACACGTCCGGCTTCGTCTATTATGTGTCGATGACCGGCATTACCGGTTCGGCGCTGGCCGACACCGGCAAGGTGGCGGCAGCGGTCAAGCGCATCAAGAGCCATACCGACCTGCCGGTCTGCGTCGGCTTCGGCGTCAAGACCGCCGAGCAGGCGCGCACCATTGGAGCGTCGGCCGACGGCGTCGTTGTCGGCACCGCGATTGTCAATGCAATCGCCAACGTGCTGGGGCCGAAGGGCGAAAAGACCGCCGATCCGGCCGAGGCCGTCGCCACGCTGGTCAGCGGGCTTTCGCAAGGGGTTCGCGCGGCTCGCCTTGCTGCCGCCGAATAATCTTGATCTTCTGGTTGGCCATGATCTCCAGCGAAAACCGGTTTCCACTTTTCGGGATCATGGTCTAACTCTTCGTAAGGACAGGAGCCGAAGCGATGAACTGGATCACCAATTACGTCCGCCCGAAGATCAATTCGATGCTCGGCCGCCGCACCGACATGCCGGAAAACCTGTGGATCAAGGATCCCGAGACCGGCGAAATGGTGTTCCATAAGGATCTGGAGCAGAACCAATTCGTCATCCCGTCCTCCGGCCACCATATGAAGATATCGGCTAAGGAACGGCTGAAATTCTTCCTCGACGACGGCAAATACGAGACGCTGGAAAACCCCAAGGTCGTTCAGGATCCGCTCAAGTTCCGCGACGAGAAGCGCTACGTAGACCGGCTGAGGGATGCCAAAGCCAAGACCGGCATGGAAGACGCCATCATCAATGCGCTGGGCACGGTCGAGGGCGTGCCGGTGGTGGTGACGGTGCAGGATTTTGCCTTCATGGGCGGCTCGCTCGGCATGGCGGCAGGTGACGCCATCGTGCATGGTTTCGAGGTCGCCTTGCAGCGCAAGCGGCCGCTGATCCTGTTTGCGGCCTCCGGCGGCGCCCGTATGCAGGAAGGCATCCTGTCGCTGATGCAGTTGCCACGGACCACGGTCGGCGTCGACAGGCTGAAGGAGGCCGGCCTGCCCTACATCGTCGTCCTGACCAACCCGACGACCGGCGGCGTCACCGCCTCGTATGCGATGCTGGGCGACGTGCATATTGCCGAGCCCGGCGCCCTGATCGGCTTTGCCGGCCCGCGCGTCATCGAGCAGACCATCCGCGAAAAGCTGCCTGACGGCTTCCAGCGCGCCGAATATCTGATGGAACACGGCATGGTCGACATGGTGGTGTCACGGCTGGAGATGCGCCAGACCATTGCACGGCTGCTGAGAATGCTGCTCAAGCTGCCGGAGGAGCAAAAATCTCAGGAACCGGAAATCTTGCCGCCGTCGGTGATTCCGGCCGAAGCCCGGCCGCACGCCTGACGCATTCGCCACGAACTGCGATTGCGCGCCGTCCGCGGCGCGCCTAGGATTCGCCATGACCACGCTTGCCGCCGACCGCGAAATCGAAAGCCTGATGGCGCTTCATCCGAAGGGCTTCGACCTTTCGCTCGACCGCATTTCGCGGCTGCTCGAGCGGCTCGGCAATCCGCAGGACCAGCTGCCGCCGGTCATCCACATCG
This sequence comes from Mesorhizobium sp. M1273, assembly GCF_040318195.1. Lineage (NCBI taxonomy): Bacteria > Pseudomonadati > Pseudomonadota > Alphaproteobacteria > Hyphomicrobiales > Phyllobacteriaceae > Mesorhizobium > Mesorhizobium sp. M1273. Next base: position 151,118 of record NZ_JAMYLV010000013.1, on the reverse strand, counting down.
CCGGCACCAACGGCAAGGGCTCCTGTGCTGCTTTTTCACGGGCGCTGCTCGAAGCCGCCGGCTACCGCGTCCACGTCCACACCTCGCCACATCTGGTGAACTGGCACGAGCGCTACCGGCTGGCCGCAGATGGCGGCGGCAGGCTGGTCGACGACAAGGTCTTCGCCGAAGCCATCGCCCGCGTCGCCAAAGCCAATCAAGGCCAGAAGATCACCGTCTTCGAAATCCTCACCGCCGTCACCTTCCTGCTGTTTTCCGAACATCCAGCCGATGCCGTCATCCTCGAGGTTGGCCTTGGCGGCCGCTTCGACGCCACCAATGTCATCGCCGAGCCGGCCGTGTCGGTGATCATGCCGGTGTCGCTCGACCACGAAGCCTATCTCGGCGACCGCGTCGAGCTGATCGCCGCCGAAAAGGCCGGCATCATCAAGCGCGGATGCCCGGTCGTCATCGGCGCGCAGGAAAGCGAGACGGCCCAGCAGGTGCTCATCGAAACCGCCGAGCGGCTCGACTGCCCCGCCTTCGTCTATGGCCAGGATTTCCTTGCCTATGAGGAAAACGGGCGCATGGTCTATCAGGACGAAGACGGATTGATGGACCTGCCGCCGCCGCGCCTGCCGGGGCGCCATCAATTCGCCAATGCGGCGGCGGCGATCGCGGCGGTCAAGGCGGCGGGCTTCGAGATCAGCCACCGCGCTGCCGAGAAGGCGATGGCGAATGTTGCCTGGCCGGGCCGCATGCAAAAGCTGCCGCAAGGACGGCTGAGCGAACTGGCGCCGAAGGGCGCCGACATCTGGCTCGACGGCGGCCACAATCCCGGCGCTGGCGTGGTCGTCGCCGAGGCGCTGGCCGAGCAGGAGGAAAAGAACCCGCGTCCGCTGTTCCTGATCTCGGGTATGATCAACACCAAGGACCAGAGCGGCTATTTCCGCGCCTTCAAAGGGCTGGTCCGGCATGTCTACACCGTGCCGGTGAGCCTGAGCGACGCGGGCGTGCCGAACGACGAGCTGGCGACCCGCGCCATCGAGGCCGGCCTGTCGGCCGAACCGGTCAGTTCCGTCGCCAATGCGCTGATGCTGCTGCGCGACACATGGGACGGACCGCCGCCGCGCATCCTGATCGGCGGGTCACTTTACCTGGCCGGCGCGGTGTTGGCCGAAAACGGCACGCCGCCGGTTTGAGGCGTGCTTCAGCCGGGCCACGGTGACGCCACACTTGTCAGACCACCGCGAGGAGCCAATCATGATCAAGGTAAAGCAGCTCGCACACGTTTGCATTTTCGCGAATGACCTGGAGATGACGCGAAGCTTCTATCGGGACGTCCTCGGCATGGACACCCAGTTCAATTTCCTGCGCGACGGGAAGATTTTCGGCTTCTACCTCAATTGCGGCAGCCGTAGCCATGTCGAGGTGTTCCAGGAAGACGGCGCCAGCTATGGCGACTTGAACCAGATCAACCACTTCTGCCTCGAAGTGGAAAACATCGACGCCGCGATCGCCCATCTGAGGTCAAAGGGGGTTGATGTCACTTCCAAGAAACGCGCGTGCGATGACACCTACCAGGCTTGGATCCGCGACCCCAACGGCGTGAGGATAGAACTGTTCGAATACACTGAAAAAAGCGCACAATTCGTCGGCGGCGATCGTATCGCGGATTGGTGATCGCGCCTCGCCGGGACAATTGTAGCGGCGCAGCCGATGGTTGGTGGACTACTTCAGCTCGACCTCGATGAAGGCGAATTCGCCATCGTTTGCACTGATGACGTCATGTTCGACGCCCTCGTTGCGGAAATACGGGGCGCCCTTCTTCATCTCGGCAAAGGATTCGCCATCCTTGGTCAGGAGCTTCACCTTGCCGTCGGTCAACGGCACGATCACATAGTCGTGGCCATGGCGGTGCCAGCCGGTGTTGTCGCCCGGGGCGAAGCGGTATTCGGTGACGATGACGCGCTCATTGTCGATGAAGACGGTGGCCTTGGCGGATCCGGTCATATCGCTTCTCCTGCTTTAAGCCAGACAAGAGCATGAGACTGCAAGTGGCGAGTGCCAGATCTGCGGATCGGTGACGCCACAAGAAAGCCCGGCGCGAGGCCGGGCTTTTCTGCAAAATTTTGATCGGATCAGGCGAGGCTGCCGTTGATCCAGTGCGACAATGCAGTTTTCGGCGCAGCACCGACCTTCATGTCGGCGACTTCGCCGCCCTTGAAGATCATCAGCGTCGGGATCGAGCGCACGCCGAACTGCGCGGCCAGCTCAGGATTCTCGTCTATGTTGAGCTTGGCGATCTTTATCTTGCTGCCGAGTTCGATGGCGATGTCCTCGAGCGCCGGGGCGATCATCTTGCACGGGCCGCACCATTCCGCCCAGAAATCGACCACGACCGGCTCCTTGGCGTTGAGCACGTCGGCCTGGAAATTGCTCTTGTCGACCTTGACGGTGGCCATGCTGAGATCCTTTCGATTTATTCGTCCCACCAAATGTGGTGGTGATCGTGTCCGTCTTCAAGCAAGTGTTGTGTCACGCTCCCGTGAGTCTAGCAAGCGCGTCGTCCATGGCCGCTGCCGGCAGCTCGATCAGCCGCGGCACCTCGGTGAACAGCAGCGCCGCCGAGACCTCGCGTCCCGGATAGAGCGGCTGAAGCAGCGCGCGATAAAGTGCGAGCTGCAGAACATAGGCTTGCGGCACTTCGGCGAGCGTAGCTGGCGCTGGCCGATTGGTCTTGTAGTCGACGATCGAAACCTTGTCCGGCGTTACTGCCAACCGGTCGATCTTGCCGGAAATCGAGCGCAGTTTGCCCCTTACCTCCAGGCTGCCCATGATGGCGACTTCGGCGCGCGAGTTTGGCGCAAACAGCGGCGCGAAGCGGCTGTCGGCAAGAATTCTGAAAACGCCAGCCAGGGCCTTGTCGCGCTCGTCGTCGGGCCATGCCGCGCCGGCTCTTGCCAGATAGCGTTCGGCGGCATCCCGGCGTGTTCCCTCGGCGATGCCGGGCAGCATCTGCAGCAATTTGTGCAGCGCCAGCCCGCGCACGACGGCAAAGCCGGGCTCGGCGTCGGCATCCAGCACCGGCGAACGCGTGTCGGCCACCGCTTGCCGCGCCTCGTCGATCAGCACCGAGGCGCCGGACGGCGAGAGCGGCCGCGGCAATTCCTCGAAGGGCGGCAGAGGCCGGAACAGGGTTTCCGGCAATGGCGCAAAGCGTTCAGTCTGTCGTGCCTCATCCACTGACGCCGGTGGCATGGGCGGCAGTTTCGTCACCTGGAAACGATGCACGGTCTCGCCAGTGGCGGGATGCCGGCGTTCTTCGCTCTCTGCGGCACCGACCAGTGCGCGGCTGACGATCGAATGCCAGGTACCGATATTCGGCGCCCGCTTGCCGTGGTAGCCGCAGACGATCAGCCGATCCTCGGCGCGGGTCATGCCGACATAGAGCAGCCGGCGGTATTCGTCGTCGGCGAGCTCGCGGGCGCGGGCCGATGCGGCGCGTGAAAACCCATTTGCGACATCGCTGGCCGAACGCCAGAGATAGCCCTTGCCCTCCCAGCAGTCGCCCGAGCCTTCGAACGGCATCAATCTCGGCAGATGCTGGTCACTGAACGGCGCGGAGCCGCCATCAACAAGGAATACCACCGGCGCCTCCAGGCCTTTGGCGGCATGCACGGTCATGACGCGAACCTCGTCGCGGGTCTGGTCCATTTCGCGCTTGATCTCGGGGCCGGCGTTTTCCAACGTCGACAGGAAGGATTCCAGTCCCGGCAGGCCGGTCCGCTCCTCGGCCAGGCAGAAATTCAGGAATTCGTCGAGGACGTCGCCGGCCTCCGGCCCGAGCCGCGCGATCATCTTCTTGCGCAGGCCGTCGCGGGCGAGAGCTGCAGCATAGAATTCGAACACCGGCTTGAATGCGGCCTCGTTCGACCATGTGCCGAGCCGGCTGACGACGGCGGCCAACGCCTCGCTTTCGCCGGCATGCCGGCGCAGCGAGGCGATCAGCGAGACGCTCGATGGCCTCTCCGCAGCAAGCGCGAAAAGCTGCTCTTCCGAGACATCGAAGATCGGGCTGCGCAGCACGGCGGCCAGCGACAGATCGTCCTCGGGCTGGATGAGAAAGTGACCGAGTGCGATCAGGTCCTTCACCGCGATATGGCCAGGCAGGCTGAGCCGGTCGGCGCCGGCCACCGGGATGTCGCGGCGCTTCAGCGCCCGCGTCAGCGCATGGACGAAGCGATCGCGCTTGCGCACCAGCACCAGCACGTCGCCGGGCCGGAGTTTCTTGCCACGCCCTTCGATGACCTCGCCGCCGCCGATCCAGCCGGCAATGGTCGCTGCAACGTTTTCGGCAACGCGCACCGCCGGTGCGTGGGCGTGATCCACCGCTTGCGTCCAGTCGTCCGGTTCGTCGACGATGTCGGCGCCGAGCGAGGGCCAGACGTCGACATAGCCCGGCGCATCGTTGCGGATCGCCTTGTGGTCGAGCGGATCGGGATCGTGGCTGATGCCGCGCCGCACGTTCGGGTCAGCAAAGACACGATCCACCGCCGCAAGCACGTCGTCGGTCGAGCGAAACGACCAGGTTAGCTTGAGATCGGCGAAGGCGGCGGCGGCGGATCTGACTTTGCCGGCAAACAAAAGCCGGCTGTCGGCAAAGGAGTCCGGGGCGGCTCCCTGGAAGGAATAGATCGACTGCTTTTCGTCGCCGACCGCAAAGATGGTGCGGTGGACGGCGTCGCGTGCGCCGAGCCCGGCAAAGAACTCCTCCGCCAGCCGCTTGACTACCTCCCACTGGTCGGGACTGGTGTCCTGCGCCTCGTCGAGGAGGATGTGGTCGATGCCCTGGTCGAGCTTGTACTGCACCCATGGGCCGGCGTCGGGCCGCGCCAGTAGATGGACCGTGCGGGTGATCAGGTCGTTGAAGTCGAGGAAGCCGCGCGCGCGCTTCAATTGCTCGTAGCGGGCGATCAGCCAGTCGGCGATGGTCAGCGCCGCACGCGTGCCTTCCAGCATCCTGAACAAGGCCAGCCGGTCGGAGATTTCAAGAATGGCGTCGACCGCCGCCAGATATCGTTCGGCAAGATCGGGCAACCGGTGAAGCAATGCCCTTTTAAACGTCTTTGCCGGATCGTAAGGCTCGCCGTCGGCCCTCAGGAAAGCCTTGGAGAGCAAATTCAGGCGACGTACCGGATCCTCTTCGGCAAAGGCAAGGCGGGCGTATGGCAGCAGATTGTTCAGCAGGATGCGCGCATCGGCGGCCTCGGCTGCCCGTGAAAAGGTGACGAGATAATCCGGCAGGAAGCCGGGCAGCGGCCAGACCGAGGCGGCTATACCTTCGGCCGTCTGGCCGGCGCGGAAATGGAACTCGTCGAACAGCGCCTGAAAACCATCGCCGCCGGCCGCGGCGATGAACGCACGCAAACCATCGCGCTTGCGCACGATCTCGGCCAGCAGTGCGTCGAGCCCATGCTCGCCGCCGCGCTCCAGCACGGTGGCGAAGGCCTCGGACAATGCCGCATCGCCTGCAACGCCGCCCGAAATCATGTCGCGGCGGGCGGCGGCAAACAGCGAAGCCTCCATTTGCGGATCGAGCATTTCGAAATGCGCAGGGATATTGGCTTCCAGCGGGAACTGATGCAGCACCGATTCGCAGAAGGCGTGGATGGTCTGGATCTTCAGCCCGCCCGGTGTTTCCAGCGCCCCGGCAAACAACCGCCGCGCCCGGCGCATGGTTTCGCGGTCGGGCTGGCGGCCGTCCAGCGCCTCTATCCGTGTCGAGAGCTCGGCATCGCCCAGGGCCGTCCATTGCGACAGCGTCGAAAACACCCGGTTCGACATGTTGGCGGCGGCGGCACGCGTATAGGTCAGGCACAGGATCTTGGACGGATCGGTGCCGCGCAGCAACAGCCGGATAACGCGCTGGGCGAGTACATGGGTCTTGCCCGATCCGGCATTGGCCGACACCCAGGCGGAATTGCGCGGGTCGGACGCGCTTGCCTGGCTGGCGGCAGTGTCGCTTGGAATGGGGTAGGCCTTTTTCATGCCTCCCCTCCCTCGTCATCGGCGTCGCCGCCGGCGGACCATTCGAGCACGCGGGCGAGATGGTCGTAGTCGCCGTCGGTCTCGCCCTCGCGGAACGGCAGCGCCCGCGACAGATAGCCGGTCGCCGGGTCGGCGTAGTGGATCAGCAGTTTTTCCAGCCGCGCCCACGCTTCTTCGGCGAGATCGGCGGCGGTTCGCGGCTTGCGGTTGTATTCGAGGATGGATTCCTCGAACACTTCGCCATTCGGCCTCAGCCGCACGAAGGCCAGTTGCGACGGCTCGCATGCGCCAAGCTCCTTGAAAGCGCCGCGCCTGAGCAGCGCGCCCTCGAGTGCCAGTTGCGGCGCGAGCAGCGTGTGCGCCTGTGCTTTGGATGGCGAGGAGCCGGTCTTGTAATCGAGGATGTCGGCCATGCCGCCGGCCAGCAGATCGATGCGATCGGCATAGCCGGACAGGGTCACACCGGATCGGCCCACACCGGTCTTTTCGGCGCGTTCCTCGGCGTACCGCCGTGCCACGGCTGCGGCCCGGCCGCGCTCCCATTCGATGATGCCGACGGCAAGCTTTTCGAAGCGTGGCCACCACACCGCCTCGACATCGGCCGGCAGCGCCGCCTCGGCAAAGCAGGAGCGGCCTGCGGCGATGAGCCCGTCCAGCGCCTCTGGCGCGCGCGGGTCGGCCACCCTCGCCGAGAAGAGGTGCAGAATGGCGTGAAACAGCGTGCCACGCTCGGCAGCGCCCGGATCGCGAATGACCGGATCGAGCGGCATCAGGCCGAGTATCCTTCTGGCATAGACCGCATAGGGATCGCGGCGCAGCGTTTCGATCTCGGTGACCGAGAAGTGGTGCGGCCGCGCGGCGAGCGGCGGTTTCGGCTGCGGCCGCGGCGCAAAGTCCTGCTTTTCGCCGGCATCGAGCACACGCGCCCAGGCAAGCAGTTCGTCGCCGCGCCGGCGAAGTGCAGCAGCGTGGTCCTCGCCGACGAATGTAAGGATGCGCTGCAGCCAGCGCGAAGGTACCGACGGTGCATCGCCGGAGCGGCCGGAGCGAGCCAGCACCACTTTTTTGGCGCCCATGGCCATCTGGAAATCATGGGCGGCAAGGCCGATGCGCCGCTCGGGCGGTTCAAGATCGATGCCGGTCTTCATCAGCCGCGACATGAAGCGGTCGCTCTCCGGCTTGCGCGGCCACACGCCTTCGTTGAGGCCGCCGACGACCAGCGTGTCGACATCCTGAAGCCGCGCTTCCAGCACACCCCAGATGGCGATGTTCCTGTCGGTGCCCTGCGCCGGCTTGACCGTCTCGGGCGCGATCAGCGCCTCCATCACGTCAGGCCATTCGTCAGCGGCGAAGGAGAACGACACCGAGGCCGCGACCAGCCCGCGCAAGAGCTCGGCGAGCTTTTCGCCGGCATCGCCCGCATAGAGTTCGCTCAGGCTGCCGTCAGCGGCGCGGCCGAGACTTTCGAGCGCAACGACGCTGGCGCGCACAAGGGTGGCAAGATCGGCATTCTCGTCGCCGCGAAAAGCAACCAGCGGCGCCAGCGCGGCCGTTAGCCGGATCAGCAGGTCGCGCGCCTGTTCGATGCGCCTGACCGAAAGCCGCGGCCACCAGAAGGGTGGGCGGCGATTGCCGCTGCCGTCGAATTCGAGGAGCCGGGTGTCGAAGAGCTGCGGCAGCGACGCCACGTCCGGACGCCCTGTGCCACCGCGCAGCGCCACAAGTTCGACGATTTCGGCCGCATGGCGCACGCTTGCCCGCTCCAGGCCGAGGCCAAGCAGGGGATGCTTGAGCAGCGACAGCAGGGCGACGGGGTCGCCCGGGCGGAAGGCTGCCTGAAGCGCCAGCCTGAGCAGGCTGGCGGCTGGTGTGTTGATCAGCGGCGTGCCGCCGGAATCGTCGGCGGCAACGCCGAAGCGCAGCAGCTCGACTGAGACGCGCCGCGCCAGAGCGCGGTCGCCGGTGACGAGTGCGGCGCGCTGGCCGGGCCGTTCGACAGCCTGTTTGAGCGCGACGGCGATCGCCACGGCTTCGTCGCGTTCGCTGGCGGCTTCGAGAAGCGTCACCTCGGCGAAGGCCTCGGCAATATCGCCGGCCCTAAAGCGGGCGCGCGTCTCGGCCCAGAGCTCGGTGGTCTCCGCCGGGCGCAGCGCTTCGCCGACAAGTGCGGCGCGCAGCGCAAGCGGTCGCGGCGCAACAGCAAGCTCCTCGACATCGGCGCGCGGCACGCCGATCTTGCCGATCAACTTTGCCAGGCCGTATTGCGGGTGGCCAAGCACGGCTGGGCGCGCGCCCGGTGTGGTGATCGCGGCAAAGGATGGCTCGTCCAATGCCCGGTCGAGCCCGGGCAGCACAACGGCGCCATTGGGCAGACCGGCGATCACGGCAAGCAGCTGGGCCGTGGCGGGAATGGAGCCGGTGGAACCGGCGGCGATCACCGGTCCGGCTGGCGGATTACGCTTCAGCCGCGCCGCCTCCAGCCTTATCAGGGCATTACGATGCGCGGCCGGATTGGAACGATGGCGTTCCTCGAGCAGGTTCGGCCAGTTCTCCGTCACGATGGTCAGGAAGTCGAGTGTCACCTGCCACCAGCCTGCAAGATTGCCGGTTACAAGGTCGGCGAGCCTTGCCCAATCCGTGCCTTCGGTGTCGATCTCATCCATCAGGCGTGCAAGGTCGCGCGCCAGCCAGATGGCGTCGGCGGCGGAGGCCGGTATGACGATCTCCTCGTCGAACAATGCCGCGACATGTGCCGGCAGGCGGCGTTTCCACGCCCGCACCAGCGGCGCAAGCAGCAGAAGACGCTCGACCGCGGCGATCGGCGGCGCAAGGTCGATGGCGGCCGAACCTCCTGCCTCGAAGGCGGCTTCATCCTCATCGAACTCACCAAGCGGGCGGATGACCGGCAGGATCGCCGAGCGGCTTCCCGAGCGCGAGAGAGCATCGACGAAGACGCCGCGAAGCGCCCGCGCCGCACGGCGCGTCGGCACATAGATGGTGAGATCGGCCAGCGCCAGCGGATCGCCGTCATAGGCGAAGCCGGGAACCAAGCGCCCCGCAAGCAGCGCCTCGGCCAGCGTCGGCAGGAACGGCGCTCCGGGCGGGATCGAGAAAACGCGGCGGGAGCCGCTCATTTCGACTCGGTAAGAGCGCCGGGTGCCTCACCGACAGCATTGGGCGTGCCGGCAAGCGCGGCGGCGACCGCTGCTTCCGCCCGCGGGATCGCGTCAGGTGTGCCGACAGTAATCCAGTGACCCTGCATTTTCATGCCGAACAGGCGGCCGGCGGCGATTGCCGCATCGAAATAGGCGTTGAGAGAGTGTGGACCGGCCGGCGCATCCTTGAAGATGCGCGGATGGACGATTGCGGCGCCGGCATAGATCAGGCCGGCCGGATCGTTGTTCGCACGCCGCAAGGCGCCGTCCGGCGCCATCAGGAAATCGGTGCCGCCGCTATGTCCGGTTGCCGACTGGAGATCCGCAAGCATCAGCAGAATGTCCATTGTCGCGCCCTCCCATGCAAGGGCAAGTCGCCTGAGATTGGAAACGCCGCTGTCGATCCAGAAGGTGTCGGCGTTGAGCACATAGAAGGGCGCCCCTAACCTGGGCAATGCCTTGACGATACCACCGGCGGAGTCAAGCAAGCCCCTACTCTCATCCGAGATGACGATTCTCGGCGCACTGCGGCGGGCTACATGGTCCACGATCTGTTGCGGGAGGTAATGGACGTTGACGACGGCCTTGGCGACGCCGGCTCCGGCTAGGCAGTCCAGCCCCCAGTCGAGCAATGTCTTGCCGGCGACCTTGACCAGCGGCTTCGGCATGGTGTCGGTGATCGGCCGCATGCGCTTGCCGAGCCCGGCGGCGAGCACCATGGCGGTCGTCGGCATCGGCTGCTCATCCGCCGCCTTCAGGCCCAAATCCTTAGCCGTCAAATCGAGCGTTCCTCCAGGAAGCCGTGGGCGATGTAGAAATCCTGCAGCCCGGCCAGCGCCGGATGCGCCAGTGCCCGGCGAAGATAGTCGCGGATGCGCGGCAGATGCTTCAGATAATAAGGCTTGCCGTCGCGTTTTTCGAGCCGCACGAAGATGCCGAGGATCTTGGAATTGCGCTGTGCGGCCATGATTGCATAGGTTTCGCGGAATTCGTTCTCATCGAAGGCACCGGCAGCACGTCGCGCGGCGATGTAGGCGGCGAGCGTGTGCTTTTCGATTTCAGGTGAGATGGTGACGCGCGCGTCCATGGCGAGCGAGGCGACGTCGTAGGCTGACGGACCGATCAGCGCATCCTGGACATCGACGACGCCGAGGCGGTCGTGACCGAAACGGTCAGCGCGCCAGATCAGGTTGGGCGAATGAAAGTCGCGCAGCATCAGCGTGTATTCGCGCCCCTCGAGCCGATCGACCACCGCACTCCATTCGCTGCGATAACCGGCGCGCAACGCCTCGCTTGGCGAAGCGCCTGATATCGCCGGGACATACCAGTCGACCAGCAATTCGGCCTCGATCATCATGGCGTCGCGGTCGAAAGGCGGCACGTCGTGGAAGACGCCGGGGCCGGCCTGCATGCGGGCCGGCCATGTTTTGCCGTGCATCATGGCAAGCAGTTCGGCCGCCGCCGCATAACGCGCGGCCACCGGCTGGCCGCGCTTGTCGAGGAAGCCTTGGGAACCGAGATGCTCCAGCAGGAGAAAACCCTGCTCGAGATCCTGGGCATGGATTTCCGGGACGCTGACGCCGCCGGCCCGCAAGGCCCGGTCGATGGCGACGAACGCCGAAACGGATTGCGCGGTGTGAGCGATCTCGGCATAGGGTTTGCCGTCGCGGACTGGCGGTCCGAGCACCAGCCTTGGCGAGTTCATCAGCACGCGCGGCGGAAATCCGGCGAGCGTGACGATCTCGTAGGAGCGAGCCGAGGCATCACCGATGAAATATAGTCGCTGCGCTTCGCCCCAACCGGCCTGCCCGAGAAAATCGCGCATTGCCAGCGATCGCGCCGCGCGCTCGAAGGCGGCGCCCTCTCCCGATAGTCTCGCCAGTCGGCCGTCGCCCTGCTGGAGAAGTTCGACCAGCACCGAGGTTTTCGGCAGATATGCCTCTGCCCGCTCCGGCCATTCGACCAGCGCGGCGCCTTGCGTCAGCGCCTCGTCGAAGCCCAGCTCGTCCAGCTCGGATGCCGTGCCCAAGCGGTAGAGATCGAAATGATGAACCGGCACACGCGTGTCGTAGCTCTGGACCAGCGTGAAGGTCGGGCTCGGCACGTCGAGCCCGGCATCGTCGGCCAGTGCCCTGATCAGCGCCCGTGCCAAGGTCGATTTGCCGGCGCCGAGATCGCCCTTGAGGGCGAGCACGTCGCCAATGCGCAGCGACATGGCGAGATCCTCGCCGAACCTTGCCGTCGCAGCCTCGTCGGCGAGAAAACGCTCCAGCACCAATACCGCCATCGAACGCGCTACTCGGCCGCCGCGCGGATGCCGGACGGCGTGTCGGGAAAGGCGCAAACAACCGTGGTGCCCTTATCCCTGCCGGTCTCGATGCGGACGCTGCCGCCATGCAGTTCGACAAAGCTCTTGACGATCGACAGGCCGAGCCCGGCGCCACGGCGGCGGCCGCCATTGGTGCGCGGCTCGAAGCGCCGGAACACTGAGTCAAGCAGGTCCGGCGGCATGCCGGGGCCGTCATCGTGAACGGAAAATTCTACGCCGTCGGCAAGTTGGCGGCAGGCGAGCGTTATGGTGCTCGCCTCCGGCGCGTAATTGGCGGCATTGCTGAGCAGATTGAAGAGGATCTGGCGGACGCGGATCTCGTCGCCGTGGAAGGTTTTCGGCGCGGCCGCCGCGTCGATCCTGAGCTTGATCGCATGTTCCTCCAGCCGGTCGGCGACCAGTTCGGCGGCAGCCGTAATGGTTCGATCGATGTGAACTTCGGAAATGTCGAGTTCCATGATGCCGGCATCCACCGTCGCCAGGTCGAGGATGTCGTTGACGATGGTGAGCAGGACCGAGGAGGACGAGCCGACATGCCCGATATATTCGCGTTGCTTCTGGTTCAGCGGACCAGTCGACGGCAGTGAAAGAAGCTCGGTAAAGCCGATGATGTTGGTGAGTGGCGAGCGCAGCTCATAGGAGACGTGCTGCACGAATTCGTTCTTGATCTGGTCGGACTTTTGCAGCGCCTCATTCTTGTCCTTCAGCGCCCGCTCGACATTGACGCTGTCGGTAACGTCGACGAAGGTCATCATCACCTGGCCGTTGGGCAAAGGGATGACGGCGTAGCGCAAAACGGTGCCGTTGTTCAATTCGGTTTGGCCGTGGCGGTCGCGGCGCTCGTCGTCGAAGCCGGTGATGGCGGCAACGAACCCGCCCCACGGACTGTCGACGGCACGGCGGTCGCAAAGGTCGCGGATCGTCGAGACATGGACGTTGGGTTTTGAGGCATCGGCATCCAGCCCCCACAATGCCGCGAACGCCGGGTTCGACAGTCTCAGCCTGCCGTCGGGGCCGAACACAGCGACGCCTTCGGCGAGGTTGTCGAGCGTCTCGCCCTGGACCCGGACGGCGGTCTGGTAGCGGCTTTCAAGGTCCATCTTCTCGGTCAGGTTCTCGAACACCCAGGTGACGCCGCCCTTGGGCTGCGGATTGGCGACGACGCGAATGGTCTTGCCGTCCGGCAGATGCCACCAATGCTCCTGCGATTCAACCGCGCGGTAAGCGCCGAGCAGGCTCTCTTTCCAGCGCCGCCATTCGGGCTGCTCGGCGATCTTGCCTTCGCTGCGCAGGCGGTCGAGCAGCAAGGCGTTGTCCGGCGCGCTGTGCAGGAAGCCGCTGTCGAGGCCCCATAGTTTCTGGAACGCCTGATTGAAAAACCGCAATTTCTCGTCGGTGTCGAAAATCGCCACGGCGGTGTTGAGCTGATCGAGCGTGTCGGCGTGGCTCTGCATGGTCCGCTCATATTCGGCGCGAATGGCCTCGATAGCGCTGATGTCGCAGGCAAGACCAGCCGAACCATCCGCTCCGGCAAAATCGGTCACGGCAAACATACGGCGGTCGCCCTCGATGACCGTGGAGAGCGTCTGTTCAAAGACCGCGCGCGACTTGTGCTGCGCAGCGATCGTGTCGCGCGCCTGGCCGCCGAGGAATTCCTTGCCATCGCGGACCGCCGCTTCGGCATTCTCGGCCTCGACCGCTTCGGCATAGGCGCGGTTGACCCATTTCAGCCGCCCGTCGACAGTACGCAGCCATGACGGCATCTTGAGCGCATCCAGAAGACCGATCAGCGTCTCATGGTCGGCGGTTAAGCGCTGGTTCTCGATCTTCAGCCTGGCCTGGCTTCGCTGTGTCTCCGAAAGCGAGACGAAGCGAACCAGCACATGCGCCGCACTCTTGCGACCGTGAACCTCGAGCGGCTGGCCGGCCTGCGATTCGATGACCAGATCGAACGGCTTTGCCTTGTCCCGCAGTGCCGCGACGGCATGTTCGAGTGCAGCCGCCGAACGCGGCATCAGCCAGCGGCCGAAAGCCAGGAAGGCCGCCCGGTCCTCCGGCGCGCCGCTCTCGATCGGCAATGTCCCGACAAGCTCGGGCTTCTTGTTCTCGGCCGCCCATACCACCACGCGCTGATCGCGGGAATGGAGCAGCGCCTCCGAGCGCTGCAGCGCGGCATTGACGTCGGCGATACGGGTCCTGAGCTCGGCATTTTCCGCCGCGGTGCGCGCCCGTTCGCGGATCAGAAAGATGGCCGACAGCAATGCCGCCCCCATGACGCCGACGAACATGGCGAGTTGCATGACCTCGACCGTGCTGACCGACAGCCCGGCCTTTTGCGCCACGCGGGTTTGGGCATGTGCAGTAAAGCCAAGCAGCGGACCAACCAGCGCGGAAGAAGCAAGCAGCACCCCGACACGGCTGCCGGCGCGCCATAGAAGGCTGCCGCCTCTGGCAGCGGAGCCCGTGATCGAATCGTTATGGCCGCCGGAAACGGCCTGTCCCGCGCAAGGCGGGTTATCCCCCGGCATGTCTTGGTCCTCTTCGCCGCCTGAATGCAAGACCGCCCTGATGCGTGCGCCCGGGCCTCGTCCCCGGACCGCGAATCAGCACCATAGCGCTTGCGCGAATCGGCGTGAAGAATCAATCAGCGCAAAAATAAAGCCGGGCGAAAAGTCAATCGCCCGGCTTCAATATCTAGTGGCAAGTTTCGCCGTGGTTAATAGCGGTAGTGTTCCGGCTTGAACGGTCCCTGCGGAGTGACGCCGATATAGGCGGCCTGTTCGCCGGACAGTTCGGTCAGGCGGGCACCGAGCTTGTCGAGATGCAGGCGCGCGACCTTTTCGTCGAGATGCTTCGGCAGGACATAGACCTGGTTCTCGTACTGACCGGGCTTGGTGTACAGCTCGATCTGGGCCAACACCTGATTGGTGAAGGACGCCGACATGACGAAGCTCGGATGGCCGGTGGCGTTGCCGAGGTTGAGCAGACGGCCTTCCGACAAAAGGATCATCCGCTTGCCGTCCGGGAAGGTGATCATGTCCACCTGAGGCTTGATGTTGGTCCACTTCAGGTTGCGCAGCGAGGCCACCTGGATCTCGTTGTCGAAGTGACCGATGTTGCCGACGATCACCATGTCCTTCATCAGGCGCATGTGGTCGAGGGTAACGACGTCCTTGTTGCCGGTGGTGGTGATGACGATGTCGGCCGTCGGCGCCGCGTCTTCGAGCGTGACCACCTCGAAACCGTCCATCGCCGCCTGCAGCGCGCAGATCGGATCGACCTCGGTGACCTTGACGCGGGCGCCGGCGCCCTTGAGCGAAGCCGACGAGCCCTTGCCGACGTCGCCATAGCCGCAGACAACCGCGACCTTGCCAGCCATCATCGTGTCGGTGCCGCGGCGAATGCCGTCGACAAGTGATTCCTTGCAGCCATATTTGTTGTCGAATTTCGACTTGGTGACGGAATCATTTACGTTGATCGCCGGGAACGGCAGCAGGCCTTTTTTCTGCAACTGATAGAGCCGGTTGACGCCGGTCGTCGTCTCTTCGGTGACGCCGCGGATCGCTTCCTTCTGCTTGGTGAAGAAGCCGGGCGATGCCTGCATGCGCTTCTTGATCTGGGCAAACAGGATCTCTTCCTCTTCGCTGCCCGGATTGGACAGCACATCCTCGCCGGCCTCGGCGCGGGCGCCGATCAGGATGTACATGGTGGCATCGCCACCGTCATCGAGGATCATGTTGGAGGTGCCGCCATCGGCCCACTGGAAGATCTTGTCGGTGTAGACCCAATAATCCTCCAGCGTCTCGCCCTTGACGGCAAACACCGGAATTCCGGCCTCGGCAATGGCCGCGGCAGCGTGGTCCTGGGTCGAGAAGATATTGCAGGAAGCCCAGCGGATGTCGGCGCCGAGCGCTTTCAGCGTTTCGATCAGCACCGCCGTCTGGATGGTCATGTGCAGCGAACCGGTGATGCGCGCGCCCTTGAGCGGCTTCTTGTCGCCGAATTCCTCGCGGCAGGCCATCAGGCCGGGCATTTCGGTTTCGGCGATCTCGATCTCCTTGCGGCCCCAGCCGGCAAGCGCGATGTCAGCGACCACATAGTCCTTGCTACCCGTCATGGCAGTGCTCCGATGCGAATTGATTGCGGGACGCGCCCGCCCCGAAGGCATTTCGGAGGGCGCGAGTTGCCGGCCTGACTAGCAGATCGGGAGTGGGACGACAATGGGATATAAAGAAATCTTTATCCGTGCATGTCTTCAGCGGCGGCGGCCATGAGAGCGCGCAGAAGGGGTGCTGTCCAAGGTGGCCGTCCCTCAGACCTCAGATCGGCAACACTTTCAAAGCCGGAAACAAAAACCCGCCTCGGCGGGCGGGTCTTCGGGGCCAATTGGCACTATAGCGAAATTAGTAGCATAGCTGCCGGCACAAAGCAAGAACAAAATACGCGACGGTCGCGCAAAAATGCGATTTCCTTCACCGCCGCAAGGTTGCGCCCGAACATGCCGTAGCAGGTGCCGTCGGCGAAGCCGTCAGCACTCCTCGCCGAAACGGGAAGCAACCAGTTGCTCCAGCGCATCGATCACCTCTTCGGCCTCCGGGCCGGTGGCGGTGACGCGTATCGAATAACCGGGGCTCGCCGCCAGCATCATCAGGCCCATGATCGAGGTGCCGCCGACCTTGACACCGTCCTTCTCGACCTGGACCGTGGCGTTGAAGCCGCTGGCGATTTGAACGAACTTGGCCGAGGCGCGCGCATGCAGGCCGCGCTGGTTGACGATTGGAAAGTCGCGAACGATCTTGTCCTTTTCCGGCAACAGCGCGCTCATTTGCTGCTCAGGAGTTGACTGGCGACATTGATGTATTTGCGGCCGGCAGCCTGCGCCTCATCCAGCGCGGCCGTCATGTTGTCGCCCTTGCGAACGCTGGACAGCTTGATCAGCATCGGCAGGTTCATGCCGGCAATGACCTCGATACGCCCGGATTCCATCACGGAAATGGCGAGGTTAGAGGGCGTGCCGCCGAACATGTCGGTCAAAACGATGACGCCTGATCCCGTATCGACGCGGCCGACTGCCTCGATAATGTCGCGGCGGCGCTGTTCCATATCGTCGTCGGCACCGATCGCCACGGTCTCGAAATTGTCTTGTGGCCCAACGACATGTTCCACGGCATTGCGGAACTCGGCGGCCAGTTGACCGTGCGTTACAAGCACGAGTCCGATCATTCTTTGGTGGCTCCCGTCATCGCCGCTTCACAGGCGCATTTTATGCTCGCCGACCGTTCCAGGTGGCGGGAGCGCTATCTTGTCGACGCAAGGCCCGTTGACAAGCCCAAAATTGCGCCGGCCCAAGCCAATTTGACGCATTGCAGCAAAAAATCGAAATCGGATCACAGGAAAGGCGCAATCGACAGGCGCGACATCACTGCCGGCAAGGCCGCCGCTACATTGCGCCCGGCAAGATCGATGCGCGGCACTGGTACGCCGACAACGAGTTCGCTGCAGTCTTCCTGGAAGCGGGCCATTTTGCCGGCTGGCACCAGCCGGATAATGAGGTCGATCACGCAGCTTGGCTCGAACCGTATCGGTTTGGGGCCGAATCCCGGCACCTCGACGAGGCCGGCTATGCTGGCTGGTGCGCGGCAGACCAGCCGCCCGTCGCAATCTGCAGCATAGAGCTGGTCATCGCCGATCAGCCGGGAAAACAGCTCACGCTGGCTGCAATGATCGATCAGGGCGAGCGCCAGCGTCGTCTTGCCCAAACCGGACGGTCCGGTGATGAGAATGCCGCGATCACCTATCAGGATCGCGGTGCCGTGAATATTTTCAGGCTGCACAATAGGACCAGGCGTGATTGGAATTCATCCGTCAGCCTTCCGCCGGCAGCGTCACCACGAAGCGCGCGCCCTTGATCTCGCCAGGCTTGGTGCCCGGGATGTTCTCGGCGCTCAGCGTGCCGCCATGGGCTTCAACGATCTGCCTGGATATCGACAGGCCAAGGCCCGAGTTCTGACCGAACGCCTCGCCGGCCGGCCGATCGGTATAGAACCGCTCGAAAATGCGATCGATGTTATCGGCCCGGATACCGGGTCCATTGTCGTCGATGGTGACGATGTTGAACTTGCCGGCGCGCGCCAGCGATATGGTGATGTGGCCACGTTCCTCGGGAACGAACGAGCGGGCATTCTCGATCAGGTTGGTGATCACCTGGCCGATCCTCAGATCATGACCGACGACGAAGTAGCCTTTCACGCCCTGTGGCAGTTTGGCGACCTTGAATTCGATCTCGACCGCCTTCTTGTTGCGCGTGGCCTCGCGCGAGACGGCGACCAGATCGGTGATGAACTTCTTGAGGTCGACGGTTCCCGCATCTTCCCGCGCCAGCTCGGCATCGAGACGGGAGGCATCGGAAATATCGGTGATGAGACGGTCAAGCCGCCTCACATCGTGCTGGATGATATCCATCAGCCGGCTGCGCGAATTGTCGTTCCTGGCCAGCGGCAATGTCTCCACCGCGCTGCGCAGCGAGGTAAGCGGGTTCTTCAACTCGTGCGAGACATCCGCGGCAAAACTTTCGATCGCCTCGATGCGGGCGTAGAGCGCATTGGTCATGTCGCGCACGGCGATCGACAGATTGCCGATCTCGTCCTGGCGGTCGGAGAAGTCGGGGATTTCCTCGCGGTTCTTGACGCCGCGGCGAACCCTGACGGCCGCCGCGGAAAGCCGGCGCAGCGGGTTGGCGATGGTGGAGGCCAGCAGCATCGACAGGATGGCGGTAACCAGGGCGGCAATGCCGAACACGCGCAGGATCGCCTTGCGCTCGGCCGCGACGATCTTGTCGATGTCGCCGCCTTCGGTCGACAGCATCAGCACGCCGAGAACGGCACGGAAGCGCTGGATCGGTACCGCCACTGAAACGATCTGCTCGCCCTGCTCCGAGATCCGCACGATCGTCGACGGGCTGCCGGTAAGCGCCTTGACCACTTCCGGAAACGCGGCGCCGTTGCCACCCGGCTGCTCGCGATAGACGGGCAGCTGCTTGTTGCGGAAGAAATCGAAGACGAATTTCTGGATGCGCTCCAGAAGGTCTGGCTGTTCCTCTTCGACCGGCGGCAGGTCGTAGCGAAGGATCTGGCCGCGCGAATAGAGATGGCGGGAATCGAGCAGCAGGTTGGCGTCGCGGTCGTAAATGCGGGCGCGTGTGCGCGTCGGCGAGATCAACCGCCTGAGCACCGGCGCCACGCGCTCCGGATTGATCGGGAAATCGAGATTGTCGAGCTGATCGGAACCCGGGCCGAGGCTTTCGCCGGCCTGCAACTCGAGCAGCTTCTCCGGATCGATGCTGATCGAATCGGTCTCGACCGTCGCCGAGGCGGCGATCGCGCCGGCGATGATCTCGCCTTGAGTCATCAGGCTCTCGACACGGGCGTCGATCAGCCCGTCGCGAAAGGTATTGAGATAGAGAATGCCGGTGACCAGGACGGCAAGGCCGGCAAGGTTGAGAAAGAGGATACGCCGCGTCAGGCTGGAAAAGATGTGATGGCCGAGAAACCGGCGCATCGGCACCGTAATTTTCGACACGAAGGCGGGCAGAATCCGCGGCGGGCGCCTGGCGGCGCCCGACCGTCTCACTCGCTCTACTTGCACTGCCATCGAATAGCAGCTCCCGCTCGACTCAAGCTTCGCGGAACCGATATCCGACTCCGTAAAGGGTTTCGATCATTTCGAAGTCATCATCGACGGCCTTGAACTTTTTGCGCAGCCGCTTGATGTGACTGTCGATGGTGCGGTCATCGACATAGACCTGCTCATCATAAGCCGAATCCATCAGCGCATCACGGCTTTTTACGACCCCCGGACGCTGTGCCAGCGAATGCAGGATGAGGAACTCGGTGACGGTAAGCGTCACCGGCTCGCCCTTCCAGGTGCAGGTGTGGCGCTCCTGGTCCATGACAAGCTGGCCGCGCTCAAGCGACCGGGCCTGCTGGTTGGGCGCCTTGGCCGCCGCCTCGCGGGTGCTGGCGCGGCGCAGCACGGCGCGGACGCGCTCCACCAGAAGACGCTGCGAGAAGGGTTTGCGGATGAAGTCGTCGGCGCCCATCTTGAGGCCGAACAGTTCATCGATCTCATCGTCCTTGGAGGTCAGGAAGATTACTGGCAGGTCGGATTTCTGACGCATCCGGCGCAGCAACTCCATGCCGTCCATGCGCGGCATCTTGATGTCAAGGATGGCGAGGTTCGGCGGGCGCGCCGCCAGTCCCTCCAGCGCCGATGCCCCATCCGTGTAGGTTTCGACCCGATAACCCTCGGATTCGAGGGCGATCGAAACCGAAGTCAGAATGTTGCGATCGTCGTCGACAAGCGCGATTGTTGCCATTTCAAGCGGCTCCCTCATGAGCTGTCCCTTCTTTCGTCGAGAAGGGGCTTTTGCAGGACAAATTAGGTACAAAATGTGGCACAGGCTGTATCCGCTGTCACGCGCGGCATGTCGACGGCTACAATTGTACCTCGATATGGATTGGACGAATGAACATCGCCAATCCTTTGGGCAACCATCAGTGTTTTTGCACATATAAACGATTTAAACAACTTTCAAAATATTTAAATCGATTAATGATTTGATATCATTCGCCTTTTCTGGTTTTGACGTTTTTAGCTCCTGCAATGGGGGTTCCGGAATTCGCCGGTAAAGACGCGGTAAATCGAAGAAGGGACACCCATGTCGGAAGCCGGCAAACGCAATCCTGCATGTGCAATCGATCGCATCGGCCTGAGAACCACGGGCGTGGTACGCTATAATTTCGGCGCGGCCGCGCTCTACGAGGAGGCAATCCGCCGTGGCGAGGCCCGACTCACCGCGCATGGCGCGCTTGCCGCCGAGACCGGGCAGCACACCGGCCGCTCGCCCAGGGACAAATTCGTGGTGCGCGACGAAAGCACCGCGCCGCATATATGGTGGGACAACAACAAAGCGATTTCGCCGATCCAGTTCGATACGCTGCTTGCCGATTTTCGCGCCCACGCGGCTGGAAAGGACCTTTATGTGCAGGACCTGGTCGGCGGCGCCGACGAGGAACTGAAGCTGCCGACCAGGGTGATCACGGAGCTTGCCTGGCACTCCTTGTTCATCCGCAATCTGCTCATCCGACCGGCCGCCGCCGAACTCGAGCATTTCATGCCCGATTTGACGATCATCGACCTGCCGTCGTTTCGCGCCGATCCCGCCCGCCACGGCACGCGCGGCGAAACGGTGATTGCCGTCGATCTTTCGCACATGATCGTGTTGATCGGCGGTACCTCGTATGCCGGTGAGATGAAGAAGTCGGTGTTCACCGTGCTCAACTATCTGCTGCCGGCAAAGGGTGTGATGCCGATGCACTGCTCGGCCAATGAAGGGCCCTTCGGCGACGCGGCCGTTTTCTTCGGCCTTTCCGGGACCGGCAAGACGACGTTGTCGGCCGACCCGTCGCGCACGCTGGTCGGCGACGACGAGCATGGCTGGGGACCGCACGGCATCTTCAATTTCGAGGGCGGCTGCTATGCCAAGACGATCAAGCTTTCGGCCGAAGCCGAGCCGGAGATCTTCGCCACCACCCAGCGCTTCGGCACGGTGCTGGAGAATGTGGCGCTCGACGCAGGCCGCGTGCCGGATTTCGACGATGGCGGGCTGACCGAAAACACACGCTGCGCCTACCCGCTCCACTTCATCCCCAATGCCAGCAAGACGGGGCGCGCCAGCCACCCGAAGAACATCATCATGCTGACCGCCGACGCATTCGGTGTGATGCCGCCGATCGCGCGGTTGACCCCGGCGCAGGCCATGTACCATTTCCTCTCCGGCTATACCGCCAAGGTGGCGGGGACCGAGAAGGGCGTTACGGAACCCGAAGCGACATTTTCGACATGCTTCGGCGCACCGTTCATGCCGCGGCATCCGTCGGAATACGGCAATCTGCTGCGCGAGCTCATCGCCCGCCACGGCGTCGATTGCTGGCTGGTCAACACCGGCTGGACCGGCGGCGCCTACGGCACCGGCAAGCGAATGCCGATCAAAGCAACGCGGGCGCTGCTTGCGGCGGCGCTCGACGGCTCGCTGAAAGCGGCCGACTTCCGCACCGACGCCAATTTCGGTTTCGACGTACCGGTGACGGTTGCCGGCGTCGACCGCGCCATTCTCGACCCTAGATCGACCTGGATCGACAAGCCCGCCTACGACCGGCAGGCGGCAAGGCTGGTCGGCATGTTCGTCGACAATTTCGAAAAGTTCGAAGCCCATGTCGACGCCACCGTGCTCGGCGCCGCACCACGCATGCAGGTAGCGGCTGAATAGCCGTCGCCCCTGGTGATGCTTCAAGGCCCGGCTTCGATCGGGCCTTTTCTTTTTTCGCCTGCCGCGCCATGAGTGCGGCATGAACGCCGACGACAAGATCATCATTACCGACGATGCGGTGATTAATCCGGGCGACCTGCACGAGGACTTCATCCGTTCGTCCGGCCCGGGCGGCCAGAACGTCAACAAGGTGGCGACGGCAGTGCAATTGCGCTTCGATGCCGCCAATGCGGCTGGCCTGTCGGAGCGGGTGCGCGAACGGACCATCAAGCTTGCCGGCCAGCGCGCCACCAAGGACGGCGTCATCGTCATCGAAGCCGGACGCTTCCGCACCCAGGAGCAGAACCGGGCGGACGCCCGGGCGCGGCTGACGGCACTGGTCGCCAAGGCCGCCGAACCACCACCGCCGCCGCGCAAGAAGACCAGGCCGTCTAAAGGCGCGGTCGAAAGACGGCTCAAGAGCAAGGCCGGGCGCGGCTCGATCAAGAAACTGCGCGGCCGGGTCGGGGATGAGTGACAGCCGAAGCGGCTTCGGATCTCAGATCGCCGGTTAAAGCGCGCAGCCACCGTCGGAGGCGGCTTTCGGGTCGCCGTTTTCATTTGACGGTGGCATTCTGATTTCTCCAGACCAACGGATTAAGCGACGCGATGCTCGTACTGCCCAAAGGCGTCCGCCATATGCCCGGCTACCTGTCGCGCGCCATGCAGGAAGTGCTGGTGGAAGATATCAGGCAGGTCGTGCAGAACGCGCCGCTGTTCGTGCCGGCGATGCCGCGTACCGGCAAGGAGATGAGCGTGCGCATGACCAATTGCGGTCCGCTGGGCTGGGTCACCGACAAGGAGCACGGCTATCGCTACCAGCCGACCCACCCGGTGACCGGAAGGCCTTGGCCGCCGATCCCGGAGATGCTGCTCGAACTGTGGCGGGATGTATCTGCCTATGCGCACCTGCCGGAAGCCTGCCTGGTCAATTTCTATTCGCAGGATGCCAAGATGGGTCTTCACCAGGACCGCGACGAGAGCGATTTCTCCGCGCCTGTCGTCTCGGTGTCGCTCGGCGACGATTGCCTGTTCCGGGTCGGCCAGACGACGCGCGACGGCGCCACCAAATCGTTCAGGCTGAGGAGCGGCGACGTCGTCGTGCTTGGCGGCGAAGGGCGGCTCTGCTTTCACGGCGTCGACCGTATCTACCCGTCGACCTCGGCATTGCTCAGGAGTGGCGGCCGCATCAATCTGACGCTGCGACGGGTGACGATGCCGAAATAGGCTGTTCAGGTGGCCGGCGGCCCGGGCGGACATAATCGTCGCGCAGATAGATGCGCTCGGTCTCGTCCTCGATAAGAATGCGGTAGTGCGCCAGGATGGCGTCAAAGCCAAAATGCCCCATCAGTTGGCTTGTCCACATCGTGTTGTTTTTCTTGAAGACGACGATATCCGGGCGCAGACGCACGAACTCTTCGCGTTTGCTTTCGACGTAGCGCGCCATGATGGCTCGGTAACGCATGGCTTCGGCGGTGTCACCCGAGAGAGCTGCCTGCCGGGACAGGGAAAGTGCGAACGCTCCAAGCCAATCGCTGACGTGGGTCGAAACGAACTGCCCATCGATCATACGGTTCAACGGATGTCCCGAGGAAATATCCGAACTAACCAACGCTACGGTCGGCCGATCGGTGGCGGCGCGAATTGCAGCAACCAGCGCCGGCCCTGGTTTCTGGGTGCTCCAGTACGGCAAGAAAGCGATTGCCACCGCCGCCAATGCCCAAGCTCGCGAAGGAGCCGTCACGAACGTCAACAGCTTCGACGGCCGCTGCACGATCCTGGGCAGTGCCAACAGGCAGAAAATGGCTGCCACAGCGCAAAAGATCGCGGGATAGGCATGATAAGACCAGCCTTTGGCTTGGTAGAACAGGGGAAACATGCCGGCGATCGATGCAGCCAACGCTACCGCCGCCAGCTCTGGAAACTGTCTGGCAGGCCACAGCCACCAGATCAGGAAGACAAGGAAACACCACGAGAAACCGTAGCCGATCACAATCGGCCAAAAGATGCCGATCTTTGCATAAACGTCCGCCAAGAGGGGATAGATGTCGCGCACGAATTCCGGATGGATCAGCGTGACCGTGCCGAGATAGACAACGCAGATGCCGCCAATGACCCAGTGTTCCAGGGCGAAGATCGATTTCAGACTGCGCCGGCGCACTGCAACGACCAGCGCCGGCGCCAACACCATGATCGCATAGTAGGGCTTGACCAGCAGCAGAATGCTGCCCGACAGGCCGGCGAGGACGGCGAGCCCGGGGTCTGGTTGGGCAGCTGCATCTCTGCGCGCGCGCCAGGCATGAAGCGCAAGCAGCGGCATGAAAAGTGCCATGCCGATATGCTCCCGCTCGCTGAAGGCATTTCCGGGGAAGACCACCAACATTGCGCAAAACGCTGGCCCCAGTGCAAACAATGATGCAGTTTCAGTGAAACCCGCACGCTTGACGATCACGCCCGAGAGCGAAAGTCCGATAAGCACGGCAAGGTATGTCCAGGCCTCAACCAGGATTTCCGGGGCGGTGCCCAGCCATCTGGCCGCAGCCACTGGCGGCAGATAGAGCCAGACGCTGAATGGGGGATTGGTCTCGTAGATTTGCGAGTAAAGCCGCTCACCGGACAGCATACGCTCGCAGACCGTGATCAGCCAGCTAGTGTCGGGAACAGTCCCCCAACGTCGCTGCCAGAAGATCGAGAAGACGGTGACTGCGGCAATGGCCAGGACATTGCGGCTAGGAAGCAGCGACGCCGCAATATCCCGGTCGCGCCAGCGGCTCAAGCCGCCAATGTCGTTCGAGACGCTCATGCTGTTGCACCGAGGCTCTCGAGATCGAGCCATATGTCGTCCAGTGGAGCGATTGGATCCAGCCGTGTCATGGGTTTCCGGGGGCTCCTGCTCTATCGGTTTGGAGCGGCGCAGGCGCCGTGTAACGCAGATAGACAGTGATTTCCGGCTCGGCGTGCAGCAGACGATAGTCGGCCAAGGCGACCTGGATCCGCTTGTCCTGCAGCATCAGGGCAGTCCACGCCGGCGAGCCTGACAGCACGATATCGGGCTTCTTCGCTGATATCTCGGCGGCGTTTTCGCCGATCACCCGATCGCGGATGCTTTCAAGTTCCGGTCTCCGTTCGAGATCGCCGGTGACGCGGGCGAGCGTGTCCGCGTTGGAGACCGCCCAGGCGCTCGGATGGCGTGATATGAACCTGCCGCCGACCAGCCTGGCGAGGGGATGGGCAACCTGCATCTGGTCGGCAATCGACATGACGGTCGGGGTTTCGACCGTTGCGCGGATCGCGGCGACAGACCGGGCGATCGGGCCGT
Source organism: Mesorhizobium sp. M1273 (assembly GCF_040318195.1). Lineage (NCBI taxonomy): Bacteria > Pseudomonadati > Pseudomonadota > Alphaproteobacteria > Hyphomicrobiales > Phyllobacteriaceae > Mesorhizobium > Mesorhizobium sp. M1273. The sequence continues at coordinate 125,919 of NZ_JAMYLV010000013.1, read as the reverse complement.
TATCCGTCGTCAGCGCCGCGTACTGTGCCCTGACCGCTATTTGCAGCACCAGCACGCAGCCGAAGATCAGGGCGGCCTTGCGAACGAAGCCTGCACTGCCGAATGTGCCGAACCGCACAAGCTGGATGCCAAATGCAAGTGTCGCAACAACGACCATCGGCAGCGCGTGATTGGGCCAACCCTTGCCCATGACGATGAAGGCCGGAATGAACCCCAGGGCGGTCAGGAGCGGAATCCTGACGTCCCAGTTCGTCTTTCTCAGGCCGCCGGCCGCAAGCACGGTGGCGGCGGCCAGAAGCAGCACCACTTTCGGCCAGTTTGCCAGCATATCGGCGGCAGAGGCCCTCAACGGAAGATAGACCTCCCTGACCAAGGGCAGGACGTCGCTGACGTAAGCGCGGTCGAAGAGCGCGATGGACGCTATATAGGCGGCCACGATCGCAGCGCCCACCAGGTTCTCTGCGACGAAGAGCGGTCTCAGCGACCGCCTTTCAAGCGCAAGACAGAGCGACGGCAACATGAAGGCCAGCACAAAATAGGGCGGCTTGACCATGACCACGACCGCCGCGCCGAAACCCGCGACCATGTGCTCCAGGCGCGAGCCCGCGCTGAAATCCAGGTTCCGCTGACGTGTGCATTGCAACGCCACCCAAGGCAGAATGGCAATCAATGCGAAGTGCTCGCGTTGGCCGAATTGATCCGGCATGAAACACAGGATCAAAAACAGGGCCGCGGCTGCCGCCCACAGCGCATGGGGCTGCCGGTAGACCGGTTCATCGCGCGCGAGAATGCGGACGGAAACGAAAAGACTGGCCAGGCTCAGGCAAACGACGCCAAGCGTCAGCCAGAATTCCGCACGCATGCCAGTGAGCTTTTCCAGGAGCATGAACGGCATGTAGAGCCAGATCGAGAAAGGGGGGTTGGTCTCCACGATGTCGGTGTTGAGCCGCTCTCCGCCAAGCAGGCGGTCGCAGACGACCAGAAGCCATGACACGTCAACATTGGTCGGAATTGCAACGGTCGATAGCCAGACGGCGTATGTGACGACCAGACTGGCCAGCAGCAACGGAGCACCCGCTACGCCCACGAAGGGCGAGAAGCGGTTGGCGCCGGGCAGCAGTTCACTGAGGGATCGCGCGCTAGAGACCACGAAACACCCACCGCCCAAGTACGACATAGTTGATGACCGGCACGGCAATGCAGGTGAGCAGGATCGGGATTGCAGCAGGGATGCCGAGCATCTGGGTCAAAAGCCCCGGCAGGGCGATCGCGACGGCGAGGCCGGAAGCGGTGAGCAGGAGGAAGCGGGGCAATTCCATAGCGTGGCTGCCGCCCGAGGTGAACGTGAAATATTTATGCCCGGTGTAGGAGAACAGCGCGGCGACGGCGTAGGCCGCAAACGATGTGAGCGCCGCCGGCAGGGCCGCCGTTGCCTGTCCACGCGACAGCAGAAAAGCGCAAACGGCGTAGATCAGCGTCGACGCGATGCCAATCAGCGCAAAGCGCGATAGTCGACGATACGAGCCAGTGCCCATGACGCGGTCAAGCTGCCAATTTCTCGTCGGGGCGAGCGGTTTCGACGGCGCTGTCCTTGCGGAATACCGCCAGCAGCGAAACCCCGAAGGGCAAGCTTGCATTTGGTATGATGCGGCCTTCCGCCGAAAACACTGCCTTCATCGCCGCATTCAGTGGTTTTGGCGGCGTGGCATGGCCAGCTGGCAAGGCCGACTTGCGCAACCTGTCCACCAGTCGTGCCAGCACCGCTACCGGGAAGAGCGCGGCATTTGTGTAGCTCAGCCGGTCGATCGCGAAACCAGCCTTTTCAATTCGTTCACGCAGCAGATTGCGTGAATAGCGCCGCATGTGATGCAGCCCAACATCATGCGTGCTCCACAGCCATTGGTGTGCGGGCACAGTGAGGACGACACTGCCGCCCGGTTTCAGCACTTGGCGGATCGCGGCAAGCGACGCCTCGTCTTCGGCGACATGCTCCAGCACGTCGAACAGGCAGACGAGGTCGCAGCTTTGCGGCGCGACAGGAATGTTGTCCGGCAGATGGCCGGCGAGGAAGTCGCGGCCGGTCTTTTCCCAGGCAATCCTGCGCGCGAGATCGCTCATCTCGACTGCCGTCACTGCGCCGAACTGCTCCAGCATCCGGATGTTGCCGCCGGTGCCGGCGCCGATCTCTACGATGCGCGCGTTTTCAGGCAGGCCGATGCTGCGAATGACCGCCTCGGCGATGGCGCGACGCCCGCAGAACCACCAATGCTCGTCTTCGGTGGCGGCCATCTGTCGGTAAGCGTCGATCTCCATCAGCTCATTCCCTCATATTTGCGGCGCACGATATAGATCGGACGCTGCTTGATCTCGGCGTAGACCCTGCCGAGGTATTGTCCGATGATGCCGATGCCGAGTAACTGGATGCCGCCAAGGAAAAGAACACTGACCAGCAGGGAGGCGTAGCCGGGCACATCAACGCCAAAGATCATTGTCTTGGCGACGATCAGCAGGCCGTAGAGGAACGACAGCGCGGAAATCGTCGCGCCGACATAGGTCCAGATTTCAAGCGGAGCGGTGGAGAAGCTGGTGATGCCTTCGAGCGCGAAGTTCCACAGCTTCCAGCCGGAGAATTTCGACTGGCCGGCGATGCGCTGATCGCGGACATATTCGACGCTTGCGGTACGGAACCCGACCCAGGCGAACAGGCCCTTCATGAAACGACGGCGTTCGGGCAAAGACCGCAGCGCCTGGATGACCTGGCGGTCGATCAAACGGAAGTCGCCGACATCGTGCGGGATCTTCTGCTGCGCGATCCAGTTGTGAACGCGGTAGAACATCGAGGCGGAGCGCTGCTTGAGAAAGCTGTCGCTCGACCGATTGGCTCGCTTGGCCAGAACAACCTCAAAACCCTCGCGCCACTTTTCCACAAGCAGCGGAATGACATGCGGCGGATCCTGCATATCGACATCCATCGGGATCGCTGCATCGGCATCGCAGCTGTCGAGCCCCGCGGTCATCGCGGCTTCCTTGCCGAAATTGCGTGAAAGGTCGATTACGTGGATGCGTGGATCGGTTTGTTGGGCTTCGATCAGCTTTTCGAGCGTCGTATCGCTGCTGCCGTCGTTGACGAAGATGAACTCGAGGGCAACGCCTTTGTCCTTCAGCGGCGCGGTGCTTTCGCATACCGCCTTCAGGAATGGAGCAATTGCGCCTTCCTCATTGTGGACAGGCACGATCAAGGCAATCGTTGCGCCGCCGCTGCCCGGACGTGCGATGCGGTCAGCTGCCGGCCGATCGATGTTTAGGAATGGCGCATTCATTTGTTTGCCGAGCCCGCAGATCAGGCCCGACAATAGAAAGACTGGGTTAAGATGACTTTAAGGAATGTCCCGGGATTTCACAGTTTCCTGAGCGCCACTTCCTCGACCAGATGGTTGGCGCCCTTGCGCAGGATGAGATCGGCTCGGGCGCGGGTCGGCAATATATTCTCGCGCAGATTCTTAAGGTTGATGTTGGTCCACAGACCCTCGGCGATGGCGCGGGCCGCATCCTCGGAAAGTTGCGAATAGCGGTGAAAGAAGGAGGCCGGGTCGCGGAAGGCGGTTTCGCGCAACCGCATGAAGCGGGCGATATACCAGTGATGGATCAGCGCCTCCTCGGCATCGATGTAGATGGCAAAGTCGAAGAAATCCGACAGGAAAGGCACGATCTTGCCGTCCTTCGGCAGCTTGCCCGGCTGCAGGACATTAATGCCTTCGAAGATCAGGATGTCGGGCCGGTCGATGGTCTGGAACGCGCCCGGAATGACGTCATAGGTCAGGTGCGAATAGACCGGCGCGCGGACGTTGCGCTGCGCCGATTTGATGCCGGACAGGAAGCGCAGCAGCGCGCCGACGTCGTAGCTGTCCGGAAAGCCCTTGCGCTCCATCAGGTTGTTGCGGCGCAGGACTTCGTTCGGCAGCAGGAAACCGTCGGTGGTGACCAGGTCGACCTTGGGACTCGACGGCCAGCGCGCCAGCAGCTCCTTCAGCACGCGCGCCGTGGTCGATTTGCCGACCGCGACGGAACCGGCAATGCCGATGATGAACGGTGTCTTGGCCGCGTCCAGCGCGTTGAAGAAGGCCTGGCGCTGCCTGAACAGGAGTTGACTGGCTTCGACATGAGCCGACAACAGCCGCGACATCGAAAGATAGATTCGCTCGACCTCGTGGAGATCGACCGGATCGTTCAGCGACCGCAGACGATGGATCTCGTCTGCGGTCAGCGTCATCGGCGTATCGGCGCGGAACCGCGACCATTGCTCGGCCGAGAAGAAACGATAGGGTGAATACTTCTCGGTAGGAGCGAGCTGGTCCATCGAGTTCCTCCGCAGCGATCAGCCCCGGTCCAGCCGAGACGCCTTTTCGGCGATGCCCGAACGACCGGTGCGGCGTTCAAGCTCGTTGAGCACATCGCTCAGCGGAATGCCCGCTACGCCAAGAACGACAAGCCAATGATAGATGAGATCGGCGCTTTCCGAAACAAGCGCGTCCCGGTCGGCGCTGACGGCTGCGATCACCGTTTCGACCGCCTCTTCGCCGAGTTTCTGCGCTGCCTTGCTCATGCCACGCTGAAAGAGCTTGGCCGTCCACGAATCCGGATCGCCGGAACGTGCGCGTTCGCCAATAATCTTCTCCAGATCGGAGAGCGAGAACTCGGTCATGACGGCGTTTACAGCCTCTTCTTAGCCGGAAAGGCTCTAGGACCGATTACCCGGCGAGTCCAGCCGCATCGGCAGTCCGGCCTGAGCCATGTGCAGCTTGGCTTCGGCGATGCTGTAGGTGCCGAAATGGAAGATCGACGCCGCCAGCACCGCGCCGGCATGGCCGTCGCGAATGCCTTCGACAAGGTGGTCGAGCGTGCCGACGCCACCGGAAGCGATGACCGGCACGCGTACGGCATCGGCGACCGCGCGGGTAAGGGCTATGTCGTAGCCGGCCTTGGTGCCGTCGCGGTCCATCGATGTTAGCAGGATCTCGCCGGCGCCGAGATCGACCACTTGCCGAGCGAACTCGACGGCGTCGATGCCGGTCTTCTCGCGGCCGCCATGGGTGAATATCTCCCAGCGATCAGCCTCGCTCGCAGCGGACACTTTCTTGGCATCGATGGCGACGACGATGCACTGGTTGCCGAATTTGTCGGCAGCCTCGGCGACAAAATTTGGGGTCTTCACCGCCGCCGTGTTGATCGACACCTTGTCGGCGCCGGCCAGTAGCAGCTTCCTGATGTCGGCGACCTGACGGACGCCACCGCCAACGGTCAGCGGCATGAAACATTGTTCGGCGGTGCGGGCGATGACATCGAAAATGGTCTCGCGGTTTTCCGACGAGGCGGTGATGTCGAGAAAGCAGAGCTCGTCGGCGCCGGCCGCGTCATAGGCTTTTGCCGCTTCGACGGGATCGCCGGCATCGACCAGGTCGACGAAATTGACGCCCTTGACGACACGGCCGTTCTTGACGTCGAGACAGGGGATGACGCGGGCTTTCAGCATCAGATCCTCTCGATCGCCGCAAGAAAGTCGACAAGCAGCTGGCCGACGACGGGCGGAACTTCGGACTGGGAATCAAAGGCCGGGTCGTAGGCCGAGAGCGTCACGCCGACGATTGGGATTGACCTGGCCAGTCCGCAGGCAAGCTGCCGCAGCTGTTCCGGACTCGGGCCGCCCGGGTGCGCGTAGCGGTTCACCTGCAGCACATCCGGATCGAGGACATCCAGGTCGAGATGCAGATGCGCCCGCACAGTCCCTGTCGCCGTGAGCTTTCCGATCATATCGAGTGCACCGGCACATTCGGTGCGCACGATCGGCAAAGTTTCCAGCAGTCGCTTTTCGTCGGGATCGAGGTCGCGGGCATCGACCAGCATGCAGCGCGCCGGGTCTATCGGCCGGAACCCCGGAATTGCTGCCGCCATCGGATGCCAGCAGAGCCCGAGCGTCGCCGCCAGCGCCATGCCGTCGAGAAAGCCGTAGGCCGACGTCTCCGGCGTGTTGAGATCGCCATGCTGGTCGATCCAGATGATCGAATCCGCAGCGTCGCCGGCAACCGCACCGGCGGCGGTCAGGCAATTTCCAGCAAGGATAATGGGGAAGCGTCCTCCATCGCGGGCGAGGTTAACCTTGGTCGCGACGGCGTTGCAGACGGCGAAGCCGGTTGCAATTTCGCGCCCCTGCTCGTCTCCGACCTTGCCGATATCTTCGACGGCGACGTCATGGCCAGCCACGGTCAGGGCTTCGACCAGCCTACCGCCGACGATGGCGTCCGGCCCCTGGCCGCACCCCTCGTGATAATGCCCGCTGTCGTAGGGAGCAACGATAATCGAGACCTTCACGTTTCACTCCCTGCCATCGGTTTGCCACGCAGGATCGCCAATGCCTCGGCCGGGTCGATGCGGCCGTCGTAGAGGGCGCGGCCGGAGATCGCGCCTTCGAGCTTGCGGGCATCGGGCATGGTCATGCGCACGATGTCGGCGATCGAGGCGAGCCCGCCCGAGGCGATAACCGGGATCGACACCGCGTCGGCGAGATCGATGGTGGCGTCCCAGTTGATGCCAGTCAGCACACCGTCGCGGTCGATATCGGTGTAGATGATGGCGGCGACGCCGGCACCCTCGAATTTCCTCGCCAGTTCAATGACGCCGAGGCTCGAGGCCTCAGCCCAGCCTTCGACCGCGACCTTACCGCCCTTGGCGTCGATGCCGACAGCGATCTTGCCCGGGAATGCCTTGCAGGCCTGCCTGACCAGATCCGGATCGCGGACCGCCACGGTGCCAAGAATGACGCGGGCCAGCCCACGGTCGAGCCAGTCCTCGATCTGCGCCAGGGTGCGGATGCCGCCGCCGAGCTGCACCGGATTGCTCGTCGCCTTCAGGATGGCGCCGACCGCGGCGCTGTTGACGCTCTGGCCCTTGAAGGCGCCGTTGAGGTCGACGACGTGCAACCATTCGAAGCCCTGCTCTTCGAAGACGCGCGCCTGAGCGGCGGGATCGTCATTGTAGATGGTGGCGGTCGCCATGTCGCCATGCCTGAGGCGCACGCATTTGCCGTCCTTGAGGTCTATCGCCGGAAACAGAAACACCTTCAGGCGCCTTCGACGATGACAAAGTGGCCGGTCGAGCCGGCGAGCCTGTACTTCAACGCCTCCTGGTATTCAGGCGAGCCGTAGCATTCCAGCGCCTTTTCATAGGATTCGAATTCCACCAGCACGTGGCGATTGCCTGCCGGTCCTTCCGGGCTGGTGTACCGCCCGGCGCGCACCGGGAACTTCGCGCCGTATTTCGCGAAAGCCGCGGCATTGGCCTCGATATATCGCTTGTAGATCTCGGGATCGCGGACATCGACCATTGCCATCCAATAGCCCTTCTTGCTCATGGTTCAGGGCCTCCAGCCTAGGAAATTGGTGATCAGCGCCAGGCCCAGCGCCTGGCTCTTCTCGGGGTGGAATTGCGTTCCGGCGAGGTTGTCGCGAGCGACAGCGGCCGTTACCGGGCCGCCATAGTCGGCAACCGCCAGCACCTCATCCTCCTTCCGTGCATCGAGATGGTAGGAGTGGACGAAATAGGCATGCAGTCCCTTGCCACCCGTCGCAATGCCGGAAAACAGCGGATGCTTGCGCTTCAGGTCAATCGTGTTCCAGCCGATCTGCGGGATCTTCAGTGTCGGATCGGCCGGCGTGATCTCCTTGACGTCGCCGGCGACCCAGCCAAAGCCCTTTGTGACGGTCTTTTCCAGGCCTCGCTCCGACATCAGCTGCATGCCGACGCAGATGCCGAGGAACGGCCGAGCCTTGGCGATCGCCACCTCCTCGACCGCTTCCCACATGCCGGCGACCGCACGCAGTCCAGCGGCGCAATCGGCATAGGCACCGACGCCGGGCAGGACGATGCGGTCGGCGGTCCTGACCCGCTCGGCATCGGCGGTGAGTTCGATCGCGGCGGCAATACCGGCTTCATGCGCGGCACGCTCGAAGGCCTTGGTGGCCGAGCGCAGATTGCCCGACCCGTAATCGATGATCGCTACCCTCATCTCAGGGCTTTCCCGGAATATGGTTCAGCCCCAGCGCCAGGCCCATCTGCGCCGACCGGGCATGTGCTGCGTCTGGGACGATGCGTTGCACCGTCGGTTGTTCATCCGACTGAGCATCGGCTTCCAATGCATAGCGGAGGTCTGCGTCGTCGAGCCTGTCGGCCTCGACCACGCCCCATTCATGCCAGCCGCGACGGCGCAGGGCTGCGATCCGCAAGCCCTGCCCTTCCAGTCCGACAAAGAGCATGACAAGCAGGGATAAAAGCGAGCCGGTTGTTTCCAGGTCCAGCCTTTCGCCTAGCATCGAGAGCAGGCCCATGGCGACAAACGCCAATGCCGCCTCGACCCACAGCCGGTGCCAGGCCAGCCACAGCGGCGGCACTAGGAAGCCGAGCCAGGCAAAGCCGTCACGGATAAAGGTAGTGTCTACGCTTTCGCTGCGGCCTGGCGGCTTCATCACGACATAGATGGCCATGACGCTATCCTTTCAGGGATCCCTTGGTGGAGGGAACCGCGTCCGGCTGGCGCGGGTCGCGCTCAAGCGCCGAACGCAACACACGCGCCACGGCCTTGAAGCAGGTCTCGGCGATGTGGTGGTTGTTGGCGCCGTAATGATTGGTGACATGAAGCGTGATGCCGGCATTCTGCGCCAATGCGTGGAAGAATTCGCGCACCAGCTCGGTGTCGAACGTACCGATCTTCGGCGACGAGAACGAAACATTCCAGACCAGAAAAGGCCGGCCGGAGACATCGATTGCCGCCCGCGTCAGTGTCTCGTCCATGGCGAGATCGATCGAGGCGTAGCGCATGATGCCGCGCCGCTCGCCCAACGCCTTGGCCAGCGCCTGGCCGAGCGCGATGCCCGTATCCTCGACCGTATGGTGGTCGTCTATGTGCAGGTCGCCCTTGGCCTTCACGGTCATGTCGATCAGCGAATGGCGCGACAACTGGTCCAGCATATGGTCGAAGAAGCCGACGCCCGTCGAAATGTCGGATTTGCCCGAGCCGTCGACCTGAACCGACACGGCGATGTCGGTTTCCCTGGTCTTGCGGCTTATCTCGGCGGAACGGGGCGCCATGACCTCATCCTTGTCTCAGATTTGCACGGTTCAGGCGTTCACATGCCTGAAAACGAAAGCCTTCTAGCAGCATGATCCGGCGATTGCCAGTTACCGCTGCGGAGCACAGTCCGGCCCGGCGGATGGCCGGTTTGCAATCATCCGGCCTATGCATACATATGGCCGATCAAGTCACTCGTAACGCGCCGATCGCCTCGATGGGATCGGTGCTGATCGGAGCAGAAAATGTCGAATGAACTGACCATGCATGCCACGACCATCCTGACCGTGCGCAAGGGCGGCAAGGTGGTGATCGCCGGCGACGGCCAGGTCAGCCTCGGCCAGACCATCATGAAGGGCAACGCCAAGAAGGTGCGCCGCATCGGCAAAAGCGGCAACGTCATTGCCGGCTTCGCCGGGGCCACCGCCGATGCCTTCACGCTGCTGGAGCGGCTCGAAGCCAAGCTCGAACAATATCCCGACCAGCTAACACGTGCCTGCGTCGAGCTCGCCAAGGACTGGCGCACCGACCGTTATTTGCGCCGGCTGGAAGCAATGATGCTGGTGGCCGACAAGTCGGTGTCGCTGGCGCTGACCGGCACCGGCGACGTGCTGGAGCCCGAATTTGGCGTCATGGCCATCGGCTCCGGCGGCAATTACGCGCTGGCAGCGGCACGCGCTTTGATGGACAGCGACAAGGGCGCAGAGGAGATCGCCCGCAAGGCGATGCAGATCGCGTCAGACATTTGCGTCTACACAAACAACAACTTCGTCGTCGAAACCCTCGATGCCGCCTGAGCGGAGCCTCCGCTATGGTTTTCGGCCGGTGATCCAGAGGGACCTGCCGATGATCGCCGGCTGGCTTGCCGAGCCGCATGTCGCCGAATGGTGGAACGACCCAGAGACCGAGATTGCGGAGATCCGCGAGCATATCGACAGCATTTCGGTCGAGCCGCTGATTATCGAGCTCGACGGAAAGCCCATCGGCTATTTGCAGAGCTACGATCCGCATCTGGAGGACGGCCATCCCTATAGCGACCAGCCGTTCGGCACGCTCGGCATCGATCTGTCGATCGGCGTGCCGGGGCTTGTCGGGGTCGGCCACGGCTCGGCGATCGTCCGGCAGTTCGTCGAGCAGCTTTTCGAGGAAGGTACGCCGCGCGTCATCATCGACCCGGACCCCGCCAATGCACGGGCTATCCGTGCCTATGAAAAGGCCGGTTTCAGGGCTATCGATCGCAGGAAGTCGGAATATGGCGATGCCGTGCTGATGGCTATTGATGCCCCAGAGGGTGACGCAAAAGAGGGGCAATAGCAGGATGAGCGTATCCAGCGACAAAACCGTCTCGGCCTACGAAGACAGCTGGCGAATGGGGCTTCTGCTGGTCCTCGGCCTGGTCATCTTCCAGGCCGGGGTCCTCTACGGCATGGGGCGGACGCCGATCTGTACCTGCGGCTATGTCAAGCTGTGGCACGGCATTGTGCAGAGCTCCGAAAATTCCCAGCATATTTCCGACTGGTACAGCTTCTCGCACATCATTCACGGTTTCCTGTTCTATGCGCTGGCGTGGTTCCTTTTCCCGCGCTCGCCGATCGGGCTCAGGCTGGCCTTTGCGGTGGCTATAGAGGGCGGCTGGGAGTTGCTCGAGAACAGCCCTTTCATCATCGACCGCTACCGCGCCGGCACAATCTCGCTCGACTATTATGGCGACAGCATCATCAATTCGGTGTCCGACACGCTGGCCATGGTGCTGGGGTTTGTCATGGCGCGAAGGCTTCCTATATGGGTGATCGTGACCCTCGCCCTCATCTTCGAATTCGGTGTCGGCTATCTCATCCGGGACAATCTGACACTCAACGTGATCATGCTGCTGCATCCGTTCGAGTCCATTCGGCAGTGGCAAAGTGGAATTTAGTGACATGAGCACCTTCTCTCCCCGCGAAATCGTTTCGGAACTCGACCGCTTCATCATCGGCCAGAAAGACGCCAAGCGTGCCGTGGCGATTGCCTTGCGCAACCGTTGGCGCCGCCAGCAGCTCGAGGGCCAGATGCGCGAAGAGGTGATGCCGAAGAACATCCTGATGATCGGCCCGACCGGTGTCGGCAAGACCGAGATTTCACGCCGCCTGGCACGCCTTGCCGGTGCGCCTTTCGTCAAGGTCGAAGCCACCAAGTTCACCGAGGTCGGTTATGTCGGCCGCGATGTCGAGCAGATCATCCGCGATCTGGTCGAGATCGCCATCGGGCTGGTGCGCGAGAAGATGCGCGAGGACGTCAAGGCGCGTGCCCACATCAACGCCGAGGAACGGGTGCTCGAAGCGCTCGTCGGCAAGACGGCGAGCCCGGCCACCCGCGACAGTTTCCGCAAGAAGCTGCGCGACGGCGAGCTCGACGACAAGGAGATCGAGATCGAAGTTGCCGATACCGGCAATGGCGGCATGCCTGGCTTCGAGATCCCCGGCATGCCAGGCGCCAATATCGGCGTGCTCAACATCAACGACATGCTGTCGAAGGCGATGGGCGGCAAGAAGACCAAGTTGCGCAAGACGACCGTCAAGGAGTCCTACGGGCTGTTGATCAGCGACGAGTCCGACAAGCTGCTCGATCAGGACGAAGTGGTGCGCAGGGCACTCGAATCGACCGAGAATGACGGCATCGTCTTCCTTGACGAGATTGACAAGATCGCCTCGCGCGAAGGCGGCATCGGTGCCGGTGTTTCGCGTGAAGGTGTGCAGCGCGACCTGCTGCCGCTGGTCGAAGGCACCACGGTTGCGACCAAATATGGACCGGTGAAGACCGACCACATCCTGTTCATCGCCTCGGGTGCGTTCCACGTCGCCAAGCCCTCCGACCTGCTGCCGGAATTGCAGGGTCGCCTGCCGATCCGCGTCGAGCTGCGGGCGCTGGAGAAGGACGATTTCGTCCGCATCCTCACCGAGACCGAAGCCAGCCTGATCAAGCAGTATATCGCGCTGATGAAGACCGAGGGCGTCGACCTGGTCTTCACCGATGACGCGATCGATTCGCTGGCCGGCATCGCCGTGGATCTCAACGCCAGCGTCGAGAACATTGGCGCCAGGCGGCTGCAGACGGTGATGGAACGGGTGCTGGACGATATCTCCTATGACGCGCCGGACCGCAACGGCACCTCGGTGACCATCGATGCCGCCTATGTCGAGAAGCATGTCGGCGACCTCTCCAGAAACACGGACTTGTCGCGTTTCATCTTGTAGGAGACGCTTCATTCTCGAAGAGGGTCGGGGAATTGCTCCCGGCCTCCCCAGTTTGGCCCAGCATTCCCGATGTGTGGCCAAATGGAAGCATCCGGCAAGCTTTCGTCCCGTCGGGTGCAGGCGTCTCTCGACTCCCGGTGGAGCATTACCTAGTTTGCCGGCGACTATTTGGGCGGCGGCGCATGAAAAAACTGATCCTCGTCATTTTGGGGCTGACGCTGGCGGCAGCCATGTTCGCCGCGCAAGCGGCAACGATGGTGCCGCCGGGCAACCGCAACACCGAGCAGCCGGACATACCGGGCGCTTCGAGCCGGCGCACCCAGGCGACCAACACCACCTTCCAGGCGAAATACCGCAAAGTCTTTGCGCTGCTCCAGAACGATGCCGAGTTGCGCGGCAAGATCAAGCAGGCAGCCGCGGCCTATGGCATCGACCCAATGCATATCGTCGGCGCCATCGTCGGCGAGCACACCTACAATGTCGATGCCTACGACCGGCTGCAGACCTACTACGTCAAGGCGATTTCGTATCTGTCGAGCAAGCTCTCCTTTGCCTATGATGGCGAGGATATCTCCGATTTCGTGCAGCGGCCGCAATTTGCGAAATGCGCAGGGAAGTCCGACAGCTACGATCTGTGGGAGTGCCGCGAACAGGTGTGGAACCGGTCGTTCCGCGGCAAGACCGTCGACGGCGAGAGCTTTCCCAACGACCGCTTAGGCGCCACTTTCTTCCAGCCTTATTATGCCGGCCAGACTTTTGGCCTTGGCCAGCTCAATCCGCTGACGGCACTGCAAATGAGCGACCTCGTGCACAAGGTTTCCGGCCTGCCGGAACTCGACGTCGGCGATCCCAACGCGGTCTACAAGACCATCATGGATCCTGACCTGACACTGCCTTATGTCGCAGCAACAATCCGGAAATCGATCGACGCCTATAGAAGCATTGCCGGCTTTGACATCTCAGGCAATCCCGGCATCACGTCGACGCTCTACAATGTCGGCAACCCCGAACAGCGCGCCTATGCGCTGAAGGCCGAGAACGACAAGCGCCGCGCTGCGGGCGAGCCGGAAAAACTGCCCGAGGAAAATTACTATGGCTGGCTGGTCAACGACAAGCTGCCGGAGCTGAAGGCGCTGTTTTAGCCGAACGCGCTCGGCCAATTATCCACGCGGCGTTCATGCCGCCAGCAGCGACTTCAGCTTGATCGCCTGCGAGCCCAGCGCTTCCGGCGCCGGCCTTGCCTGCTTCGCAATCAGCATCTCGGCCAGCCTTATGTCGCGGGCGACCGCGTTGCCGGCGCCGATGCCGCTTGCCGCAACCAGCCTGCCGTCTTCGGCGAGGTGGAACAGGATGAAGGCGCCGTCGCCGAGGTCGCGGCGCACGATGCTGCGGCCTTCGTCCGACAGGCCGGCGATCTGCAAGGTCAGGCCGTACTGATCCGACCAGAACCACGGCACCGCCGCATGGAACTCGCCGGCGCCAAGCATATTCCTTGCGGCGAGCGCGCCCTGCTCCTGTGCGTTGCGCCAGGCTTCGAGCCGCACGCGCCGGCCGCCATAGATGGCGAGCGGAAACGAACAGCAATCGCCGGCGGCAAAGACATCCCGGTCGCTGGTGCGAAGCTCGGCGTCGACGGCGATGCCATTGTCGACGGTCAGCCCCGCCTCCGCGGCAAGTCCGGTCACCGGCACGGCGCCGATGCCGATCACGGCTAGATCGGCGACAATGTCGCGTCCACCGGCGAGCGCGATGCGCACTTCGGCGCCATCATCGGCAATGGCGGCGATGCCCTCGCCGCACAGGATTTTCACGCCTTCCGCTTCATGCGCCTGATGGATGACCTCAGCGATCTCGGCTGGCACGCCGCGCATCAAGATGCGCGGCTGCGCCTCAATGATGGTGACCGCGGCACCCAGTCTGCGTGCCGCCGCGGCAAGCTCAAGCCCGATGAAGCCGCCGCCGACTATGGCGATGCGATTTCCGGCGCTGAGATGGGCGCGAATGGCCAGCGCGTCGTTGAAGGTCCGGAGGTAGACGCAGCGCCCGCCAAGGCCCGGCATAGGCAGCTTGCGCGGCACCGAACCGGTCGCCAGCAGGAGCTTGTCGTAGGCCAGGGCGGAACCGTCGGACAGGCGCACGACATGCGCCGTGCGGTCGATCGCCACAGCCAAAACCGAATGGATATGCCGGATAGAGCGCTCGGCCAGGATCGCGTCGCTGGCGATCGCCTTGATCAGGGGCGCGTCGGCAACCATCGCGTCTTTCGACAGCGGCGGGCGCTCATAGGGCAGATGCGGCTCGTCGCCGACCAGCGTCACCGGGCCATCATAGCCGAGCTCGCGCAGCGCAAGGGCGGCGCGCCCGCCGCATTCGCCGGCGCCGATGATGACCATTCCCTTCGTCATCATCAACCGATCCGGACAAGGACTTTGCCGGCGTCGACTTTGACCGGATAAGTTCTTAGATCGACGCACACCGGCGCGCCCCTGGCAGCCCCTGTCTTGTAGTTGAAGCGGCCATTGTGCTTCGGGCACTCGATGATGTCGTCCATGACCAGCCCGTCGGCCAGATGCACCTTCTCATGCGTGCAAAGCCCGTCGGTGGCGAAATACTCGTCGTCGGGGCTGCGATAGATGGCAAAGGTGCGGCCGCCATGGTCGAAGCGCATCACGTCCTCTTCGTCGATGTCCTCGGCGTCACAGGCCTCGACCCAGTCGCTCATTTACGGGTCCCTCGATGTTTGGTGCCTTGGCATGGGCTTGTCATTCGGCAGCCACCGCAACAGCAGCGTTATCGCTGTGGAAATCCTCGCGATAGGGCCTCGCCGTCGGCGGCAGTTCGCGCTTGATGAAATAATCCTCATTGCGCAGCTGGCGCAGGAAAGCCGGTATCATCTCGCGGTAGCCGGCCAGGATGGACGGTGTCGGCGCCGGCAGATCGTGCTTGATCAGTTCGTGCAGCCTGGGCAGCGCGTGATAGGGCACCATGGGAAACATGTGATGCTCGACATGGTAGTTCATGTTCCAGTAGATGAAGCGGCTTATCGGGTTCATGTAGACGGTGCGGCTGTTGAGCCGGTGATCGGTGACGTTTTCAGCCAGGCCGCCATGCTGCAGCAGGCCGACCATGACATGGTGCCAGGCACCGTAAAGCCTGGGCAGACCGACCAGCATCAGCGGCAGGAACGAGCCGGTATAGAGCGCCAGCGCAATGGTCGCGGCATAGATTGTCGTCCAGATGCGGGCAATGCGAATTGCCTTCGGCTGCTCCTGGTCGGGAATGAAGGTTCTTTCGGCCGGACTGACGATACCGGCTGCATTGCGCAGCATGTCGCTCATCGCATGCCAGGCGTCGAGAATGCCGACGAAGTTGAGCACCACGCGCAGCAGATCGGGCGGACGCATCACCGAGATCTCCGGATCGCGGCCGACTATGATGGTATCGGTATGATGTCGCGTGTGGCTCCAGCGCCAGGTCACCGGGTTGCGCATGATCATGAAGCAGGCGACCTGATAGACCACGTCGTTCATCCACTGCGTCCTGAAAGCGGTGCCGTGGCCGCATTCGTGCCAGCGTGAGTCGGTGGAGGAACCGTAGAGGACGCCGTAGACGAAGAAGAACGGCACGCACCACCAGCTGCCCCAGAACCAGGCGGCGCCGGCGCCGCTGAGGATCATGGTGCCGAGCCAGATGATGGTGTCGCGGATCGCCGGGCCGTCGGAGCGCTGCATCAGCTCCTTCATCTGCTTGCGCGGCACGTCGGTGTGATACCACTCGGCCGCCGCCAGCCCGCTCTCGACGGCAAGCTTCGCGTCGCGGCCGATCAGGCTGTAGTCGCGTCGGGACGCTGCTGCGGAGCTCGTATTCCCGGTTCGGAGTCCAATATCCACCATAGCGGAGGCCTCGATCATATTCGGTCAGCGTTCAAAATAACGCCGAGCCCTGATAGGCTCAATATCACAAAGATAGTTTCTTTCATTTTCCATCAGAATGGTGTAAAAGGGCCAAACAGTGGAATGAGGCAGCGATGGCGAAACGGCCGACGATCACCGACCTGGCGCGCATTTCGGGGGTCAGCGTTGCCACCGTCGATCGAGTGCTGAACAACCGCTTGCCGGTGCGCGAGGAAACCGCGCGCCGCGTCTATGAGGCCGCGACCAGCATCGGCTATCACGCAGCCGGATTGATCAAGCAGCGGATGCGCCATGAATTGCCCGAATACCGGCTCGGGTTCCTGCTGTTGAGGCGGGAGGACGTCTTCTACAGCGAATTTGCCCGCGAGCTTGAACTGGCGGTATCGCAGTCGCCGCGCTTTCGCGGCGTGGCGACCATCGACTTCGCCGCTTCGCTGGCGCCGGACGAGATCGTCGAGCGGATGCGCAAGCTGGCCGCCAAATCCAGGGCCGTCGCCCTGGTCGGGCCTGATCACCCGGCGCTGACGGTCGCCGTCGAGGCTCTGAAAGCCAATGGCGTACCGGTGTTCTCCCTGCTTTCCGACTTTGCGTCCGGTATTCGCGAGGGCTATGTTGGCCTGGACAATCGCAAGGTCGGCCGCACCGCTGCCTGGATGATCTCGAAGGCCGCGAAGAGACCTGGCAAGGTTGCCCTCTTCGTCGGCAGCCATCGCTTCCATGGCCATGAGCTTCGCGAGATCGGTTTTCGCTCCTTCTTTCGCGAGCAGGCGCCGGAATTCACTCTCCTCGAGACGTTGGTCAATCTGGAAGCGAACCAGATCACGCATGATGCAATGATCGAGCTTCTGGCCCGCCACCCTGATCTCGCCGGTTGCTATGTCGCCGGTGGCGGCATGGAAGGCGCGATCTCGGCGCTGAGGGAGGCAAAGCCGGCTGAGATGCCGGCGGTCGTCTGCAACGAGATCACGCCCGACTCCCGCGCGGCGCTGGCGGATAATTTCCTGACCATGGTGATCTCGACGCCACTGGCGGCGCTTTGCCGCGAGCTTGTCGGGCTGATGGCGCATGCCATCGAGACCGGCGCTGCGAATGCGCCGGGCCAGACCTTTCTGCCCTTCGACATTTATCTGCCAGAAAACATCTGACGTCGCGGTCATCGGCGGCAGACATGATGTAATCTATCAGAACGCTTTCAGGCCTCGCTTGCCTGAGCGTCCGTCCAAAAGCGCTCGAAATGCCGAAAATCCATTCCTCATGGCGAAATCTCGCTTGACGCCCACGCGAAATGGAATAAATATTTCACCATCTGAGCATTTTGGTTCTTTCGTTCCGGAAGATCTGTTTCAGGCAAATGCCTCTGGAACCAAAAATGGCAATCGGGAGAGAATTCCCTGCGAGATCGGGGATTCCGGGTAGATCGGTGCAGCCGGACACCAATGTGGAGGAGAAATAAAATGAAGAAACTGCTTTTGGGCGTCGCTTTCGCGGCGCTGATGAGTTCGTCCGCCTTTGCCGCCAAGATCGGCGTGTCGATGGCGTTGTTCGACGACAATTTTCTCACCGTGCTGCGCAACGGCATGATTGAACAGGCCAAGGGCATGGACGGCGTCGAGCTGCAGGTGGAGGATGCGCAGAACGACGTCGCCAAGCAACTCGACCAGATCAAGAACTTCGCCGCCTCAGGCGTCGACGCCATCATCGTCAACCCGGTCGACACCTCGGCGACCCAGGCAATGTCGGACGCAGCCGCCGCTGCCAAGATTCCACTGGTCTATGTCAATCGCGAGCCGGTCAACGTCGACACGCTGCCCGAAAACCAGGCCTTCGTCGCCTCGAACGAAGCCGATTCCGGCACGCTCGAGACCAAGGAGGTCTGCCGCCTGTTCAAGGAGGCCGGCAAGACTGAAGCCAATGTCTATGTGATCATGGGCGAGCTGTCGAACCAGGCAGCGGTGCAGCGCACCAAGGACATTGATGACGTGATCGCCACACCGGAGTGCAGCTTCATCAAGATCATCGACAAGCAGACGTCGAACTGGAAGCGCGAAGAAGCGCAGAACCTGATGACCAACTGGCTGTCGACCGGCAAGCCGTTCGACGGCGTCATCGCCAATAATGACGAAAGCGCCATCGGCGCCATCCAGGCGATGAAGGCCGCCAACATCGACATGAAGTCGGTTGTCGTCGGCGGGGTCGACGCTACCCAGGATGCGCTTGCCGCGATGCAGGCGGGCGACCTCGATGCGACGGTGTTCCAGGACGCGGCCGGCCAGGGTGCCGGCGCGCTTGACGCAGCGCTCAAGCTGGCGAAGGGCGAGAAGGTCGAGCACAAGGTCTACATCCCGTTCCAGCTGGTCACGCCGGCGAATATCGACAAGTTCCTGAAGAAGAACTGAGGCGGACCTGTCCGATACGGAGCGGCGCGCCAAAGTAAGACAGCGCCGCTCCGCTTTTTCCCTCTCGGCCTGAACAGCGCCGAGTGGAGACCGTGGCTGACGGAGGAAGCACGATTGGCACAGACATCTCACGGCGTCGGCGGGCTCAGCTATGATGCGAAGCGGCGCGCATGGCCGGCCGAATTCAACGTCTTCCTGGCGCTCGTCATCCTGGTCGGCGCTTTCGAGCTGATCGGCCGGGTTTTCCTGGGCGACAGCTTCCTTTTCAATACCCGCGACAATATCGATGCGATCTTCAACGAAGCGCGCCTGCAGATCATCATCCTGCAGGTGTCGATCGTCGGCATTATTGCCATCGGCGTGACGCAGGTGATCATTACCGGCGGCATCGACCTGTCCTCAGGTTCGATCGTCGGCGCCACGGCGATGATAGCCATGAGCTTCGCCCAGGTAGCGACGGTCAACGGCAACCCGAACCCCAAGGCGATGTTCATCGCCCAGGGCTGGACCGACCTGCCGGTGATCGTGCCCGTGCTGGTCGCGATCGGCTGCGGCCTGCTGGCCGGCCTGGTCAACGGCGCTTTGATCGCCTACACGCGCATCCCACCGTTCATCGCCACGCTCGGCATGATGGTCACCGCGCGCGGCATCGCCAAATGGTGGTCAAAGGGGCAGCCGATCTCGTTTCCGACCGAGAGTTTCGCCGCCATCGGCAAGGGGCTGATGCCGGTCATCATTTTCATATCGCTCGCAGTGCTGTTCCAGCTGATCCTGAGTTACACCAAATATGGCAAGCACTGCTATGCGATCGGCTCCAATGAGGACGCCGCGCGCATGTCCGGCATCAACATCGCCAACCACAAGATCCTCGTCTACGTCATTGCCGGCGTCCTCGCCGCGCTCGCCGCCGTGGTGCTGAGCTCCAAGAATCTCACCGCCCAAGCCGGCATGGGTGTAATGTACGAGCTCGATGCGATCGCCATGGCGGTTATCGGCGGTGTCTCGCTGTCGGGCGGCCGCGGCTCGATCATCGGAACGGTGATCGGCTCGCTGATCTTCGGCGTGATCATCTCCGGCTTCACCTTTCTGCGCCTCGACGCCTATTATCAGGAGATGGTCAAAGGCGTGATCATCGTCGGCGCAGTCGTTCTCGACCAGTGGCGCCAACGCCTGCGGGCAATGAGGGCTTGATCATGTCGGACATCGTCCTGAAGACCGAAAACCTGACCAAGTATTATGGCGGCGTCCATGCGCTGGAGGGTGCCGACTTCGAGCTGCGCAAGGGCGAGCATGTCGCTATCATGGGCGACAACGGCGCGGGGAAATCGACCTTCGTACGCCAGATCACCGGCGTCGAGCAGCGCACCAGTGGCAGGATGTGGTTCGACGGCAAGGAAGTGAATTTTGCCGGCCCCATCGAAGCCCGCGAGGCAGGCATCGAGACGGTGTTCCAGAACCTGGCGCTCGCCGACGACCTCGACGTGCCGTCGAACCTGTTCCTCGGCCGCGAGCGGGTGCTGTTCAATCTCGGGCCCTTCTCGATCCTCGATCGCAAGTTCATGCGCAAGGCGACCGAGGCAGCCTTGGTCCGCACAGCGGTCAAGATCCCCAATCTTTCCAATACTATCCGCCACATGTCGGGCGGCCAGCGCCAGTGCGTAGCAATTGCCAGAACCGCGACCTTTGCTTCCAAGCTCATCATCATGGATGAGCCGACGGCGGCACTCGGCGTGCAGGAGACGATGCAGGTCGAAAACATCATCCGCACGCTGAAGGAGAATGGCGAACCGCTGATCCTGATCTCTCACAACATGCGCCAGGTGTTCGACCTGGTCGACCGCATCGTCGTTTTCCGGCGCGGCCGCATCGTCGCCAATTTGCGCAAGCAGGACACCGACGGCAACGATATCGTCTCCTACATCACCGGCGCCAAGACCGGGCAGGCGGAACTTGCGGCGTAACGGCCAACGCCGAGCCACAGGCGCTGACACGCCCTCCCTTCCGAACCATCCTCAAAGGAAAACTCTTCATGCCTCTTCGCTTTGCTCTTCTCGGTGCCGGCCGTATCGGCAAGGTCCATGCTCGCGCCGTCGGTTCCAATCCTGAGGCCAGGCTGGTCGCAGTTGCCGACGCCTTCGAGAAGGCGGCGACCGATCTGGCCTCTGCCTATGACGCCGAAGTGCGCAGCATCGATGCCATCGAGAAGGCCGGCGATATCGACGCGGTCGTCATCTGCACGCCGACCGACACTCATGCCGATCTGATCGAACGCTTCGCCAAAGCGGGTAAAGCGATTTTCTGCGAAAAGCCGATCGACCTCGACGCCGGCAGAGTGGAAGAATGCCTGGCCGTCGTCGACAAGGCCGGCGCCACGCTGATGGTCGGCTTCAACCGCCGCTTCGATCCGCATTTTGCCGCCGTGCGCAAGGCGATCGACGACGGCGCCATCGGCACTGTCGAAATGGTGACAATCACCTCGCGCGATCCCGGCCCGCCGCCGCTCGACTATATCGGCCGCTCGGGCGGCATCTTCCGCGACATGACCATTCATGATTTCGACATGGCGCGCTTCCTGCTCGGCGAGGAGCCGGTGGCGGTCAGCGCTCACGCTTCGGTGCTGGTCGACAAGAAGATCGGCGAGGCCGGCGACTTCGACAGCGTCAGCGTCATCCTCGAAACTGCCTCCGGCAAGCAATGCGTTATCTCCAACTCGCGCCGCGCCACCTACGGCTACGACCAGCGCATCGAGGTGCATGGCTCGAAAGGCATGATTGCGGCCGAGAACCAGCGGCCGGTGTCGATCGAACTGGCCAATGAGAAAGGCTATACGCGGCCGCCGCTGCACGATTTCTTCATGACCCGTTATCTCGACGCTTATGCCAACGAGATCGCTGCCTTCATCGCGGCAGCGACGTCAGGCAAGAAGGCGACGCCGAGCGGCAAGGACGGGCTGGTGGCGCTCAGGCTGGCGGATGCGGCGCTGAAATCGGCCAAGGAAGGCAAGACCGTCCGCCTCGACAAAACAATCTGACTATCAAGCACAGGAGCAAGGCGATGAACGGTTCAGCCGGTCGCAATTCCGAAACACGCGCCATCGTCACCGGCGGCGCACAAGGCGTCGGCTTTGCCGTCGCCGAAGCGCTGGCCGATGAGGGCTGCCGGGCGCTGGCGCTGATCGGCCGCTCGCAGGAGAAGGGCGACAAGGCTGTCGCCATCCTCGAGGGGGCAGGCGTCGATGCCATCTTCATCAGCGCCGACGTCTCAAAAGTGGCCGACTGCAAGCGTGCGGTCGAAACCGCGATTGGCCATTTTGGTACCGTCAACGCGCTGGTCAACGCCGCTGCCACCTCGGCTCGCGGCTCGCTGGTCGAGACCTCCGAGGATCTGTTCGACCAGATATTCCAGACCAATGTGCGCGGCCCGTTTTTCCTGATGCAGGGCGTGGTGGCGCATTTGCTGGCGCGCCAGGCACCGGGCTCGATCGTCAACGTGCTGTCGATGTCGGCGCATTGCGGCCAGTCGTTCCTGGCGCCTTATTCGTCAAGCAAGGGAGCGCTGGCGACACTCACCAAGAATGTCGCCAATGCCTATCGCGGCAATCGCATCCGCTGCAATGCGGTGCTGCCCGGCTGGATGGACACCGAGGGCGAGGCGATCGTGCAGAAGAAATGGCACGACGCGCCGGACGACTGGCTGGAAAGGGCCGAGGCCGCGCAGCCGATGGGTCAATTGGTGAAGCCGGCACAGCTTGCCCGGTTGATCAGCTATATGATCAGCCCGCAGTCCGGCGTCATGACCGGGTCGCTGGTCGATTACGACCAGAGCGTCGCCGGGTCGTCGCCGGAATAACGCCGGCAAGTCTAGCAGAACGCCGCCCATCACTTCGTCATCCACGGGCGGAGCAAGGAGCGCAGCGACGCGGCGCAGACCCGAGGATGACGAAGTTCGGGGGGCTTCAGCCAATCGCGAATGGGCTGGAGTAAACCTCCTCCTCACCAGACACGTGACAAGCGCCTACGCTTCGACTATATGTTCCGGATGATCCACCTGACCGCCTCGTTTTGGTACTTTAGCTACTCGCTGGCGGCGGGAGGATTGCGCTCAATCTGAAGATTGCAGCAACATTATCCGAACAGCCGCCAGACCTGGCGGCTTTTTTGTTCAGCCGGCAGGTCTCCCCAATCAGGAGCATAAGCCGTGTTGACGACCACAGACGATCTTCGGGTCAAAGAAATAAGAGAACTGAGCACACCCGACGAGGTGATGCGGGAAATACCGCGCACGCTGACGGCGACGCGCACCGTTGCCGCATCACGCAATGCCATCCACGCCGTGCTGACCCGCGCCGACGACCGGCTGGTGGTTGTCGTCGGCCCCTGTTCGATCCACGACCCGGCCGCTGCCGTAGACTATGCCAGCCGTTTGGCATCGCTGCGTGAAAGCCTGTCGGACCGGCTGGAGATCGTGATGCGGGTTTATTTCGAGAAACCGCGCACGACGGTCGGCTGGAAGGGCCTGATCAACGATCCCGACCTCGACGGCAGCTTCAACATTGACAAGGGCCTGAGGATGGCACGCAACGTGCTCTCCGCCGTCAACAATCTCGGCCTGCCGGCGGCGACGGAATTCCTCGACATGGCCACCCCGCAATATATTGCCGACCTCGTCGCCTGGGGAGCGATCGGCGCGCGCACGACCGAGAGCCAGATCCACCGCGAACTCGCATCAGGCCTGTCCTGCCCGGTCGGCTTCAAGAACGGCACCGACGGCAATTTGCGGATCGCGGCCGAGGCCGTGAAATCCGCCGCCCAGCCGCACCATTTCATGGCGGTGACGAAAGGTGGGCGCAGCGCCATCGCGACGACCACCGGCAACGAGGACTGCCACGTCATCCTGCGCGGCGGCATTGTGCCCAACTACGACGCGGCAAGCATAGCTGCTGCCTCCACTGAGCTCGGCCGGATCGGCGTGGCACCTCGGCTGATGATCGATGTCAGTCATGCCAACAGCAACAAGAAGCCGGAAAACCAGCCGCTGGTGGCGGCTGACGTGGCGGGCCAGATCGCGGCAGGCGACGAGCGCATCATCGGCATCATGATCGAGAGCAACCTCGTCGCCGGCCGGCAGGACGTCGTGCCCGGCAAGCCGCTCCTCTATGGCCAGAGCATCACCGATGGCTGCATCGACTGGGCGACCACCGAGACCGTGCTGCACGGCCTTGCCGACGCCGTCGAGCAGCGCCGGTCGGTGCGCCGCGCCATGATCGCCGGCCGGCCAGGAGCCGCCTGAGGCAGCCAATGCCGGCCCTGGCCCTTCTCCCCTTGTGGGAGAAGGTGGATCGGCGCGCAGCGCCGAGCCGGATGAGGGGTGCTGGAAGAAACTCGGCGTAAAATATTGAGGGATTTTAAGCGGTTATTTCTTCGCTGTAGCGATCCGTCCAACACCCCTCATCCGACCGAGCTTCGCTCGGCCACCTTCTCCCACAAGGGGAGAAGGGGAGACCAGCGCGGGCTTACTACCGCACCTCCACCCAGCGCTGTTCCGCGAACGAGCGCGCCATCGCGTGCACCGTGCGCTCGATCTCCAGGCCTTCGTCGAAATCGATGATCCGCGCCGGCTTGCCGGCAAGTCGCGTCAACAGTTCCCGGCATTCGATAATCTTGAGGTCATTAAAGCCAAGGCCGTGGCCGGGCGCCGGCAGGAAGGCATCATAAGGCTTATGATGCGGCGCCACGAGGATGGTGCGATACCCTTGCTCGGTCGGCCGGTCGGCCGTCAAATAGAGTTGGAACTCATTCATCCGCTCCTGGTCATACAGTATCGAGCCCTTCGAGCCAAAAATCTGGATGGCGATCCGGCCTTTGCGGCCCCAGGCCGAACGGTTGACCAGCAGCGTGCCCGCGATGCCGTTTTCGAGATGCATCAGGATGCTGGCGATGTCGTAGGTCTCGACCGCGCGGCGCCCGCCCGAGGCGACGCGGCGGTCGGCATAGGGTTTGGCCATGTCGCACATGACGCGGGCAACGCGGCCGAACAGTATGGCGATGAGCGACAGCGGGTGCACGGCGAAATCGTCGAGCGCGCCGTAGCCGGACGCCGCCTCGTGCTTCCAGAAGAACAGCGCCTCCGGATCGGCCATGAAGTCCTCGTCCATCTCGATACGCAGATGGTTGACCTCGCCGATGATCTTCTCGTCGAGCAGCGCCCCGATATGGCGGATCGCTGGGTTCTGGATGTAGTTATAGCCGAGCGCGGCGACCTTGCCGGACTTTTGGGCCGCCGCAGCCATTGCTTGCGCCTCCGCAAAATTCGGCGCCATCGGTTTTTCACACCACAGATGCTTGCCGGCTTCGAGGATGGCGATGGCCATTTCCGGGTGGAACTGGTTCGGCGTGGTCAGCGAGATGACATCGACATCCGGGTCGTCGACGACAGCGCGCCAGTCACCGGACGCCTTGGCGAAGCCGAATTCGCTGGCACGGCGTTTGGCAAGATCCTCGTTGACCTCGCCCAGATGGACCAGCCTTGGCTTGGCCACATCGGGAAAGACGGTGCCGACCGCGTTCCAGGCAATGGCGTGGCACTTGCCCATGAAACCCGTGCCGATAAGACCTACCCCGACCATCCGCTTGCCTCCCTGTGCGCAAAATTTGTGTGGATGAATTAGTCCATTTTGTCTGCAGATGGAACGCTTGTCTCATTTTTTATGGTGTTCTTGCACAGGCCCGCTATGATGGGCCACAGAGGGAACCAGACGATGAGCCTGGGCGGAGCGACGATGGACGAACGGGTGCCGCGCGATTTCGAGACGCTGCGGGCGACGATACTGGAGCGGCGTCAGAGCCTGCCGAAACGTATCGCCCAGATCGCCGCCTATGCGCTCGACAACCCAGACGATATCGCCTTCGGCACCGCTGCCAGCATCGCCGCTTCCGCCGGTGTCCAGCCTTCGACCCTGATCCGCTTTGCCCAGCAGCTTGGTTTTGATGGTTTCACCAGCCTGCAGTTGGTGTTTCGCGAGCGCCTGCGCGAGCGCAACTCATCCTATGATGAAAGGCTGGCGGCATTGCGCGCCAAGGCCGAGGAAGGCGCCGGCCACCGCGCGATTTTCGACGGTTTTGTTGCCGCAGCCAGTACCTCGCTCAACGACATTTCGCGCACGCTGAATGAAGACCATTTCGAAGATGCGATCACCGTGCTGGCCAAGGCCGAAACCATTTACGTGCTGGCCAAGCGGCGCTCCTACCCGGTCGCCTCCTATATCGCCTATGCATTGGGCAAGCTCAAGATCCGCAACCAGCTGATCGAATCGGCCGCCGGCCTCAATGCAGAGATGATCGGCTTTGCCTCTCCAAGGGACGCCGTGATCGCCATCAGCTTTTCGCCCTATGCCCCGGCCACCATCGAGGAGGCGCGCGTCATTTCGGAGCAAGGCGTGCCGATCGTGGCGATTACCGACAGCTCCTTTTCGCCACTCGCTCAATTCGCCAGGGTCTGGTTCGAGGTCGCCGAGGCCGATTTCGCCGGCTTCCGCTCGCTGTCGGCGACGATGGCTTTGGCTATGGCGCTGACCGTCGCGGTCGGCGAGAAGCGGCGCGATAGCGGCCGCAAGCGCAAGCCTTAGATCACCTCTATTGCCGTTTCGCCTTCTGCCGAAAGCCGCGCTGCGTCGCGTACAGGCGGCGACCCGAACTGGCGGGCATACTCCCGGCTGAACTGGGAAGCACTCACATAGCCGACGGCGAAGGCGACACGTGCGACGTTGCCCGGCTGGGCAATCAGCAGATGGCGGGCTTCCAGCAAGCGGATTTGCTTTTGATACTGGATTGGGCTCATGGCCGTTGCCGCCTTGAAGTGACGATAAAACGCAGCACTGCTCATACGGGCAATCTCGGCCAGATCGCCGACCCGGACCGGCTGATGGGGATGCGAACGGATCCAGGCGATCGCCCGGCCAATCCGGGACAGATGGCCATCGGCGCGCGCAAGTTCACGAAGCTTTCCGCCTTGGGGGCCTTGCAGGAGCCGAAACAGCATCTCTCGCTCGATCATGGTCGCGAGCACGGGAATCTCCGCTGGCCGGTCAAGCAGCCGCAGCATTCGACGCAACGCGTCGAGCAGATCGTCATCAGCGGGAGAGGTGGAGAAACTGTCGCCACTGAGGGCCGGCGCGTGCTCGACGAGGAGCGCGGCGACGGCCTGCAGGTCAAGGGTCAAGCCAATGGCCAGGTAAGGACGCGCCGCGCTCGCTTCGATTATCTGGCTGATGGTGGGCGTCTCGACAGTATAGATGAAATAGCTGGCCGGATTGTAACGAAGAGCCCGGTCGCCGATCAGAACCGTCTTCGCGCCCTGCAGTACGAATAAGATCCCCGACCCCCACACCCCTGACAATGGCGGCGTGGCGACTTCGCTGCGGCCGATCGAAACGCGGGGAACCGCCGTTCTTGTTCGTCGCCCGCGCGCATGGCGGCTGGCGATCTCGATCAACTCCTGCAGCGCTTCGCTCATTGCGCCAGCATCGCGCATTCGCACCGGCGGCGCAACAGCGTGAGAGGATTAGGCAAGAGCCGGAGAATTTCCGGCGCGCAACCCCCGCTGCCTCGCACCATTTGTGGGTCTTCCACAAGAAAAATGGAGACACCGATTATGAGAACATCGAAAAGCGCGCTGGTGACCGGCGCCAACAAGGGTATAGGCCGTGAAATCGCCCGGCGACTGGCGACCATGGGCTTCAAGGTCTGGCTCGGCGCCAGGAGCGCCGAACGCGGCATGGCGGCGGCGCAGGCATTGCGCGCCGAAGGCCTCGACGTGGAGTGGCTTGAGCTGGAAGTCACGCGGGATGACAGTGTGAAGGCGGCAGCCGAGGCATTCAGGCAGGCCAGCCCCTGCCTCGACGTGCTGGTGAACAACGCCGGCGTCGCCATCAATTACGACCTGCCGCCGAGCCAGCAGCGGATCGCCGACATCCAGGCCACCTACGACGTCAATGTCTTCGGCCCGATCCGCGTGACCCAGGCATTCCTGCCGCTGCTGCTAGCAGCACCTGCTGCCCGGATCGTGATGGTGAGCAGCTCCACCGGGTCCATCGGCCGGGCGCTCGATCCCGCCACTGCGAACCACGCCGTTAACATGATGGGCTACGGCAGCTCCAAGACAGCCTTGAACGCCATCACGGTGGCATTCGCCAGGGAGCTCGCGCCGCAAGGCATCAAGGTCAACGCCGCGGCGCCCGGCTACACTGCCACCGATCTCAACGGGTATAAAGGTCACCGCACGGTGCAGCAGGCGGCCGAGATCGTCATTCACCTGGCGACCTTGGACGCCGATGGCCCGACCGCCGGGTACTTCAACGATGATGGCCCGCTTCCTTGGTAAATCAGCTGGTTTCAGTGGTAGACACTTGACGTTCGTCTGACTTCAAAGTTTCTGAACGCGCGAGCCTTGCACAGCACTTTTCAGCCTTGGGAATGCTCGTTCCATATTGACTATGGATTGGAATTATTATTTCATATTGCCGGCGCCACGCTGCCGCTCGCGCGTGTTACCCAATACAACAAGCCGATGGGAGGTTCGAATGGGCGAAGCCGTGGAAGCGAGACATGCGCCGCTCGACATCATCACCATCGGCCGCGCTTCCGTCGATCTCTACGGCCAGCAGATCGGCTCGCGCCTCGAGGACATTACTTCCTTTGCCAAGTCGGTCGGCGGCTGTCCGGCCAATATCGCGGTCGGTACTGCCAGGCTCGGCCTGCGCTCGGCGCTGCTCACCCGCGTCGGCAATGAGCAGATGGGCCGCTTCATCCGCGAGCAGCTGACCCGCGAGGGCGTTTCGGTCCAAGGTCTCAAGACCGATCCAGAGCGGCTGACCGCCCTGGTGCTGCTGTCGGTCGAGGATGAAGGCGTCTCGCCGATGATCTTCTATCGCAGCGATTGCGCCGACATGGCGCTTTCGAAAGACGATATCGATGAGGCGTTTATCGCTTCGGCACGCGCGGTCGTCGTCACCGGCACGCATTTTTCACGGCCCAACAGCGACGCCGCCCAGCGCAAGGCGATCCGTGTCATGAAAGCCAAGGGCGGCAAGGTGGTGTTCGACATCGACTACCGCCCCAACCTCTGGGGTCTCGCCGGCCACGCCGAAGGCTTCGAGCGCTATGTGAAATCCGACCGCGTCTCGGCGCAGTTGAAGACGGTGCTGCCCGATTGCGATCTCATCGTCGGCACCGAAGAGGAAATCATGATCGCCTCGGGCGCAGACGATTGCCTGAGCGCGCTGAAAACCATCCGCTCGCTGTCGGCGGCAACCATCGTGCTGAAACGCGGCGCCATGGGCTGCATCGTCTATGACGGGCCGATCAGCGACGACCTCGAGGACGGTATCGTCGGCAAGGGATTTCCAATCGAGGTCTACAATGTGCTCGGCGCCGGCGACGCCTTCATGTCGGGCTTCCTGCGCGGCTGGCTCGGCGAGGAAGGCCTGGCGACGGCGGCGACCTGGGCCAATGCCTGCGGCGCCTTTGCCGTGTCGCGGCTCCTCTGCGCACCGGAATACCCGACTTTCGAGGAATTGCAGTTCTTCCTGAAAAACGGCAGCAAGCATCTGGCGCTGCGCAAGGACGAGGCGATCAATCACATCCATTGGGCGACCACGCGCCGGCGCGACATCCCCTCGCTGATGGCGTTCGCCTGCGACCACCGCGTCCAGCTGGAGGATGTCGCGGCAAAAGCCGGCGCCGATCCGTCGCGAATCCCGGCTTTCAAGGTGCTGACGGTCAAGGCTGCGGCCAAGGTTGCGGCTGGCCGCGCCGGCTACGGCATGCTGCTCGACGAAAAATACGGACGCGAGGCGATGTTCGAATTCGCCCACCATTCCTTCGCCTGGCTCGGCCGGCCGGTCGAGTTGCCGGGTTCGCGGCCGCTTCGCTTCGAGTTCTCGCAAGACATAGGTTCGCAACTGGCCGAATGGCCGGTCGACCACTGCATCAAGTGCCTGTGCTTCTATCATCCCGACGATCCCGCGGCGCTGAAGAGCGAACAGCAGCAGAAACTGCGCGCTTTGTTCGAGGCCGCGCGGAAAGTGGGCAGAGAACTTCTGGTCGAGATCATCGCCGGCAAGCACGGCAGGCTCGACGACATGACCATCCCGCGCGCGCTCGAGGAACTCTACGCACTCGGCATCAAGCCCGATTGGTGGAAGCTCGAACCGCAGGCATCGGCCGGCGCATGGGCAAAGATCGAGGCGGTGATCCTGAAGCACGATCCGTGGTGCCGTGGAATTGTGCTGCTTGGCCTGGAAGCGCCGCAGGACGAGCTGGAAGCGGCCTTCGCCGCCACCGCCAAGGCGCCTATCGTCAAAGGCTTCGCTGTCGGCCGCACCATCTTCATTAACGCGGCCGAACAATGGTTTGCCGGCAAGATGTCGGACGAGGAGGCGGTGGCCGACATGGCATCGCGTTTCGAAAAACTGACCGAGGCATGGCTTGCCGCGCGCGGTCGCAAAGCAGCATAAGAAGGCGCGACATAAGCACTGCGGAGGAACCGACATGACCAAGACAATCCGCCTGACGATGGCGCAGGCGCTGACCCGCTTTCTTGCCCGACAGATGACCGAGATGCACGGCAAGAAAGTGCCGATCTTCGGCGGAGTCTGGGCGATCTTCGGCCACGGCAATGTCGCCGGCGTCGGCGAGGCGCTCTACCAGGTTCGCGACGAACTGCCGACCTTCCGTGCCCATAACGAGCAGGCAATGGCGCATGCGGCGATCGCCTACGCCAAGGCCAATTTCCGCCGCCGCTTCATGGCCGCGACCAGTTCGATCGGCCCCGGCGCGCTCAACATGGTGACCGCTGCGGCACTTGCGCATGTAAACAGGTTGCCTGTCCTGTTTCTGCCTGGCGACGTCTTCGCCAATCGCATTCCCGATCCCGTCCTGCAGCAGGCCGAGGATTTTTCCGATGGCACGGCGACGGTCAATGACTGCCTCCGCCCGGTGTCGCGCTATTTCGACCGCATCACGCGGCCGGAGCAGATCATGCCGGCGCTCAACCGCGCCATGCAGGTGCTGACCGATCCCGCCGAATGCGGCCCGGTGACGCTGGCGCTGTGCCAGGACGTGCAGGCCGAGGCCTATGACTACCCCGAGAGTTTCTTTGCCGAGCGACTCTGGACGCCGCGACGGCAGCGCCCGGACCGCAACGAACTGGCGGCCGCAGTCGCGGTACTCAAAGCGGCGAAAAAGCCGCTGGTGATCGCGGGCGGCGGCGTACTCTATTCGCAGGCATCCGAGGAGCTGGCAAAACTGGTGCAAGGCGCCGGCATTCCAGGTTGTGAGACGCAAGGCGGCAAATCCTCGCTCCCGGACGATCATCCGTTGAACATGGGCGCGGTCGGCGTTACCGGCACTTCGGCGGCCAACAGGCTGGCCGAAGAGGCCGACGTCGTGCTTGCCGTCGGCACCAGACTGCAGGATTTCACCACCGGCTCCTGGGCATTGTTCAAGCATGCCGGCAGGACCATCATCGGGCTCAACGTGCAGCCTTTTGACGCCGGAAAGCACCAGGCGCTGCCGCTGGTCGCCGATGCGGCGGAAGGGCTCGCCGAACTCGCTGCGGCGCTGAAAGGCTGGAAAGCCCCTTCAGGCTGGACCGACAATGCGATCACGGGCAAGAAGAGCTGGCAAGCGGATGCCGACAAGGTGACGGCGTCGACCAATGCCGCCTATCCGTCCGACGCGCAAGTGATCGGCGCAGTACAGCGCGCCATGGGCTCCGGCGTGGTACTGCTTCATGCGGCCGGCGGCTTGCCCGGCGAATTGCACAAGCTATGGCAGGCGGGCGCGCCCGGCTCCTACCACGCAGAATACGGCTTCTCGACAATGGGCTATGAAATCGCCGGCGGGCTTGGCGTCAAGATGGCCAAGCCGGACGAAGAGGTCGTGGTCATGATCGGCGACGGCTCTTACCTGATGCTCAATTCCGAGATCGCGACCTCGGTGATGCTCGGCCTCAAGCTGACCATCGTGCTGCTCGACAACCGCGGCTATGGCTGTATCAACCGGTTGCAGATGGCGACCGGCGGCGCCAACTTCAACAATCTGCTGAAGGACGCCCGTCACGAAACCTTGCCCGAGATCGACTTCGCCGCGCATGCTGCGAGCATGGGTGCGATTGCCGAAAAAGTGCCATCGATCGCCGGGCTGGAAACGGCGCTGGCGCAAGCGAAGAAGAACACGCGAACGACCGTGCTGGTCATCGACACCGACCCGCTGGTTTCGACCGAGGCCGGTGGAAGCTGGTGGGATGTCGCAGTGCCGGAAGTCTCGGCACGGCCGCAAGTGAATGCGGCGCGCAAGAAATATGAGGAAGCGCTGAGCGGGCGGGTTCTTTAGCCATCCGCGAACGCGCCTCGAATGTCTGAAACTGGAGTGACGACTTGAAAGCCAAACTGGGCATGTCCCCCATTGCATGGTGGAACGACGATCTTGCCGAACTCAGCGATGATGTGTCGCTGGAGGAGTGCCTGCGCCAGTCGCGCTCGGCTGGCTTTACCGGAATGGAAATGGGCCGCCGCTTTCCCAACGATCCGCAAATCATGCTGCCGATCCTGAAAGAGGCCGACGTGACGCTTTGCGGCGGCTGGTTCTCGGGGACGCTGGTCGACGAAGACATGGCGAAGAACAAGGATCGTATCCAGCCGATGATCGACCTGTTCAAGGCGGTGAACGCGCCATGCATCGTCTATGGTGAAGTCGGCCGCTCCATCCAGGGCGACCGCTCGAAGGCGCTCGCCGGCAAGCCCAGGCTTTCGGACGAGGAAATGAAAGCCTACGCCCGGCGGCTCACGCAGTTCGGCGAATGGTGTGCAGAGCAAGGCATGCCGCTCTCCTACCATCATCATATGGCGGCAGTAGTTGAGACCGAGCCAGAGCTAGATGCCTTCATGCGCTATTCGGGAGAAGGCATTCCATTGCTGCTCGACGCGGGTCACCTGGCCTTTGCCGGCGGCGATGTGCTGCGCGCTATTGATAACCACCACCGGCGCATCAACCACGTGCATGTGAAAGACGTACGCATGGAGGTGATCAACAAGCTGGATCGTAGCAGGCAATCCTTTCTCGATGCGGTGGCGCTTGGTGCCTTCACCGTGCCGGGAGATGGCTCCTTGGACTTTGGCGCCATCGTCCAGAGGCTCGCCGACCATGGCTATGAGGGCTGGTTCGTGGTCGAGGCCGAGCAGGATCCGAAGAAGAACCCGCCGCTCAAGATGGCGCAGGTCGGCTACAAGGAATTGATGCGGGTGATGACAGCGGCCGGCTATACGGTGGAGACACAGGGCTTTCCCAATGCTTGAGGCTCGCGAGGAAGGGCTGATCCGATGCCGGGGGTGATCCGATGAAAGACTCCGAGCACCCGTTTTTCCGGCCGCTGTGGCGGCGCGTTGCCGTTGTCGCGGTCTGCCTGGTCTGGTCGGTGATCGAATTCGCCACCGGCACGCCGTTCTGGGGCGTGATCGCGCTCGGCTTCGCCGGCTATGCCGTCTGGCAATTCTTCTATCTCTACAAGCCGGCTGACGAGGACAAGTCATCGGCGGACGCCGAACCGAAGGAATGACCATGTCGAAGCTGCTCGTCAAAGCCAATAAGGGCCACGGCCGCGTCGCTCATGTGACGCCGCAAAACGCCGGCTGGACCTATGTCGGCTTCGATCTGCATCGGCTCAGGCCCGGCGAGAGCGCTTCCGGGCAAACCGCGGATCGTGAGGTCTGCCTGGTGTTCGTCACCGGCAAGGGCAAGGCCAAGGCCGGCGGCAAGGATCTCGGCTTGCTGGGCGAACGCATGTCGCCGTTCGAAGGCAAGCCTTGGTCGGTCTATGTGCCGCAGGGGTCGGAGTGGTCGGTGAGCGCCGATACCGATCTCGAACTTGCCGTCTGTTCAGCGCCAGGACTGGGCGGCGGTCTGCAGGTCCGTGTCATCGCGCCCGACGATCTCGGCCAGGAGGTTCGCGGCAAAGGCACCAACACGCGCTATGTCACCAACATCCTGCCGGAGGGCAAGCCGGCCGATTCCTTGCTGGTGGTCGAGGTCATCACACCCGGCGGCCACACATCGAGCTATCCGCCGCACAAGCACGACCAGGACAATCTGCCGGCTGAATCCTATCTCGAGGAGACCTATTACCACCGTCTCAACCCGCCACAGGGCTTTGCTTTCCAGCGCGTCTACACCGATGCCGACGAGAACGGTGCTCGTTCGCTCGACGAGGCGATGGCGATCGAGGACGGCGACGTCGTGCTGGTCCCCAAGGGTTATCACCCCTGCGCCGCCTGCCACGGCTATGATCTCTATTATCTCAACGTCATGGCCGGACCGAAGCGGACGTGGAAATTCCACAACGCGCCCGAGCACGAATGGCTGATGAAGGCCTAACCACTTCCCCTTCGCCCCAACCGCTGGTCCAAGCGAAAAATCGTCGGCTAACGACCCGGCTGTGTGGTTTTGTTACCGAAAACGCCGCAAAGCTTCGTCAATTCGTCATGGAAATCACCTATGGCAGCGGGGCTGACGAGGACTTTCGATGCGCTACGCGATCTATTTCACCCCCCGACAGGACGAACCGCTGGCACGGATCGCTGCCGACTGGCTCGCCCGCGACCCATTCGGTGCCGCCACAAAGCCGGTCGAGGCTGCGGGCGAGTTGTCGGCGGCAGAAGTTGCCTTCCATACCGCCTCGGCGCGCCGCTATGGCTTTCATGCGACACTGAAGGCGCCCTTCAGACTGGCCTCCAACGAGACGGAAACGTCGCTTCGTGCAGCACTCGACGATTTTGCCGAGGCGACGCCGCTGGTTACGATCCCGCGCCTCGTCGTCAGCCAGATCGACGGCTTCTTCGCGCTGGTGCCGGAAGCACCGCTGCCGGCGCTCAACCGCTTCGCCGACGACGTTGTGCGCGACTTCGACCGCTTCCGCGCGCCGTTGACGGAAGCCGAGATCGAACGGCGCAGCCCCGATTCGCTGAAGCCCGACGAGTTCCGCAATCTCTGCCAGTGGGGCTATCCCTATGTCTTCGAGACGTTTCGCTTCCATATGACGCTGTCCGGCCGGGTGTCGTCACAGGAAAGCCCTCGTCTTCGCCTAGCAATCGACAGCCTGTTTACGGACGTGCTGCAATGGCCGGTGGCGGTGGACGCGCTGACGCTGTTTGTGGAAACTGAACCGGGTGCGCCGTTCATGGTGCTGTCGCATCACGCGCTCGGGCGCCACCCGGCCAGAAGAACTGCCTAAATGGCTATTTGCTTTAACCGGATAGTGCGACGCCAATTCATTTTCAATTGGCTGCAAAATGCTGCAAGGACTGCCTGAAATGACTGCCGAGACCGTTCTTGACAATGCCCGTATCGTGCTGGCCGACCAGATCGTCGAAGGGTCGATCGTGCTGCGCGACGGGGTGATCGCCGCCATCGATCCCGGCGCTGGCCGCAGCGGCGAGGACATGGGCGGCGACTTCATCATCCCTGGCCTGGTCGAGCTCCATACCGACCATCTCGAAGGCCATTACGCGCCGCGGCCGAAAGTGCGCTGGAACCCGATCGCAGCCGTGCTCGCGCATGACGCCCAGGTGGCGACCGCCGGCATTACCACCGTGCTCGACGCCTTGCGTGTCGGCATGGACGAGGATGCCGACCTGACGGCCGCCGACATACGCAAGCTGGCCGACGCGATCGAGGACAGCGTACAGCAGGACCGGCTCAGGGCCGACCATTTCCTCCATCTGCGTTGCGAGGTTTCGGCGCCGGACTGCCTCACGGCCTTCGCCAATTTCGACGGCGACGAGCGGGTCAGGCTGGCGTCGCTGATGGACCATGCGCCCGGACAGCGCCAGTTCGTCAATTTGGAAACCTACGCCTATTACTACCAGCGCAAGCTGAAGCTGACCGATCGCGATTTCCAGAAATTCTGCGAAAAGCGGATGGCGGAATCGGCGAGGAATTCGAGCCCGAACCGCAGCTTCATCGCCGCGGCTTGTCATGAGCGCAGCATCGTGCTCGCCAGCCATGACGACGCGACCGTCGGCCATGTCGACGAAGCGATCGAGCAAGGTGTGCGCGTCGCCGAGTTCCCGACCACCGAGGAGGCAGCACGGGCTTCGAAAAAGGCAGGGCTCGGCGTATTGATGGGCGCGCCGAACGTCATGCGCGGCGCGTCGCATTCGGGCAATGTCTCGGCCCGCACGCTGGCCGGCGATGGCCTGCTCGATATCCTGTCGTCGGACTACATTCCCTTCAGTCTGATCCAGTCAGCCTTCTTCCTCGGCGACGTGGTCGAGGGCATTTCCTTGCCACAGGCGGTGGCGATGGTCTCGAAGAACCCGGCCGAGGCGGTCGGCCTCACCGATCGCGGTGTCATCGAGCCCGGCCGGCGCGCCGATCTGGTTCGCGTGCGCGTCGACGACCATGTCCCGGTCGTCCGCACGGTCTGGCGGCAGGGACGCCGGGTCGCATGATGGTGTCGGCATCGGTCGAGCGTGAATTGTCCGCCGCGAGATTTCCGATCCGCGACGGTGTCTTCGTCGCCGTCGTCGGGCCGAGCGGTGCCGGCAAGGACACGGTGATCGGCTATGCGCGCGCCGTGTTTGCCGACGAGAGCCGGCTGGAGTTCGTGCGCCGGGTGATCACCCGGCCGAGCGATGCGGCCACCGAGGATCACGACACGCTCGCCGACGTTGCCTTCGTCGAGGCCGAAGCGGATGGCGCCTTCGCGATTTCCTGGGAGGCGCATGGCCTGCGCTATGGCA
This sequence comes from Mesorhizobium sp. M1273, assembly GCF_040318195.1. NCBI lineage: Bacteria > Pseudomonadati > Pseudomonadota > Alphaproteobacteria > Hyphomicrobiales > Phyllobacteriaceae > Mesorhizobium > Mesorhizobium sp. M1273. The sequence continues at coordinate 89,464 of NZ_JAMYLV010000013.1, read as the reverse complement.
TCCCGGCCGAAGTCGACTGGTCGGTCTCAAACGGCCGTGTCGCGATCGCCAACGTCTCGCGCGCGATCATCCCGGCGCTGCGGGAGCGCTACGCCAATCTGGCGGTCGTCGAGATCACGGCTACACCGGATATCCTGGCCGAGCGGCTGGCATTGCGGGGTCGCGAATCGCGCGGCGAAGTGCTGGCACGGCTGGCGCGCAGTGCCAATGTGGCGCTGTCCGGACCGGGTGTCACCTCGATCGACAATAGCGGCCCTCGTGAAGCCGCCGGCGAGCGCTTCGCCGAGGTGCTGCGCAAGGCCATGGCCTTCTCCGACATGTCGGGCCTTATCTGAAGTAGAGCCCATCCGATGCATTCGGTATGGGCGCTACTTGTCTAACCGATATCTTTTTGGAAATCGGTATCCAGTTTTCGGGATTATGGCCTCATGCGGCGTGCCGGTCCCGACCAGCGTGACGAGTATCCGTGGCAGTGGTTGTCGAAGGCTTCGCTGGCGCATCCGCTGGTGTATCCAGAACTGCAACGTGGTGCCGATACACCATCTCCCAGCCCTTCCAGCCGGTGAACAGCAGTATGCAGACCACTATGAACGACAAGAGCGCACCCCATGGGCGGACCGCGGCTTCGGCGCCTTGCGCATAGCGAAGGTAGAAATTGATCAGTGCCACAACGACCGCGGTCAAGTTGCCCAGCATGTGGTACCAGGCGTCGGACAAGGCGCGAATGCGCGGCTCGTTGAGGAAGTCGATAAAACCGGCTGTCGCAGCGAGAAGGGCCATTACGATGGCTGCCCCGATCAGCCACATCGATGCCCGTGCCCAGAAGGCATCGGCAGTCCCCCAGAAAACCAGGTCGGTGACAAACGCACCGACAAGAAACGCGACAGGAAAAGGTATCAGCATCGGGTGGAGGGGGTGAGTTCCTACTTTGGCGGTACTAACTGGATTCGTGGGCATGGGAGGCCTCCGCGCAGCAAAGCTTAAATAAACGCTCAGATACGGGTTTCGTTCCAAATAGAGACCGACCTGAACTGCTGTCGCGAAGCTCCGGCTGACTCTCTCACGCCACCTGCCATGGCAGTCGGCGTATTTCATCCAGCTATTTTTGCGTCACTCAGCGGCAGCACCCGCCACGCCCTTGCGTGTGGCTTCCAGCATCCGCCGCCGCGCCCTGAACACGCCCCATTGCTGGTCGACCAGCACGCCGATGAGGATCACCCCGCCCATGACGGCGAAGTTGAGCGAGGACGGGATGCCGAGCAGGTTGACGAGGTTCTGCAGCTCCTGCAGCAGCACGGTGCCGAGCAGGACGCCGATCAGCGAGCCTTCGCCGCCACGCAGCGAGAAGCCGCCGAGCACCGCGGCCGCGATGGCATAGAGCTCGTAGAACTGGCCGTGGCTCGCCGGCGAGATCGAGCGTGTGTACATGGCGAAATAGATAGCTGACAGCGCCGTCAGCACGCCGCAGATGACATAGGCGGCCATGACGATGCGGCCGGTGCGGATGCCGGAATATTTTGCCGCTTCCTCGTTCTTGCCGATGGCATAGAGATAGCGCCCGAACACCGACCGGTGCAACACCACCCACATGACGACGGCGATGACGATCAGCGCGATGAAGCTGTTCGGCACGCCCCAGGACCGCCCCGCCGTCAGGAACTCGAGTTCCGGGAAGTTCTGTCCGAAGGCAAAGCCGGCGGTGCCGTCGGCGGTGTAGAAGCGCGCCACGCCGCGATAGATCAACAGGCCGCACAAAGTCACCACGAAAGGCTGCAATTTGAGCCGGGTGATCAGCCAGCCATGCGCCAGCCCGATGATGCCGCCGAGCACCAGGATCAGCGGCAGGGCGACCGGCCAGGCCATGCCGCGCGTGGCGATGAAGTCGATGAACAGCACGCCGAGCAGCGCAACCACCGAGCCGACCGACAATTCGATGCCACCGGTGATGATGACGAAGGCTTGGCCAATCGACAGGATGCCGAACAACCCGATCAGGTTCGAGGTGTTGGCGAGATTGATCGGCAGCAGGAAGCGTGGGTTGATGATTGCCACCACCGCGCCGACCACCAGGATCAGGATCAGCAGGCCGAGATCTTTCTTGCTCATCGTCTTCTCCCAGTGCCTGCGAACTACTTCGGCTGCTTGCCGACCGCCAGCAGCAGCACGTTTTCCTGGCTGAACCGGTCCTTGTCGAGAATGCCCGAGATCTGGCCTTCATGCATGACGGCAATGCGGTCGGAAACGCCGATCACCTCCTCCATGTCGCTGGAGATCATCAGCACGGCGACGCCGGCATCGGCCAGCGCCCGCATCAGCCCGTAGATCTCGGCCTTGGCGCCGATGTCGATACCGCGGGTCGGTTCGTCAAGAATCATCACCTTCGGCTTCATCGCCAGCCATTTGGCCAGCACGACCTTTTGCTGGTTGCCGCCGGACAGCGTGCCGGTGCGCGTCTGGACGGAGGGCGCCCTGATGCCGAGATCGGTCTTCTGCTTCTCGGCGGTGGCGGATTCCGCGCCGGCCGAGACCAGCGAGCGCCGCGAATGCGCCGGCAGATTGGGCAGCGAAATGTTCTGGGCAATCGACAGGTCGAGCAGGATGCCGGTCAGCTTGCGATCCTCGGGGACGAGGAAAATACCGTTGGCCACTGCGTCCGCGGCCGAACCAAGAACCAGATCTTTTCCGTCAAGCTGGAACGAGCCGCCAAAGCTCTTGTCGATGCCGAACAGGACGCGCGCCAGCTCCGTCCGGCCGGAGCCGACGAGACCGGCGAGGCCGAGGATCTCGCCATGCCTGACATCGAGGTCGACGGGCCGGTCGGGATAGGCAGCGGTGCGAATGGCCTTGACCGACAGCGCGACAGAGCCCGGCGGGCGCGCCGATTCCGCGGCCTTCTCGCGCTCCTTCAGCATGCGGCCGATCATCAGCTTGACCATCTGGTCGTGATTGATCGCGCTCTTCGGCAAGGTTCCGGCGAGCATTCCGTCCCTGAGCACGACGACGCGGTCGGCGACGCGCTCGACCTCGTGAAGGCGGTGCGAGATGAAAATGACACTGATGCCGTCTGCCTTCAGCGCCTTGATGACGCCGAGCAGCTTGTCGGTTTCGGCGATCGGCAGGCTCGAGGTCGGTTCGTCGAGGATAACCAGCCTTGCCTCGATCGACAGCGCCTTGGCGATCTCGACCATTTGCTGCTGCGCCAGCGACAGCGCCGACACCGGCGTATCGGCCGAGAAATTGGCGCCCACGCGTTTGAGCAGCGGCGCCGCCTGCGCTCGCAGCCTGGCGCGGTCGACGAGCTTGAGCGGCCCGGCGCGCAGCGGTTCGCGGCCAAAGAAGATATTGGCGGCCACGTCGAGGTTTTCGAACAGGTTGAGTTCCTGGTGGACGAAAGCGATGCCCGAGCCGATGCTTGCCTCGACAGTCAGCCCGTCATGGGCGACGCCATCGACGGTGATGGTGCCGGTGTCCGGCCTGGTCACGCCCCCGAGGATCTTCATCAGCGTCGATTTGCCGGCGCCGTTTTCGCCGACCAGGCCGATGACCTCGCCGGGCCTTACGTCCATCGAGAATCCGTCCAGCGCGACGACACCGGGATAGGTCTTGCGCACACCGTCGAGGCTCAGGAACGGAGCGGCCGTGGATGCAACGATGGATGGGTCGGAATAATTCATCACGCCTGACAGCAGCCGGTGAGCCGTTTGGTCTCAGACTGACGGGCCTCGCGAGGCCCGTCAATAGAACGCCGGCTCAAGACGAACCTTGAGCCGGCGCAACCTAATTTGCTCAGTTTCCAGACATCGCCTTGAGGCTGGCGGCGTAGGCGTCGACATCGTCCTTGCCGATGATCTTGGTCGGGATGATGATCAGGCCATCGGCGGGAATGCCCGACTTATCGCCCTCGAGATAGGCAGCCATCAGCTTCATGCCCTGATATGCCCATTCGAAGGGCTGCTGCACGACGGTGGCGGCGACGGTGCCTTCCTTGACGCCGCCCAGCGTGATCGGATCGTCGTCGAAGCCGACGACGGTGATCTGGCCGAGCTTGCCGGCATCGCGCAGCGCTTCATAGATGCGCGGCGTGTTGTAGGAATAGAAGCCGACCATGCAGGTGACGTCAGGGCTGGCGACCAGCGCGTCCTCGACGTTCTTCTTGGCGCGAGCCTGATCGATGTCGTCGCCGCGCACGTCGACCAATTCGATCTTGGTGCCGGCGAGACCTTCCTTCATGCCCTGGATACGTTCCTTGGCATTGTCGGCGCCGAGCAGGCCAACGAAGCCGAGGCACTTGCCGCCGTCAGGCATTGCCTTCTTGGCGATCTCTGCCGCCTGCTTGCCGGCATCGACATTGGAAGAGCCGATATAGGCGACACGCTTGGTCTGCGGTGCGTCGCTGTCGGTGGTGAACAACGCCGTTTCCGAGGCGATCTTGTTCAGCCCGTCGGTCGACGTCTTGGGATCGACGGCCGAGACCATGATCGCCTTCACGCCGGCCGTCACCAGATCGTCCATCAGGCGCTGCTGGATGGCGACCGAGGACTGCTCCGGATATTTGAGCTCCAGATTGTATTTGGGCAGTTCGCCTTGAGCCTTCTTGACGCCGGCTTCGGCCGCCTTCCAGAAATCGGAAGCGCCGTTGACGACGAAGGCCAGTGTCGGCTTGTCGTCGGCCCGCGCAATTGCGCTGACGGACAGGCCGAGCAGCAGGGCCGCAGCGGCGACGGACGCATTTCGTATTACAGATTTCATATTCAACCTCCCATTTGACTTAGTAATTTTCGCTGATGATGAACGTGCCGACGCGGCTTGGACGCCCTCCTCCTCAGGGTTCCGGCAGCGAGGAACGACGCCATTCCAGCCGCGATCATCGACTTTAGAGACTCATTCGCCGTTCGTAAATAGTCCGATTTGTCTGACATTTCCCGAAACGGCAGGCGAACTTCGGCTGACGGGAACCGTCCGATACCAGGCTGGCTTGCATTCCGAACACGCACGGTCCGATGTCGTCCGGGCATGATGGATTGACGTTATAGGGATGCCAGATATTAGTAAAGAGTATTAGTGGATCGGGGGATCCTCGCCACAAAAGAGAGGTCTTCCAATCGTTGCCGCTTGGGATTGGCGACTAAATCGCGTAAGAGGGTAGATTATATCTATTAGTAGCGCTTTGCCTTATAAATGCGAAATTCGAGGGACTAACGACGTGAACGAACCACTTCGGGATGCGGTCCTTCAGGGTACCAGACGGCGAAAGCCGTCCGGGAAAAACCCCAAGGGCCGCGTCACCATGACCGACATCGCCAGGGCCGCAGGCTGTTCGCAGGCGACGGTCTCGTTCGTCCTCAACAACACGCCGGGCATAAGGCTGTCGCAGCAAACCCGAGAGCGGGTGATTGAGACCGCACGAACGCTGGGCTATTCGCCGCCGGTGTTTTCTGCCTTGCGAGCCCCTGTTGCCGCATTCGACGGGCTGGATGGCGTGATCGGCTTCGCCGTCGATCAGTTGGCGACCAGCCCGGAGGCGGTCGTCGCCATTGAAGGGGCGCGGCAAGCCTCGTGGAACGCCGGCAATGTAGTGTTGGTGGCGCAGACCATGGGCGACGAGATGATGGAGCCCCGGGCCATCGCGGCACTGACCAAGCGGGGCATTTCGGCGCTGATCTACATGACCATTTTCACCCGCGAGATCGTCGCGCCGGACTATCTCTACGGCCTCGACATTCCGGTCATCCTGCTCAACTGCTACACCGCCGACTATGCCTTCCCCGCCGTGGTGCCGAGCGAGATCGCCGGCGGCCAGAGCTCGACCCGGCACCTGATCAGCCATGGGCACAGACGTATCGCCACCATCACCGGAGAGCCCTGGATGCAAGCGGCGCAGGACCGCCTGAAGGGCTACCGCCGGGCGCTGGCGACGGCCGACATTCCGTTCGACCCGGCGCTGGTCGTCGAAGGCGACTGGTCGGCGAGCGCCGGCTATGCCGCGACCGTCAAGCTCTTGGCGCTGAAGGACCGGCCGACCGCGATCTTCTGCCAGAACGACCGCACCGCAATCGGCTGCTACGAGGCGCTGAAGGAGGCCGGCCTGCACATCCCCCGGGATATTTCGGTGATCGGTTATGACGACGAGGAGATCGCGCGGCATCTGTTCCCGCCGCTGACGACGTCGATCCTGCCGCATATGGCGATGGGACAATGGGCGATCGAGCAGCTCGAAGTCCCCGCTGCTCCCGGTCGTGGCCGCTATCCCATCACCAAGCTCGAATGCCCGCTGGTGGAGCGGGAGTCGGTTGGCGCTCTGGCGGGCTGAGGCGAGAGCGCCGGCGATCGACAATGGCACAGGCTTGACATCGGGCCCGGCATATACCCGATTGATTTCATGAGATTGCAAAGCTGCTACAATTTTCAGGACTTCCGCCGGCTGGCAAAACAGCGCCTGCCAGGTCCGATCTTCAATTATATCGATGGCGGCGCGGACGACGAGACGACGCTGCGGCGCAACACGGCGGCGTTCGAGGACTGCGATCTCGTCCCCAACGTCCTTGCCGGCGTTGGACAGATCGACATGTCGGTCACCGTCATGGGCCAGAAGCTGGCGATGCCGGTCTATTGTTCGCCGACGGCTCTCCAGCGGCTGTTTCACCATAGCGGCGAGCGCGCCGTCGCCGCGGCGGCGGAGAAGTTCGGCACGATGTTCGGCGTCTCGTCGCTCGGCACGATCAGCCTGGAGGAAGTCCGCAAGCACAGGACGCCGCAGGTCTATCAGTTCTATTTTCACAGGGATCGCGGCCTGAACCGCGCCATGATGGAGCGCGCCAAGACGTCCGGCGTCGAGGTGATGATGCTGACGGTCGACAGCGTCACCGGCGGAAACCGCGAGCGTGACCTGCGGACCGGCTTTTCCATCCCCTTTCGGCTTACGCTCGGCGGCATGATGCAGTTCGCGATCAAGCCGAGATGGGCTATCGACTATTTGACGCACGAAAAATTCAGCCTGCCGCAGTTGGACGGCCATATCGATCTCGGTGGCGGAGCGCTTTCCATCAGCCGCTATTTCACCGAGATCCTCGATCCATCGCTGGATTGGAAGGACGTCGAAGACATGGTCCGCTTCTGGAACGGCCAGTTTTGCCTGAAGGGGATCATGAGCGTCGCCGATGCCAGAAAGGCGGTAGACATCGGCTGCACCGGCATCGTTCTGTCAAATCATGGCGGCAGACAGCTGGACGGCTCGCGCAGCCCCTTCGACCAACTGGCGGAGATTGTCGACGCGGTGGGCGACAAGATCGACGTGATCATCGACAGCGGCGTCCAGCGCGGCACGCATGTGCTGAAGGCCCTGTCGTTGGGCGCCAAGGCCGTCGGCGTCGGGCGCTACTATCTCTTCCCGCTGGCAGCCGCCGGGCAGGCCGGCGTCGAACGGGCGCTCGGCCTGATGCGAACCGAGATCGAACGCGACATGCGGCTGATGGGATGCAGGTCAGTGGCAGAGCTTTCCAGGGGGAATGTGCGGTTTAGGTAATAGAGCCGGGAAGTGGCGCACGGCATAAGCTTTTCGAAGTGCGAAACTATACCGACCTGCCGCTGCTCCTGCCGTCCGTTTCGAAGACAGCCTCGCCGGAAACAGCATCCGTATATCCGCCCTCAAGCTGCTGCAACGTATGCCGGAACCGATCAAGATTGCCCAGCATTTTGGGCCTGGCATCGACCATATGCTGAAACGTGTCCCACTCTCCAATCGAGAAGAAGGCGCCATCTCCCGATTTGATGAGAGCCATTTTTCGCAATCCCTCGAAATTGCGCGGAGCGCTGCTGAACAGTTCGACGAATTCGTCTTCACTACCCGGCTTGACCCGGAAACGGACGCTGTTGAATGCCGTCATCTACGTTCCCCCGTGAAAGAACTGAAAACCTCGAATATGCGAGGCCCTAACGCACCTCGAACCCTTCGAACAGGTGTACAGAAAAATCGGAAGGTTGGCTTCAGTCACCTCTGGCCGAAAGCTCCGTTTCTGGCGCTATTTCGCCAGGAAGAGGATGACGCTCGATCTCAATCGGTACACCCTTCCGACCGGCAATGAAACGCACTGTTAACGCCGTTCGCGGGTGACAGGATGTTGGCCGCAGTTCGAAGATATAATCTGCGTCTCGCTGTCAGTTGCGGAGGCGAAAATGAACTTGCTTCGGATTGCGCTCTTGTGCACGGCCGTGATCGACCTTGGAATACCGGCCGTTCGCGCTGAGGATCGGCCTGTGCCGCAGAACAATAAAGCCGCAACAGCGCAGCCGCCCGTTCATTGTGAAGGCCAAAATTGTCTGCCGCCGGCGAAGGATCCGGTGCAGGAATGCACCGGCCAGGATTGCACGCTAGGCCCGCCGACTGAACCGGGCCCGGAGATTAAGCAGGCCGACTGAGTAGCATCAGCGGACCATCCGCTCTTTGCAAGGACGGCGCTCACTCAAGGCAACCTTCCGGCCAGTGGCGGCAGATTCTGTTACCTATGTCCCCGGGCCGTACATTGAGTTTAATGGCGCGCCCGAAGAGATTCGAACTCCTGACCCCCAGATTCGTAGTCTGGTGCTCTATCCAGCTGAGCTACGGGCGCGCAACAGGCCATGCTTTGCATAGCCCCGCGATCCGATCCTGGTGACCGGCCGCGATGTGACGTGTTCCCTAGCGACTGAATTTACGAAAAGCAAGCCGATCCTGGCCAAAAGTTTTGCCGTCATGCGCCGGCCGGCGAAGGCAAGATCACTTCACGCAGCGGCCGAGCCGATATGTCGTCGTCTTGGATCGGTCATTTGCCAATCGGAACGGTCCGTAACGAAACGAGCCGTTGCACGGCGGCCGAGTCGATGGCTCGTAGTCTCGGACCAACCCTTTGTGATTGAAACGATCCGTAACGAAACGGTTCGTTACGCCGGGCGGCGCAGCCCGTTGCGGGCCTGGTCGAGCCGAACCGGCTGGTCGGGAATGGTGACCGCGAATGTGGTGCGGCCGCCGATCGATTCGACCAGCTCCACCGTGCCGCCATGGGCGCGGATCAATTCATGGGCGATCGCCAGGCCAAGGCCGGTGCCACCGCTGCGGGCCGAGCCGCGAAATGCCGCGAACAGGTTTTCGCGCGCCTTTGGCGGCAGGCCGGGGCCGGTGTCGGTGACGACGATGCGGCTGACGCTGCCGATGCGCTCGGCCGATATGGTCAGGCGGCGCACCACGGCGCTCTCGGTGTCCGCCGCCATCGCCTGCACGGCGTTGCGGCTAAGATTGGTGAGCACGCGGAACAGCTGGTCGGAATCGGCATCGACCTCGAGCACCGGGTCGACGGCGTTGACGAATTCGATGCCGCATTCGATGTCGAGCAGGCCCTGGACGTCTTCGACCAGCTGGCGCAGCCGCAGTCTGCGGCGCGACGGCGGCGGCTCCTGGGTGCGGCCATAGGCCAGCACGCCCTCCGAGTAGGACACCGCACGGTCGAGCGCGCGCAGCAGTTTTGGCGCGAACGCCTGCACGGTCGGGTCCTTGACCTGGCGCAGGCGGTCCGACATGAGCTGCGCCGAGGCGAGGATGTTGCGCATGTCGTGGTTGATCTTCGACACGGCCAGGCCGAGATCGGCCAGGTGCTTCTGCTCGGTCAGCATCTTCTGCAGCCGCTCCTGCATCTGCGACAGCTCGCGTTCGGCGACGCCGATCTCGTCGGCCCGGGCGGCGGGGTGAATGATGCGGCCGGGATCGTCGGGCGCCTCGGAAAAGGACAGCATCGAGCGTGTCATCGTCCTGATCGGGCCGATCATGATCAGGTCTATCGCGGCGTAGACCAGCATGGCGGTGAACAGCGAGATCAGCAGCGAGACGAAGGCGACGTTGCGCGAATAGATCAGCATGGCATTGCGCAGGCGGTGGTCGGGCATGATCAGCTCGAATTCTTTGTCGCTGTCGCCGACCGGCCCGAAAACGCGCAGCATCCGCTTGCCGCCGAAAAACAGCGTGTCCAGCGCGCCGGTCATGCCCTCGATCATGCCGACATTGGCGATATCGATATGCTCGTCGACCTGCGGCGGCATTTCGGCCACGACCAGAAGCCGCGAGACGCCGCCGTCGCGCACGGCGATCGCCTTGGCGCCGATCGCCATCAGTACGTCGTTCTGGGCGGCACGCGACAGCGAGGCAGGTTCGCCCTGTACCAGGACGATCGACACCGCGGCGGCGGTGCTCAGCCTCTCCTTCAGCCAGCTCAGCCTGTAGCTGGCGATCCAGGGCACGAAGATGAGGATTTCGGCCAACAGCACGAAGACGATGGTGAGCAGCAGCAACTTGGTCGACAGGCCGCGCGCCAGCGGCACCCTGCGGGTGGCGGCCTTCGCCTGGGCGATGCTTTCGTCGGTTGCTGGGACTTCACTCATGCTCGTCGTCACGGCTGCCTGTCATCACGGCTGCTTGTCTTAGGGACTGCTCGTCTTCACGATCGCTTGATCGGGCAAGATTAGGCGATTGCGGCTTTTTTGCCAAATTCATCCTTGGTCGAAGCCGGACAAAGGGCCGCAAGGACTTCCCTGCCGGTCCGACAACGCCGGCCCGACACGCTGGATTGACTTCCAAAACCCTTCTTTCTATAAGCCCGCTCACGCTCGGGCCATTCGTCCCGGCGCGGTTTCGATCGCGCCAAAACCGGCCCGGCAAAGCTCCTGTTACAAAGTGACAGAATCAAGAAGGGCCGCACCCCGCGGTATTTAAACAAATGAAGCGTACTTACCAGCCGTCCAAACTCGTCCGCAAACGCAGGCACGGTTTCCGCGCCCGCATGGCCACCAAAGGTGGCCGCGGCGTCGTCGCAGCCCGCCGCAACCGCGGCCGCAAGCGTCTCAGCGCCTGAGCACCAAGCGAGAGACAAGATCGTTGCCCGCAACCGGCAAGCCAACGGGTGCCCATCCCAAGCGGCTTCTGAAGCGCGCGGAATTCCTGGCTGTCCGCCGCGGCGAAAAGCGCCGCGGGCGGCTTTTCCTCGTCGAGGTCCTGGGCCGCGGCGACAGCGAGGCGCCGCGCGTCGGCTACACCGTCACCAGGAAGGTCGGCAACGCCGTCGTTCGCAACCGCATCCGGCGGCGGCTCAGAGAGGCCGTGCGCACGCATGCCGCCGATGACATGGCGCCCGGCAATGATTATGTCATCGTCGGGCGCGAAGACGTGCTTACCACTCCGTTCGGCCAGTTGAAGGCCGAACTCTCCCGCAGATTGCGTGGAACACGATAGGCCAAGGGCTTCGATGGAAAACAACCGCAACTTCTTCATCACCATCGCACTGTCGGTGCTGATCCTGGCGCTTTGGCAATATTTCTATGTGATGCCGCGCAGCGAGATGCAGCGCGAAGCCGCCCGCATCGAAGAGCAGCGCGTGGCGGAGCAGAAGAAGGCCGCCCAAGGCACCAGCCCGGGCGCCAGCGAAACACCGGTGCAGCCGGGCGCCATTCCGAACGCGCCTGGCGGCGAAGCCGTCACCGCGGCCGGCCGCGACCAGGCGATTGCCTCGACCAGCCGCGTCAAGATCGACACGCCGAGCCTCGAAGGCTCGATCAACCTCACCGGTGCGCGCCTCGACGACCTCCGGCTCAAGCACTACACGGAGACGGTCGACAAGACTTCGCCCGAGATCGCGTTGCTCAACCCGGCGTCCCTGCCGAACGGCTATTTCGCCGAGATCGGCTTTTCCGGCACGCCGGATGTGGGCAGGCTGCCCGGCCCTGACACGGTCTGGCAGACCGATGGCAATGCGACTCTGACGCCAGCGACGCCGGTCACGCTGACCTTCACCAATGACAAGGGCCTGACCTTCAAGCGCACCTTCTCTGTCGACAGCCAATATATGTTCACCGTGTCCGACACGGTCCAGAATGGGGGCTCGGCACCCGCGACGTTGTCGAACTATGGCCGCGTCACCCGTTTCGACAAGCCGGCTATCGCCAGCACTTATGTGCTGCACGAAGGCCTGATCGGTGTTACCGGCAGCGAAGGCCTGCAAGAGTACAAATACTCCAAGGTCGAATCGGAGAGAGAATTCAAGCCAGGCAAGTCGACCGACGGCTGGCTCGGCATCACCGATAAATACTGGGCGGTGACCCTGGTGCCGCCGAGCGGCCGCGAATTTCAGCCCAAATTCTCTTATTTCGAGTTCAAAAGCGGGCCCCATCCGCACAGCTACCAGTCCGATTTCCTGTCCGATCCGGTCACAATCGCTCCCGGGCAATCGACGACCGTGGAGTCGGAGATATTCGCCGGCGCCAAGGAAGTTTCGACGATCAACGCCTATGAAAAGGACCGTCATATCCGCCAGTTCGATCTGCTGATCGACTGGGGCTGGTTCTATTTCATCACCAAGCCGATGTTCTGGCTGATCGACACGCTTTACAAATTCTTCGGCAATTTCGGTCTGGCGATCCTCGCCACCACCGTCATCGTCAAGGCGCTGTTCTTCCCGCTCGCCAACAAGTCCTATGCGTCGATGGCGAACATGAAGAAGGTGCAGCCCAAGATGCTCGAGATCCGCGAGAAATACGCGGACGACAAGATGAAGCAGCAGCAGGCGATGATGGAGCTCTACAAGACCGAGAAGATCAATCCGCTCGCCGGCTGCTGGCCGGTGGCATTGCAGATCCCGGTGTTCTTCTCGCTCTACAAGGTGCTCTACATCACCATCGAGATGCGGCACGCGCCGTTCTTCGGCTGGATCCAGGATCTGGCGGCGCCGGACCCGACATCGATTTTCAACCTGTTCGGGCTGATCCCCGTTACCTTGCCGCACATGCTGATGATCGGCGTCTGGCCGCTGATCATGGGCGTGACGATGTTCCTGCAGATGCGCATGAACCCGACGCCGCCGGACCCGACGCAGGCGGCGATCTTCACGTGGATGCCCGTGATCTTCACCTTCATGATGGCGGGTTTTCCGGCCGGCCTCGTTATCTACTGGGCCTGGAACAACACGCTGTCGATCCTGCAGCAGGGCGTGATCATGAAGCGGCAGGGCGCCAAGATCGAATTGTGGGACAATCTGGTCGCGCTGTTCCGCAAGAAACCGTCGCCGGCGGAATAGCCGGCGCTCCGATAGTGCGAAACCAGAAAGCCCCGGTTCGTCCGGGGCTTTTTGCACAGGCTGCCCGCCTGGATTAAGCGATTGGTACTGCCGGACGGATCGCGCTATTTTGACCTGGCTGGCAGTTGCCCGACGGAGCTCGATATGACCGGACCCAATCCATCGATCAAGCATCCGATCCCGTTGCACACGCGCGTCGGCTTTCTGAAGCCGCTGGTGACGGCGCCGAATATCGAGATCGGCGACTTCACCTATTATGACGACCCTGACGGACCCGACAAATTCGCCGAAAAATGCGTGCTGCATCATTATCCGTTCATCGGCGACAGGCTGATCATCGGTAAGTTCTGCGCCATTGCCGAAGGCGCGCGCTTCATCATGAACGGCGCCAATCACGCCATGTCCGGCTTTTCGACCTATCCGTTCAACATCTTTGGTCACGGCTGGGAGGAAGGCTTCGACCCGGCGACATGGTCGAAGGAGGTGCGTGGCGACACAATCGTCGGCAACGACGTCTGGATCGGCATGGAAGCGGTTATGCTGCCGGGCGTGAAGATCGGCGACGGCGCCATCGTCGCGGCAAAGTCGGTGGTGACGCACGATGTGCCGGCCTATGCGATCGTCGCCGGCAATCCGGCCAAAGTGGTGAAGATGCGCTTCGATGACAGGACCATCCGGCGGCTGCTGGCGCTGGCGTGGTGGCACTGGCCAGTGGAAAAGATCAGCCGCAATCTCGATGCTATTCGTGGCAGCAACATTTTTCTTCTGGAGGCGGCGGTTTGAACGCGTTGAACAAGACCACGATCGGCATCGAATTGTTCACGCGAGCCTGGATCTTCATCCGCGGCGTGCCGGCGATGAAATTCCTGCCGCCGGAGGGACCGCCCGAGATCGCCTTTGCCGGCCGCTCCAATGTCGGCAAATCGTCGCTGATCAACGCGCTGGTCAACCAGAAGGGGCTGGCGCGCACCTCCAACACACCGGGCCGCACGCAAGAGCTCAACTATTTCGTGCCGGGCGGATTTTCGGGAGAGGGCGCCGACCTGCCGCCGATGGCGCTGGTCGACATGCCGGGCTATGGCTACGCCACGGCGCCGAAGGAAAAGGTCGACGAGTGGACGAAGCTCGTGTTCGACTATCTCAAGGGCCGGGTGACGCTGAAGCGCGTCTACGTGCTGATCGATGCCCGCCATGGCATCAAGGCCAAGGACGACGAGGTGCTGTCGCTGCTCGACAAGGCGGCGGTGTCGTATCAGATCGTGCTGACCAAGACCGACAAGATCAAAGCGGCGGGGGTACCGCGGCTGATCGAGGAAACGCTCCAGAAGATCAAGAAACGCCCGGCGGCCTTTCCCTTCGTGCTCGCCACGTCGTCGGAAAAGAGCGAGGGTCTCGAGGAACTGCGTGCGGCGATCGTGCTCGCCGCCAATGGCGGATAGGCCACCGACCCTGGCAGCCTGTCAGGCGGGGCTGGAGGCCCGTTCCTGCTCTGCAAGCTGTTCGGTGCCGTAGGCCTTCAGGAACACATCGACGCCCGACCTGACGATGTGTTCGATCTCGGCCACACTTGGCGCCTTGGTGCGATAGGCGAAAATGCACTGGCGGAAAAGACCGGCCAGACACAGTTCGGTGAACTGATAGGCGGCAAGCTCGACGTCGTCGATCTTCAGCAGGCCGCGTTCGATAGCCATGTTGAGGAAAACGACGACCCTGTCATGGCCACGCTTCGGGCCGCGTTCGTAGAACCGGGCACCAAGCTCCGGGATGCGTTCCGACGCGCCGATCACCGTCCGCTGCGCCAGGATGACCCGCGCCGAAGTGATCTTCATGGACAGCACGATGCCGAACTTCACCAACGTCTGGCGAAGGTCGCCGATCTGGTCGAGCACCTCATACATGTTCTTGAAAATCGTGCCGCGCTCTTCCTCGATCAGCGCTTCGAAGAGCTCTTCCTTGTTGGCAAAGTAGACATAGATGGTGCCCTTGGACACGCCGGCCTCGCGCGTAATGTCGTTCATCGACGCGGCTTCGAAGCCCTTTTCGATGAAGACACGGCGCGCACCGTCGATGATCTGGCTGCGCTTGACCGGGTCTTGACCCGCGGCCGGGCGGCCGCGCGGCAGGCTGTCCAGCAGATCGCACTGGTCCTTGCCAGCGCTGGGCAATGGGCCTGAATCAGGCAAAGGAGCGGCCTTGGGGGCTTCGGCCATAATGTCACACCTCGTAAAATAATTCGAACCATCCGGTTCGATTGCTCTTGATATGGTCCTCTTTAAGCGCTAAGTCAACGTCGAGATCGAACCGAACGGTTCAGTCTGACAAAATTCAGCGCCAGTTAATTTAGAGAGATATCATGTCCTCGAACGCGCCCACCAGTGCCGAAGTCCGCCCCTTCCCCAGTGCCAAGGTCCAGCCTGCGATCGAAGCGCCGGAAACCCCTCTCAAGCCCGCCGACGTCACCCCGCTGGCTCCCGCCAAGAAGAAGCGCTCGATGCGCTCGATGTTGTTGCCCATCATCGGCCTGGCCCTGCTGGGCGCCGGCGCCTGGTATGGCTATGATTACTGGACCGACGGGCGCTTCATGATCACGACTGACGATGCCTATGTCCAGGCCGACACCGCGTTCATCTCGCCAAAAATCTCGGGTTATGTCGATCAGGTCAAAGTGACCGAGAACCAGCAGGTGAAGGCCGGCGACCCGCTGCTGATCGTCGATGACGGTGACTACAAGATAGCCGTTGCCCAGGCCGAGGCGCAGATCGCCACGTTGAGCAAGACGCTCGACCGCATCGATGCCCAGACCGAGGCGGCGCGCGCCTCGCTCAAGCAGGCGCAGGCGCAGAAGACCGCCGACCAGGCCGCGGCCGATAATGCGAAGCGAGCTCAGGTTCGTGCCGCCCAGTTGCTCAAGACCCGCGTCGGTACCCAGGCCCAGTTGGACGATGCCCAGACGGCGGTCGAGCAAGCCAATGCCGCACTAGCCGGCGCCGACGCGCAGATCGCGGCGGCTCAGGCGAATATCGGCGTGCTCCAGGCGCAGCGGGCGGAATCGGCAAGCACGCTGGGCTCGCTGCAGCTTGCCCACGACAAGGCGGTGCGGGATCTGTCCTTCACCGTGCTGCGCGCACCCTATGACGGCGTGGTCGGCAACCGCTCGGTCGAGCAGGGCGACCTGATCAGCCCCGGACAGAAGCTCGCCGTCATCGTGCCAATGGACAAGCTCTACATCGTTGCCAACTTCAAGGAGACCCAGCTTGCCCGGCTGGTGCCTGGTGAAAAGGTCAGAGTGTCGGTCGACGCGATCGACGGTCAGGACATCGAGGGTACCGTGTCGTCGCTGGCCCCGGCTTCGGGAGCAGTGTTCTCGCTGCTGCCGCCGGAAAACGCCACAGGCAATTTCACCAAGGTGGTGCAGCGCGTTCCGGTTCGCATAGACGTGCCCGCGGATGTGCTGAAGACGGGCAAGCTGCGCGCCGGCCTGAGCGTCGTCGTCGCCGTCGACAGCCGCACCGCGCCTTCGGCATCGAAGTAAAGCGGAACCGGGAGCAAGGGTCATGGCGACCGCAACCCTAACTGCAGGATCGGCGCCGGCGCCAGCCATGCCGGTGCCGGTCGACCACATCTCGACGCGCCGCGTCATCGCCTTCCTGGCAATGGTGTTCGGCATGTTCATGGCGATCCTGGACATCCAGATCGTCTCGGCCTCGCTGGCCGAGATCCAGGCGGGCCTGAGCGCCAGTTCGGACGAGATTCCGTGGGTGCAGACGGCGTATCTGATTGCCGAGGTGGTGATGATCCCGCTGTCGGGCTTCCTCAGCCGGATGCTGTCGACGCGGGTGCTGTTCACAATCTCGGCGGCAGGTTTCACGGCGGCCAGCGCGCTGGCGGCGACCGCAACCAATATCGACCAGATGATCGTCTACCGCGCCGTGCAGGGCTTCATCGGCGGCGGCATGATCCCGAGCGTCTTTGCAGCCGCCTTCACCATCTTCCCGCCGTCGCGCCGCGCCATCGTCTCGCCGATGATCGGCCTGGTGGCGACGCTGGCGCCAACCATCGGCCCGACCGTCGGCGGCTATATCAGCCATGCCATGTCCTGGCACTGGCTGTTCCTGGTCAACGTCGTGCCCGGCATTCTGGTGACGACGGCCGCCTGGTCGCTGATCGACTTCGACAAACCCAATCTCAAGCTGTTCAGCAAGTTCGACTGGTGGGGGCTTGCCGGCATGGCCGCCTTCCTGGGCTGCATGGAATATGTGCTGGAGGAGGGTCCCAACAACGACTGGCTGCAGGATCAGGCGGTGTTCATCTGCGCCGTCATCATGACCTTCGGCGCGGTGCTGTTCTTCTGGCGCGTGTTCACCGCCGAGGAGCCGATTGTCGATCTGAGGGCTTTCAGCAATATCAATTTTGCCTTCGGCTCGTTGTTCTCCTTCGTCGTCGGCATCGGCCTCTACGGTCTGACCTATCTTTATCCGGTGTTCCTGGGGCGGATCCGCGGCTACGATTCGATGATGATCGGCGAGGCGCTGTTCGTCAGCGGCCTAGCCATGTTCTTCACTGCGCCGATCTCCGGCATATTGTCGAACAAGATGGACCCGCGCATCATGATGATGATCGGCTTCTTCGGCTTCGCCACGGGGACCTGGTGGATGACGCATCTCACCGCCGACTGGGATTTCTATGAACTGCTGATCCCGCAGATCCTGCGCGGCTGCTCGATGATGCTTTGTATGGTGCCAATCAACAACATTGCGCTCGGAACCTTGCCGCCGGAGCGGCTGAAGAATGCGTCTGGCCTGTTCAACCTGACCCGCAATCTCGGCGGCGCCGTCGGCCTGGCAGTCATCAACACCGTGCTGATCGACCGCAATGCCTTCCACTACGCCAGGCTTTCCGAGCACGTGCAATGGGGAAGTGCCGCTGCGCAGCAGAAGCTGCAGAACATGACGCTCAACTTCGAGCAGACCGCCGGGCTAGACGCCTCCAAGGCGGCCATCTCCAAACTGTCAGGCATGGTCCAGCAGCAGGCGTCGCTGCTGTCGTTCATGGACGTATTCTTCATGCTGACGGTTTTGTTCGCGACGCTTGGGCTCTTCACCCTGGTGATCCGCAAGCCAGCCGCTCAGGGCGGCGGTGGCGGAGGCCATTGAGGCGCGCTGGATCCCCCGCCTGGCGCCCTCGCGCATGACCCCGAAAAGCGATTTTCGGGGTCATGCGCAAAATCAACCATTACGAAGTCCTCTCGCGCTCCGACAAAGTCAGGGTCGCAGCCGTCCTCACCCGGTCGCCGGCTTGAAGGTCAGGGCAACGCCATTGATGCAGTGTCGCAACCCGGTCGGCGGCGGACCGTCGTCGAATACGTGGCCGAGATGGCCGCCGCAGCGGCGACAATGGACCTCCGTGCGGGTCATGCCCAAAGACCTGTCCACGGTCTTGCCGACGGAATTCGGGATTTCCTGCCAGAAGCTCGGCCAGCCTGTGCCGGAATCGAACTTGGTCTCTGACGAATAGACCGGCAGGCCGCAGCCGGCGCAAGCGAAGATGCCTTTGCGGTGCTCGTTGAGCAGCGGACTGGTGCCCGGGTATTCCGTGCCCTCCTTGCGCAGCACATTGAAGGCCGCGTCGGACAGGATGGCGCGCCACTCGGCTTCGGTCTTGGTAACCTCGAAAGTCTCAGCCGCGCGTGCATCCTGGGCTCCGCCCATGCGCAGCGCGGTGGCGCCTGCGACAACGCCAATGGCTGCCGCACCACTCAAAAGAAGCTCGCGACGGTTCATGGCCATTCCTCCTGTCATTGCTTGTGCCAAATTCGACCGCCACACGGAAATCAAAAGCCGGTGACGATCGCTGTCCTCAAAGCGGGACTCCGCGCCTATCCACATCTTGCGTGAACGGCGCGGAGCGTGCGCAGGGAGGCCCTTAGCGATATCTTCGCCGGCAGCGTGCGTTTGTTACATCTTCGGCAGGAGAACCTTGTCGACGACGTGGATGACGCCGTTGGACTGCTCGACATCGGCGATCGTCACATTGGCGACGTTGCCGTTCTCGTCGGTCACGGTGACCTTGCCGCCGTCGGCCTTGAGCGACAGTTCGCAACCACCGACCGTCTTGACCTTGTGGGTGCCGCCGTCGTTCTTGACCATCTTGGCGACGTCGGCGGCCATCGCTTTGGCGCCGATGACATGGCAAGTCAGGATCTTGACAAGCTTGTCCTTGTTTTCAGGCCTGAGCAGCGTCTCCACCGTGCCGGCTGGAAGTGCCGCAAAGGCCTCGTTGGTCGGCGCGAACACAGTGAAGGGGCCAGCGCTTTGCAGTGTATCGACCAGGCCGCCTGCCTTGACGGCAGCGACCAGCGTCGTGTGGTCCTTCGAGTTGATAGCATTTTCGACGATGTTTTTCTGGGCATACATGGCGGCGCCGCCGACCATCGGATTTTGAGCATAGGCAATGGTGGCGAGCGCGGAAATGGCGACCGTGCCGGCAAGCAAAAGGGTGGCGAATTTACGCATGATTTCAACCTCCTCGGGTTATCGTTCCCCTCATTTGGGAACGCAAGGAGATACGCGATAGAAATGCTGGAGTTTCGCCCTCTCCGCAAAAAAATATTTGTCGCTGCAATTTGCCGGGCTCGGATCGACAGCCGCCAACAAGCTTTGCAGGCGTCTACATCGCGGGAGATAGATTTCAGGTCTGCTTCCCGCGATGAGAAGCGGTCAGATGCTCTTCAGATCGCCCGCTGCGACCACCGGTCCAGTCGGCTGGCCGGTCGGTGAACCGCCGGCCGGCTCAACGCTGACCGCAAGCACGGCGCCTTGCGCCAATTTCTCCTGGACGGCGGGCGGGATGGCCAAATGCGCGGTCGCACCGGCCGGGATGACGCCCATCGACACCGGCGCCTTCTTGCCTTCGATCATCCACAGCTCGAAGTCCTTGCCGGCGGCCCGCTCGCCGGAAACGTGGGAAAGACCGACCTCGTGACGGGCGGCATCGTAGACGACGAGATATTTGACGTCGCTGCCTTCGGCCGCCAGCGAGGCGACAAGCCGCGCCTGCGGCGGCTCGGTGGACGGGCGGAAGTAAGGCACGGCGATGTAGATCGCCAGCGCCGCAATGGCGGCGGCGGCAAGACCGCGCCAGAAGCCAAGGCTCGACCACAGGCCGGCGCGCGGCTCTGCAGCGAAAAGCCGGCGGTCCAATGCTTCCTTGACCCTGATCGGAGGCTCTGTCTCCGGATAGGCGGCGGCCATCGGCGAAAGATGCGCCTCCCAGGCATCGACAAGGCGCGCGAAGGCGGCGTCCGCATCAATGCGGCGCGACGCGATCTCGCGTTCATCGGCGGCCAGAACGCCAAGAACGTATTCGGCGGCGAACAGGTCGTCGCCCCCACGTTCCGGTCCATTGTCGTCAGCCAGCGTCATCTCTCCAGGCATTCTCTCAGTTTCAACAGGCTGCGCCGCAGCCAGGTCCGCATCGTGTTCAGCGGTACGCCATAGCGCTCCGCCAGTTCGGCATAGCTTTTGCCATCCAGATAGGCGCCCCGAACGGCCGCCGCCCGGTCCTTCTCCAATTCCTCGAGACAATGGTAGATGCGTTCGGACTCACCGCCCGCCACGGCCATGGTCTCCGGCCCCGGCGCCGGATCGGCCACGTCGAGCGCGGCATCGATATAGGCGGCAGGCTCTCGCCGCGCCCTGATCCGATCGATCGCATGATTGCGCGCAATGGCCACCAGCCAGGAGATCGGGCTCAGATCCGAAACGGCGAAACGGTCCGCCTTCGTCCATATCTTGACGAAGACCTCTTGAAGCGCTTCTTCAGCATCTCCCCGATCCTTCAATACACGAAGGCAGACGCCGAAAAGTTTCGCGCTGGTCTGCCGGTAGAGCAGATCGAACGCAGCCCGGTCCTTCATCGAAGTCCGGACAATCAGGTTGCTGATGTCCTGCGGCGTCATTCGCCGCCAAATTAGGCGATTGTAATGTATTTGCAACGACTGAAATGGTCTTGCGCACCGGCAGCGCCAGCGTCGATTGCCAATGAAATCGCCGCCCGCTAGCTTGCAATGAGCGGGAGGGCGACCATGTCGATCGAGCGGGTTCTGTGGGAGCATGACGCAACCGGCCAGGCCGCACTCGTGCACAAGGGAGAGATCACACCGCAAGATCTCGTCGATGCGGCGATCGCCCGGGCCGAGGCCACCCTGCCGGAGATCAACGCCATCGCCGAACCGCTTTTTGAGGCGGCGCGGGCGCGAGCGAAAACCGTCGACCACAAGCTGCCGCTTGCCGGAGTGCCCTTTGCGCTGAAGGACCTCGGCATCGCCATGAAAGGCGTGCCGACGCATGGCGGCAGCCGCATCCCAGCTTTCACCCCCGATTTCAGTTCGGTGATGACGGAACGCTATCTGGCCGCCGGCCTGATCCCGATCGCCACCAGCACCGCACCCGAACACGGGCTGAGGCTGGTGACCGAGTCGGTGGCTTACGGCGTCACCCGCAATCCATGGGACACCGCGCATACGACCGGCGGTTCCTCGGGCGGTGCGGCTGCGCTGGTCGCGGCCGGCGTCGTGCCGGTGGCGCATGCCTCGGATGGCGGCGGCTCGATCAGGGTGCCTGCCGCTTGCACCGGGCTGGTCGGGCTGAAAACCTCGCGCGGCCGCGTACCCTTGACGCCGCTCGTCACCGAAAGCTGGTACGGCTTCGTCGTCGACCATGCGTTGGCCCGCTCCGTGCGCGATACGGCCCTGCTGCTCGACCTGACCCACGGGCCCGACCCGCTGTCGCCCTACGCGGCACCCTCGCCGAACGGCAGTTTCACTGCGGCCGCCGGGCGCGATCCGGGCAAGCTCAAGCTCGCCTTCTATCGAAAATCGCCGCTCGGCTTGCCGATATCCGAAGAGACGTTGAAAGCTCTGGATGCGGCGATTGCGCTGGCGCGCGAAGGCGGGCACGGCGTCGAGGAGATCGACCTGCCCTATATCGATCGTGATTTCATCGCCGATTTCGCCAGAACCGTCGCCGCGGCGGTGGCCGGCACGATGCGTGGCGAGGCCTTGCGCGTCGGCCGCTCCATCTCAGGCGACATCGAACGCGCCACGCGCGTGATGAGCCGGTTCGGTGAAATCCTCTCGGCCGGCGAAATCTATGCCGGCCTGCAGCGGCTGCACGCAACCTCGCGCCGGCTTATCACCGAAACCGCGCACTATGATGCAGTGCTGATGCCTGTCATCGCGCACCCGCCGCTCGCCTGCGGCACCATGGACCCGAAAGGCGCCGACGAATTCATCGAGAATGTCCTGGACAGACTGCGCCTCGCCGGCCTGCTGAAGTTCAAGCCGCTATTCGGCCAGCTGATGGACAAGAGCCTGTGGTTCACCCACTGGCCGGCGATCCAGAACGTCAGCGGGCAACCGTCGATCACGCTTCCGGTTTACGTCACCGATGCCGGCCTGCCGCTCGGCGTCCAGGCCGCCGGCCGCCCCGGCGACGAGGAAACGCTTTTGTCGTTCGCCGCGCAGATGGAAAGGATCTCGGGCTGGCTGGGCCGACGGGCGCCGCTGCAGCGGCCGGCATAGGCGGTGATTTGATCGATCGTGACAGCAAAGCCGTTTGCCCCGTCGTCTAATTCCCGCTAAGACGCCGCCGTTCATGCCAAGCTGGGAACCACGCCGATGACGGATATCGCCGCCACCGCCGAAATGCAGGCCGCGCTGCTTTCAAGGGCGCTGCCCTACATGCAGCGCTACGAGAACAAGACGGTCGTGGTGAAATATGGCGGCCACGCGATGGGCGACATCGCGCTCGGCAAGGCTTTCGCCCGCGACATCGCACTTTTGAAACAATCCGGCGTCAACCCGATCGTCGTGCATGGCGGCGGGCCGCAGATCGGCGCCATGCTCAGCAAGATGGGCATCGAATCCAAATTCGAGGGCGGCTTGCGCGTCACCGACCAGAAGACCGTCGAGATTGTCGAGATGGTGCTGGCCGGGTCGATCAACAAGGAGATCGTCGCGCTGATCAATGCCGAGGGCGAGTGGGCGATCGGCCTGTGCGGCAAGGACGGCAACATGGTGTTTGCCGAAAAGGCGCGAAAGACCATGATCGATCCGGATTCCAACATCGAACGGGTGCTCGACCTGGGCTTCGTTGGTGAGCCTGTCGAGGTCGACCGCACATTGCTCGACCTCCTGGCGCGGTCCGAAATGATCCCGGTGCTGGCGCCGGTGGCGCCCGGCCGCGACGGCCATACCTACAACATCAACGCCGACACTTTTGCCGGCGCCATCGCCGGCGCCTGCCAGGCGACGCGCCTGCTGTTCCTTACCGACGTGCCCGGCGTGCTCGACAAGGACAAGAAGCTGATCGACGAGCTGACCGTGGCCGAGGCCAAGGCCCTGATCAAGGACGGCACGGTCTCGGGCGGCATGATCCCCAAAGTCGAGACCTGCATCGAGGCAATCGAGCGCGGCGTCGCAGGCGTCGTCATCCTCAACGGCAAGACGCCGCATGCGGTGCTGCTCGAGCTGTTCACCGAACACGGCGCCGGCACGCTGATCGTGCCGTGAGGCCGGGTGTCTGAGGGGCTCAAGCGTTTGACGAAATAGCGGTCACGGACTTACGCGGCAGGCGTTCGACAACCATCGATTCCTCTTCCTCGTCTTGCGGCGCGCCCCAGAATTCGGCGAGCGTCGGGCCATTTTTGAGGCGGCGGTCGCGGACCAGAAAGCCCCAGACTTCGCGAAACCAGACGCGGCGGCCCATTCTGGTGTACCAGCGCATCGAATGCCTTTGCTCCGGATCCTTGTGGAACAGGATGCGCGCCAAGGCCTTGGGCCGCGACTGCACCGCCAGTTCGATCAGCTTGACGGCGAAGAACAGCATCCACGGCTTGAGGCGGGTCATCCGCAGGACCTGATGCTTGTAGTCCCACAGGCGGGCGTCCAGCTGGATCACCTTGCGGTCCCTGGCAATCCTGAAGAACGGCGTCCAGCGATGCGGCGTCACATAGAGCGCCTGGATCTGGTCGGGGTCATAAGCGATCAGCTGGCGGAAGCCGCGCCAGAGGTCGCGCAAGCCTTCGTCCTCGAAACCGGCCACCCAGGTCGCCATCGACAAGATGCCGTTGAGGCGCAGCAGCCGTATCGCCTCGCGGTCGGATGAGGTGCTGCCGCCCTTGCGGATCAATGCAAGCGTCTGCTCGTCGGTGTTTTCCATGCCAAGCAGCCAGCGGATGACGCCGGCCTGGCGATAAAGATGCAGACTGTCGGCGTCGCGGACGATGTCGTCGGCGCGGGTGGAGCCGACGATCAGCACCGGCACATTCTCGGCGATCATCGCATCGAGAAAGGCGCGCCAGGCTTTTTTGGACGACGTCGGGTTCTCGTCGGCAAGGTTGATCAGTTCGACGCCATGCTCGCGGTATAGCCAGGCAATCTCCCGCGCGAACTTCACGGGGTCGCGGTGCCGCCAGCGCGTCCAGAAGCCGCGCTGGCCGCAATAGTTGCACAGATGCGGACAGCCTCGCGAGAACTGCATGACCACCGCACGCTTGCCTCCCCAATAGCTGTAGCGGCTGACATCGATCAGTTCCCAGCCGACGCGGTAGTCATCGAGGTTGGCGATCGTCCTTGCCGGCTTGGTGGCGAAGGGCCGCCGCAAATCGTCAGGAAAGGCGACGCCCGCCACATCCGACAGCGGCTTGCGGTTTTCAAGCGCTTCGACCAGCGCGACGATGGTCGCCTCGCCCTCGCCGCGCACGATGAAGTCGAAGACATTCGTTTCAGCCAGTATGTCGCGCCAATGATAGGTCGGAAACACGCCGCCATAGATCAGGATTGTCGCTGGCTGGATGTCCTTGACCATGCCGGCGATCAGCAGGGCTGTCGGATGCGCAGAGGTCGAGCCGGAATGGCCGATCAGAATGCAGTGGGGATGATCGCTCAAGGCGTCCCGGACCAGCGTGGCAAGCGCCATCGGCCCGAATTCGGCGTCCACAAGCCGCACTTGATGTCCCGCGTCGATCAGCGGACCGCCCAGTGCCAGCAAACCGAGCGGCGGCAGATGGTCGTCCGGCACGCGGCTGCCGATAGCTGTATGTGGCGGGTTGATCAGGACGATTTTCATGGCGGGCCTTATGCAATGGCGGTCCGCATGTCGTAGTCGGCGATCTAGCTCTGGAGATTGGCTCGCTTCAGCAGTTTGTGTGCAGCTTTTCCGCAGAAATGCCTATCGTCTGAGATGTGCCAGCGGCACATGGCCGGGCCCCTTGATGTTCTGCAGCACTAGCTGCGTGTGTACGTCGCGCACGCCTTCGAGCCGCATCAGCCGGTGCATGACGAAGGCATTGAGTTCGTCGACCGACGGCACCATGACATGCAGCAGGAAATCGTAGTCTCCAGTCATCGTCCAGCACGACGACACCTCGTCCATTCGCTGCACGGCGGCGATAAAGTTTTCGGGCGAGCCGTCGCTGTGGGTTACGAGGCGCACCTGGATGAAGACCTCGACCATCAGACCGACGGCGCGGCGGCTGAGCACCGCGGCGAAGCCCTTGATGATGCCCGCCTGCTGAAGAGCCTCGAAGCGCCGCGCGCAAGGTGTCGTCGACAGGCCGATCTCATGCGCCAATTCGGAGACCGGCTTGCGACCGTCGCGCTGCAGGATGTCGAGCATCTTGATCTCGAATTCGTCAAACTGAGGCATTTTCACTCTCCCAAAGCTCGATCGTGGAGCCTTTTACCTCCAACCCTGCGTTTGAGCCACCATCAAAGCTGATTTGCCTCGCGCCATCCGGCTAGAATTTCCGGCAATCCGCTGATCATGATTTCCAGGGAGAGCAAGCCATGACAATGAACGTTGCCGACTATGCCCGCGAATGCGCGGCGCGAGGTCTTCGCGGCGATTATTCGGTCTGCCGTGCCGATTTCACCGTGGCGCAGGGCTACAATTATAACGACGAAGAACAGGCGGTGTGGCGCACACTGTGCGACCGCCAGACGAAGCTGACCAGAAAGCTCGCCCATCATTCCTATCTCGATGGCGTTGCGGCGCTCGGCCTTCTCGACAAGATCCCGGATTTCGGTGCGGTCAGCGAGAAGCTGCGCAAGTTCACCGGCTGGGAGATCGTCGCCGTGCCGGGGCTCATCCCCGCCCAGCCGTTCTTCGACCACCTCGCCAACCGCCGCTTCCCGGTCACCAACTGGCTGCGAACCCAAAAGGAGCTCGACTACATCGTCGAGCCCGACATGTTCCACGATTTCTTCGGTCACGTGCCGATCCTGACGCAGCCGGTCTTTGCCGACTTCATGCAGATGTATGGCAAAAAGGCCGATAGCGTGATTGCGCTCGGCGGCGACGAGATGATCACCAGGCTTTACTGGTACACCGTCGAATACGGGCTGATACGCGAGCCGGGCCAGCCGCTGAAGGCTTTCGGCGCCGGGCTGATGTCATCCTTCACGGAGCTTCAGTTCGCGGTCGAAGGCGGCGAGGCGCACCATGTCCCGTTCGACCTGGAAACCGTGATGCGCACCGGCTACGAGATCGACAAGTTCCAGCGTGCCTATTTCGTGCTGCCGTCGTTCGACGCCCTGCGTGATGCTTTCGAGACCGCCGATCTTGCGGCGATCGTGGCGCGCCGCAAAGGCGAGCCAGCGCTCGACCCGGCGAGCCTATAGGCTGTCGGCTGTTTCCAAAGCCTCGGCCTTCAGCCGGGCCAGCTGGTCGCGCTGAAGGTCGAGCGACGCCGTGACGAAGCGCAGGATCGTGGCGAGTTCAGTGTCGCTGAATGTGGCGATCACCTTTTCCCCCTCCTGCGCGATCGCGCCATAATAGCGCGTCGATAGTTCTCGCGTGAGTTCCGTCGCCTCTATGACCACCTTGCGCCTGTCCTCGAGGCTGCGCGTTCGTGTCAGCAGGGCGCGTGCCTCCAACCGGTCGATCAGCGCGGTGACCGCGGCCGGCGTCAACCCTGTTGCGGCCGCGACCTCGCCAGCCGATCGCGGGCCGCCATAGAGCAGCGCCAGGCAATGGCGTTCCGCCATACTCAGCCCAAGCCTATCGCCCACTGCCTCGTCATAAGCCTGCGTCGCGTCCTGCCAGCCCATAATGGCAAGGCTGATGGCGGTCTTCATGTCGGCCCGATTCATGCTTGACGAATTTATTTCGATCATCTAACTATCAATTTGCCTAACATTACGGCCATTATAGTAATATGCTGCATCAGGCGCAAGGCAAGGCCTGTCGCAGCCTGCAAGGAGTGAAACATGAATCAGACCCCAACGCGCGGCCCATTCACACCGGCCGAGGAGTTCAGATATGCCAAGCTGGCGATGGAGTGGTATGGCTGGGGCTCTCCCATTGGCCTTGGCATCGCTCTGGTGGCGCTGGCGGCGGCCGCCCTGCTGTTCCGCATCGCCATCGTCGGATTTTGACAGTCTGGCAGCGGCGCGGTTGAATGCAGCAGAAGGCTTAGGGCCGAGCTCAGGCGGCTTCGGAAATATCGCGGTCGATGATCGACAGATTCCGGCCGCGATGCTTGGCCTCGTAGAGCCGCTGGTCGGCGGCGCGCATTAGCTCCGACACTGCGGCGTCTCTG
The DNA here is from genome assembly GCF_040318195.1 of Mesorhizobium sp. M1273. Lineage (NCBI taxonomy): Bacteria > Pseudomonadati > Pseudomonadota > Alphaproteobacteria > Hyphomicrobiales > Phyllobacteriaceae > Mesorhizobium > Mesorhizobium sp. M1273. The sequence continues at coordinate 61,775 of NZ_JAMYLV010000013.1, read as the reverse complement.
CCGCAGGTGATGCCGCCAATACTGACTGTCAGCGGAACCGTTCGTTCGTCGACGGGCCGGAAACGGATACGCTCGACTTCACGGCGGATGCGCTCGGCGATGCGCCTGGCCTCGTGTTCGGTGGCACCAATCAGAAGGGCGCAGAATTCCTCGCCGCCGATGCGGCCAAGCACGTCGCCGCTGCGCACGCCACGCTCTATCGCGTTTGCAATCAGGAGCAGCGCATCGTCGCCGATCAGATGGCCGTAGCTGTCGTTGATGGTCTTGAAATGGTCGGCATCGACGATCAGCAATGCCCCGCGATCGGATTTGCGCCGGGAGCCGTCGAGAGCGGCAAAGAAACTTTCGCGGTTGAGCATGCCGGTCATGTCGTCGCGGCTCGCCTTTTCCGCCAAGCGCCTGTGCGCGGCGGCGAGTTGGGCATGGGCGCGGGCGAGCTCGCGATGCGCGGTCTGCAACCTTTCGCCCTGCCAGAACGTATAGGCGCCGACGCTCCAGGCCAGCGCGAGCGGGCACACGGTGGATGTCAGCCAGATGGTGCGATTGATCGGAAACCCCATTGCCGGCACGACGATCAGCGTCAGCAAAAGCGAGACCGCGACGGAGGCGAAAGCGATGGCGGCAGACTTTAGAAATATGCGATTCATCGCTTGCTCCCACTGGTCCGTCTTGGTTCCAGCAAAGCGCTGAATGTCACCTTTCGGCGATGCTTAAGATTTTAATCATGGCGCCATTTTTACCACCCAGGGCGCGCATAGGTTGTGGATAAACCTCCTGTTAGAAAGATCGTTTCGTGCCATAAGGACGTATGACGACACTTCCCGACCCCGCCCGCTTTGCCCATGTCACCGACTGGGTGTTCGATCTCGACAACACGCTTTATCCGCATCATTCGAATCTGTTCTCGCAGATCGATGTGAAGATGACCGCCTACGTCGGAGAATTGCTGACGCTGCCGCGCGAGGAAGCACGCAAGCTGCAAAAGGAGCTCTACCGCGAATATGGCACGACGCTGAACGGATTGATGACGCGCCACGGCATCGACCCCGACGATTTTCTCGAGAAAGTGCACGACATCGATTATTCCTGGCTGGTTCCAGATCCCGTCCTAGGCACCGCCATTCGCCAGCTTCCCGGCCGTAAATTCATCTTCACCAACGGGGATCGCCGGCATGCCGAACGCACCGCGCGGCAGTTGGGCATTCTCGAGCATTTCGATGATATTTTCGATATCGTCGCAGCCGGACTGAACCCGAAGCCGGCGCGGCAATCCTATGAGAAATTTGCCGAACTCCACGCCGTTACCGGACAAAATGCGGTGATGTTCGAAGATCTTGCCCGCAACCTGTCGGTGCCGAAATCGCTGGGCATGACTACGGTGCTGGTGGTGCCGCGCAATTTCGAGCCGACCTTCTCGGAAATCTGGGAACGCGACCCGGCCAACGAGGACGATGTGGACTTCGTCACCGACGACCTCGCCAGCTTTCTCACGGCGATCGTGGAAGTCCCTGCTTGAGGCAGCCGGCGCGCTTCAAGTCCTTGCTTGCATGTCAAAGTTTATAGAAGCGGCTGACGATCCCCCAGGCCTCGTCAGCGGTGTCGACGAAATCGATGATATCCTGATCGCCGGGTGTGATCGTGCCTTGCTCGGCGAGGAAATCGAGGTCGATCGCCTTTGCCCAGAAAGCCTTGCCGAACAGAATGACCGGCACGCGTTCCATGCGGCCGGTCTGGATCAGGGTCAGCGTCTCGAAAAACTCGTCCATCGTGCCGAAGCCGCCTGGAAACACCGCAACGGCCTTGGCACGCATGACGAAATGCATCTTGCGGACCGCGAAATAGTGGAAGTTGAAGCAGAGTTCCGGCGTCACGTAGGCGTTTGGCGCCTGCTCGTGTGGCAGCACGATATTGAGACCGATCGACGGCGCGCCAACATCGTCGGCGCCACGATTGCCGGCCTCCATGACACCCGGCCCGCCGCCAGTCACCACGACGAATTCGCGATAGTACGAGGTGGCCGACTGCTGTGAGCAGAGGCGGGCGAATTTGCGCGCCTCCTCGTAATATTTGCTGTTTTGCTCGAGGTTCTTCTTCTGCGTCTCGTTCTTGGCCGCCCAGGCTTCGCCGCCGGGCTCGGGAATGCGGGCGCCGCCGAACAGGATGACGGTCGATTGGATGCCGCGCTCGGCCAGGATCATCTCCGGTTTAAGCAGTTCGAGCTGCAGTCTGACCGCACGCAACTCGCGCCGCGTCATGAAATCGGGATCGTTCCAGGCCAGCCGATATGTCTCCGCGCGCGTTTGCGGCGTGTCCGGCACGCTTCTCGACCGCTCCAGATCCTCGTCCGAATGCGGCAGCGGCGTCCATCCCGCCTTTTCCATGGGAGTCATATTTGCTTTACCCGTCCAATCATTCACCTGCGCCGTCCCGTGACGCTGCCGCGATTGACCCTCCCCAAGCCTTCACATAGGGTCCGCGCGACTTTCAAACAGGTTAAGGCGCCGGCCCTTAACAGCTTGGTAATGGAGCGAATTCATGTCGAAGCCCGATCTCGCGAGCCTCGAGGAGATTATCGAGAACGCCTTCGAGGAACGCGACACGATTTCGACCGCAACCCGCGGCGAGACGCGCGAGGCCATCCAATCGGCGCTCGACCTGCTCGACCGGGGCGTCGCACGCGTCGCCGAGCGGCAGGCCGACGGCAAATGGCACGTCAACCAGTGGCTGAAAAAAGCGGTGCTGCTGTCCTTCCGGCTCACCCCGATGGAGATCATAGAGGGCGGTCCCGGTCAGGCGGTATGGTGGGACAAGGTGCCCTCAAAATTCGACGGCTGGAGCGCCGTCGATTTCGAGAAGGCGGGCTTCCGCGCCGTGCCGTCGTCGATCGTGCGCCGCTCCGCCTACGTCGCGCCCGGCGCCGTGCTGATGCCGTCCTTCGTCAATGTCGGCGCCTATGTCGACAGCGGCACCATGGTCGACACCTGGGCTTCGGTCGGCTCCTGTGCCCAGATCGGCAAGAATGTGCATCTGTCAGGCGGCGTCGGCATCGGCGGTGTGCTGGAGCCGATGCAGGCCGGCCCAACCATCATCGAGGACAATTGCTTCATCGGCGCCCGTTCCGAAGTGGTCGAAGGCTGCATCGTTCGCGAAGGCTCGGTGCTCGGCATGGGCGTCTTCATCGGCCAGTCGACCAAGATCGTCGACCGTGCCACCGGCGAGATCTTCTACGGCGAGGTGCCGCCTAATTCCGTCGTCGTCGCCGGCTCGCTGCCGGGCAAGCCTTTTCCAAACAACGAGCCCGGCCCCAGCCTCTACTGCGCCGTCATCGTCAAGCGGGTCGACGCCAGGACCCGGTCCAAGACCTCGATCAACGAATTGCTTCGCGATTGATCTTTCTCAACGAACACGGACGGAATTCGCTTGCCTGAAAGATCCGACCTCATCTGGCTTTTCTTCAAAGCTTCGGGCCGCGTCAGCCGCGCGGCCTATTTTCTTGGAGGACTGCTGGTGGCCATCATACAGGCCTTGCCGCTCTACCGTTTCACGCTGGTGCCGGAGGGCACCACCGAGAGCAACATGTGGTCGTTCATTTTCTTCATCGCCTTCATTGCCTCGCTTTGGTCGAACGTGGTGCTGGCGGTCAAGCGGTTGCACGACCTCGACAAGCCGGGCGTTGCGGCGCTGGTGCTGTTCGTGCCGGTTGTCTCGATCATCGCTTTCCTCGTGCTTTGCCTGTTTCCAGGGCAACCCGGCCCCAACCGCTACGGCAAGCGCACCAACGCCCCGGCCGAACCCTGAGCACCGATCGGACATTTCGTCATGCGCTACCGCTCGCTTGATCCGAAACTGATCCTCGAAACCGCCGAACGGCTGGAAGGGCGCGTCGCCGAGCGCTTTCCCGATGCAGGCTTGCGCGGCGTCGCCGCCGAGCTCGTGTCGCTGTCGCGCGATCTGGCAAAGGCAGCCAAGGCGCTGGAGGCGCCGATCTGGTGGCTGCGCGGCCTCATCATCGCCGCCTTCGTCGTCGGAGCGCTGATGTTCCTGTTCGTCGGCACAATCCTGCCGCTCGGCCGCATCTCGGGAAACCACGATGCCTTCCAGTCGGTGCAAGGCATCGAAGCCTCCCTCAACATGATCATCCTCGCGGTGCTGGGCTTCCTGGCCCTGATTCGCTCCGAGGAGCGGATCAAGCGCAAGCGGGTGTTTCGCCAGCTCCACGGGCTGCGGTCGCTGATCCACGTCATCGACATGCACCAGCTGACCAAGGATCCGGCAACGCTTTCAGCCAGTTTCAAGCCGACTGCGCATTCGCCAGCCCGCATCACCAACGCCGCCGACCTTGCCCGCTATCTCGACTACTGCTCCGAAATGCTGTCGATCACCGGCAAGATCGCCGCGCTGTTCGCGCAATCGGTGAATGACGCCGTGGTCATCGACGGCGTCAATGACATCGAGAACCTGGCTTCGAACCTCTCGCGAAAGATCTGGCAGAAGATCACGCTGATCGAAACCCCTCATGGGCAGCCGGCACGTGCGGCGAAGACCGATCCCGAGCCGGGCCCGCCGCGCCGGCCTGCAGTCCGCAGACGACCGGGGCCGGCAAGCTAAAACCGGCAACCCGGCGGCAGATCCGCTAGAGCGGTTCATCGTTTCGCAGAAACGCCGAACCGCTCTATCTTTTTTGTTTTGACGCAATCCCAGACGGAAAACCGTTCCACACTTTTCCTGGAATTGCTCCAGAGCGGCGGAGCGGGGAGTTCCGAAAGCCCGGTTTGCGCCGGATGCTCTAAGCGAATGTTAATCACCCTGGCCCAGCATGCCGGCGAAGACTGTGTCGACCGGCACGGAGCGCTCGACTGGCAAGCGACCTATCCCTGATCACCAAGGAGCCGCGCAAAACGTGGAGCGCCGCCGCTCGCCTCTTTGCCTGGTTCTCTTCGCCGATGAAATTGGAACCGGAAGCTGTCCGCGCCCGGCTTCTCGACACCACCTTCGACCGCAAATTCGCAGTCCTGTTCGGCACCATCAGCGTTCTGTTGGTTGCAGTCAGCGCCGCTCTTGCCACCCGGGATTGGTGGCCCTACGCCTGGATTGCCGCCGACCTGATGCTTTTCACCGTCCGCGTTCTGCTGATGCGGGAATGCGAGCAGGCCCGCAGGCGCGGCTCGAAAGGGCCGCTGGCGGGCCTGATGGCAGCCAGCGGCGTCTGGTCGGTCGTTTTCGGCCTCGGCTGCTATGGCTGTGTTGCCAGCGGGAATATGGCGCTTTCCGTACTTGCCGCCTTGAATGTCGCAGGCGTCGTCGGCGTGGTGTCGTCACGCAATGCGGCGACCCCGCGCTTCGCCATATTCGTCATGTTGGCCGTAAGCCTGCCTTACGTGGTCGGTGCATTGTTTTCTGCGGCGCCCGGAATGCCGATCGTCGGAATTCAAACGCCGTTCTATGTGGTCGGCGTCATCATCGTGCTGCTTCAGAACCACGCAATCAATGCCCGCATGATCCGCGCCGAACTGGACAATCGCGACCTGGCCATCAAGGACGCGCTGACCGGCCTGCCAAACCGCATCTTCCTGCAGGAGAAATTGCGCGACATGTGCCGCGACCTTGCGGCGCCGGCCGCTAATGGCGGCAAGCCGTTTGCAGTGCTCAGCATGGATCTCGACGGTTTCAAACACGTCAACGACCGTTTTGGCCACGCCGTCGGCGACGTGCTGCTGCGCAAGGTGGCCGAACGATTGAAGCGGGGCTTCCGTCCGGGGGACGTGGTCTTCCGCATTGGCGGCGATGAATTTGTCATCCTTTTGCCCGCAACCTCGGAGATCGAGGCCACCTACCTGGCAAAGCGGGCCATCGAAAAGGTCTCGGTGCCTTTCGACCTCGGGGTCGGTTCCGCCATCCATGTCGGCTTGAGCGTCGGCAGCGCCTTCGCACCCGCCGACGGCGGCGATCCGGAAATCCTGCTCACCTGTTCCGACCATGCGCTGTACGAAGCCAAGCGCACCGGCAAGGGCCGTTACTGGGCGCCTGTGCGGGCTACGATCTGACGGACGCGACAACGGCTTCCGGCGACAGGCAGGGCGATCCGCCTCTTTCCTGCTCGACCGCGCGCACCAATGCCGTCACGCGCTTCAGCAACGGCGCCGGCGTGCCGGCCTTTTCGGCCAAACGCAAGGCCGCGCCTTGCAGTTCGCCGATCTCCGAGGGCCGGCGGCGCTGAAGGTCATCCCACATCGACGAACGCGCGGCCGGATCGATGGCAAGCATCCGACGCGCCAAGAACTTGAACAGCCAGTCGGGCAGGCGAAGCACTTTCGGCAGCAGCGCGGGACGCAGGCCGGCGATGCGAGCGGGTTCGATGCCTGTCGCCATCATTGCCGCCAATGCTTCGTCGATCTGGCCGGCCAGGATCAGCCGCCAGCGGCGATCGGCAAGCTCTGCCGCCAGCGGCAGGCCGGAAAGCGCCACCAGCGCGTTGTTGAGGTTGAGCAGCAGCTTGCCCCATAGCACCGCTTCGATGTCACCATGTGTGGCGACGGCAAAGCCCTCGACGTCGAGCAGTTCGTCAAGGCCTGTCGCGCCCTGTTCGATCATCACCTTGCCGCCGCTGGCGCGGTGCAGGCGAAGCGGCAATTCGCCCTCCGGTGATTGGACCACGTTGAACGGCACCATGCCCGCGAGCACCCGCCGGGCGGTGAGATGGGCTCGCAACTTATCGGCATTGTCGACGCCGTTCTGCAGACTGAGTACCACCGCATCCGGTCGGGCATGGGCCGCAATAAGCCCGGCCATGTCTTGCGTCGCGCCGCTCTTGACCGTTAGCAGGATGACATCGGCACCGGGGAATGCCGCGGCCGGATCGGCGGTGACCGACAATGCCTCCGGCTTGACGGATCGGTCGCGGCCATCACGGTCGGTGATGCGCAATCCACCTTTTTGCAGCGCCTTCTCGATGCGAGGCCGCGCCAGCAGAACCACCTTTCGCCCGGCAAGTATCAGGCAGCCGCCGGCGTAGCACCCGATACTGCCGGCACCGGCGATTACGATCGTCCTGCCATGCGTGATCATGCGATGGCCCTGTCCTGGTTGAGAGGCCTTGCCGCAACTTATACGGCATGAAAACCATAATGTCGGCGGCATGGCTGGCCCTTATGTCTGGCCGTGACAGGCCTTGCGCTTTCGACTATCGCTTTTGCCCATGACGCTGCCTACCGATCCGACCAGAAATCTGGCTGCTCTCATCCGCTGCGCTTCCGTGACGCCCGCCGAAGGCGGTGCGCTGAGCGCGCTGGAAGAAATGTTGAAGCCGCTCGGCTTTGCCGTCGAGCGCCCGGTGTTTTCCGAATCCGGCACACCTGACATAGAGAACCTTTACGCGCGGCGTTCCGGCAACGGCCCGCATCTGATGTTTGCCGGCCATACCGATGTGGTGCCGGTGGGCGATGAAACAGCCTGGACGCACCCACCCTTTGGCGCCGAGATCGCCAATGGCGAGATGTTCGGCCGCGGCGCCGTCGACATGAAGGGCGGCATTGCTTGTTTCGTCGCGGCGGTAGCGCGACATATCGCGCAGAAGGGCGGCCCGAAGGGGTCGGTCTCGCTGCTGATCACCGGCGACGAGGAAGGGCCGGCGATCAACGGCACGACGAAACTGCTCGAATGGGCGGCTGCCAAGGGCGAGAAATGGCATGCTGCGATCGTCGGCGAGCCGACCAATCCCGATGCGCTCGGCGATATGATCAAGATCGGCCGGCGCGGCTCGCTCTCCGGCACGGTCGTCGTCAACGGCCGCCAGGGCCACGCCGCCTATCCGCAGCTAGCCGACAACCCGGTGCGCGGCCTTGTGACGCTGGTCGACGCCTTGCTTCACCCCGTCTTCGACAACGGAACAAGGGATTTCCAGCCGACCAATCTTGAGGTCACCTCCATCGACGTTGGCAACCCTGCCACCAACGTCATCCCGGCGAAGGCGGCGGCTACCTTCAATATTCGCTTCAACGACACATGGACCGCCGAGACGATCCAGGCCGAGATCCACAACCGCCTCGACCGGGCGGCGAAACGCAAGAAATACCGCGCCGGCAAGAAGACGCCGGTCGACTACGAGATCGTCTGGCGCGACGGACCGAGCCACATTTTCCTGACACGCGACGACAGGTTGATCGAGACGCTTGGCGGCTCGATCAAGGCGGTGACCGGCAGGAAGCCGGCGCTCTCCACCTCCGGCGGCACCTCCGATGCCCGCTTCATCAAGGATTATTGTCCGGTGGTCGAATTCGGACTGGTCGGCAAGACCATGCACATGGTCGACGAACGCGTGGCGATTGCCGACCTCGAGACGCTGACGCAGATTTATCTGCGCTTCGTTGAAGACTGGTTTGCGCAGGACATATCCTAGTGATGCTTTCAGCGGATGAAACCTACGCTTCGCTTGCCGGTGCCTGGCGGCTGATGCTCGGCAAAGCCGACGGATTTCGCCTGCTCGACCTTTCGGCGGACGGTTTCTGGAACTCCTTTTTTGCCATCGTCGTCGCGGCGCCGGCACTGATCGTCGGCTGGGTCGGTATTGCCAACGAAATCGGCGATCCCAACGCATTCGTCGGCCGTTTCAGCATGTTGATCCGCCTGGCAACCGTCGATATCGGCGCCTGGGTGCTGCCGCTCATAGGCCTCGCCCTGGTGGCGCCGCGGGTCGGCGTCGGCGGCCGATTCGTCCATTATGTCGTGGCCAGCAATTGGGCCTCGGCGATCATCGCGTGGATGATGCTGCCATCGGCGTTGATCCGGCTCTTCCTGACGTCGGCCAACGAAGTCTCCGGACTCGTGTCGCTGCTGTTGTTCGCGCTGTCGATGGTCTTGACCTGGCGGATGACCAACGTTGCGATCGGCAGGGGTGCGGCCACCGGCAGCGCCGTTTTTGCCGGCATGTTCGTGGCGTCGCTGATCGTCCTGTTCGGCCTGCAGGCGCTGCTCGGGATCAGCGTTCCGGATCAGCCAGGCGTCGGATAATCGACGCCGACGAGAAACAGCCCGTCGGGCGGCGCCACCTGACCGCAGGCCGCACGGTCGCGCGCCTCAAGCGCCGCCTTGAGGTCGGCAACAGTCCAGCCGCCTTCGCCGACACGTTTGAGCGAGCCGACCATCGAGCGCACCTGGTTGTGCAGGAATGACCGCGCCGAAGCGCGGACCTCAATGAAATCGCCCGCCCGGCTGACATCCAGCCGGTCGAGCGTGCGGACCGGGCTGGTGGCTTGGCACTGGGTCGAGCGGAAGGTGGTGAAATCATGCCGGCCAACCAGCACCTTTGCCGCCTCGTGCATGGCACCGGCATCGAGCTGCTTTGGTACCCACCAGATCTTGCCCTTATCGAGCGCCGCCGGCGCGCGGCGGTTGACGATGCGGTAGAGGTAATGGCGGCCGATCGCCGAGAAACGCGCATCGAAGCCATCCGGCACGACGGCGGCCTTCAGGATGGCGATGCGCGCCTTGGCCGCTTGCAGATGCGCGTTGACGGCGTCGCGCACCTTGTCGCCGGGCCATGCTTTGATCAGATCGACATGCGCCACCTGAGCGGTCGCATGGACGCCGGCATCGGTGCGGCCGGCGGCGCGCAGCGAAACCTGCTCGCCACAGAACTTCTCGATCGCCCGCTCGATCGCCTGCTGCACCGAAGGCTGGTTGGCCTGGCGCTGCCAGCCGGCGAAGAGACTGCCGTCATATTCGATGTCGAGGCGAAAACGCGGCATTCCCGGATCGAGGCGAAATCAGGCGGCGAGGGCTGAGCCGAAGGCCGAGGCGTAGACCAGCCTGCCGGTCTCCGGCGCCTCGTCCCAGGCAAGCGCCTGCAGGGCTTCGCTTTGGTACTCGCTCTCGAACTTCGCTGCACGGGCGCGGCTGTAACCGAAACGTCCATAGTAAGCGGGATCGCCGAGCACCACGGCGAGCGTCTCGCCAGCAGCCTTCAGGCGGATATGCGCCTCGCGGACCAGCGCACCGCCGATGCCGGTGCCGTGGAACGACGGCTCGACCGCCAAAGGAGCCAAAGCCACCGCCGGGAAGCTCTTGCCGCCATTCTGCACGAAAAGCCGTGAAAACAGGATATGGCCGACCACTTGCCCGTCTTCGTCCGCCACCAGTTCGACGACGGCATCACCGCCGGTGACCAGCGCGTCGACCAGTCCGGCCTCCGCCTGCTGGCCGAATGCGTGTTCTTCGACAAGGCGGATCGCCTCGCGGTCCCGCGGCGTCGCCGCGCGTATGGACATCATGCTCATGACAATTTCATTCCTTTTTCGAGCTTGGCCCCGCGCAGAAACTCCTGCGCGGCAATGGGCCTTGCGCCCGCACGTTGAACTTCGACCGGCCTGATCGCGCCTGACCCGCAGGCGACCGTCAGCCGGTCATCGAGAATTCCTCCCGGTTCGCCGGCGCCTTGCGAGAGCGTCGAGCGAAGCAGTTTCAGCCGTTCCACGCGGCCGCCGATTTCGGCCTCGCACCATGCACCGGGAAAGGGCGACAGGCCGCGAATCTGGTTGTGCACGTCGCCGGCAGGTCGCAGCCAGTCTATGCGAGTCTCCGATTTATCGATTTTCTTGGCGTAGGTCACCCCCACCTCCGCCTGTGTGGTAAATGTCAGCGTATTCCGCTCCAGCCGTTCGAGCGCTTGCACTATCAGCGAAGCACCCAAGACCATCAGCCGATCGTGCAGATCGCCGGCCGTCATGTCGGGTCCAATGGCGCATTTTTCAACCATTGCCACTGGGCCGGTGTCGAGGCCTTCCTCCATCCGCATCACCATCATGCCCGTTTCGGTATCGCCGGCCATGATGGCGCGCTGGATAGGGGCAGCGCCGCGCCAGCGCGGCAGCAGCGATGCGTGGCCGTTGAGGCAACCGAGCCGCGGCGCCTCGAGAATGGGTTTGGGGAGGAGCAGCCCGTAGGCGACGACCACGGCGACGTCGGCACCTAAGGCGCGGAACGCCTCCTGCTCCGCCTCGCCCTTCAGCGACACCGGCGACCGCACCTCGATGCCAAGCCGCTCCGCCTCGCGCTGCACCGGCGACGGCGTCAGTTCGAGCCCGCGCCGGCCGCCGGCGCGCGGCGGCTGCGCGTAGACGGCTGCCAACTCGTGCCCGGCCCCGGCAATCGCCCGCAGCGTCGGCACGGAGAATTCGGGCGTACCCATGAAGATGACACGCAGGGGCATTCGTCGACGCCTACCCCACCATCTTGCCCGGCGCCTTGTCCCTGGCGAGCTTCTTGAATTTCTTGACCACCATGTCGCGCTTCAGCTTGGAGATGTAATCGATGAACAGCACGCCGTTGAGGTGGTCGATTTCATGCTGCAGGCAGGTCGCCATCAGCCCCTCGGCCTCGATCTCCTGCAGCTTGCCGTCGCGATCGAGATATTTCACCCGCACCGCCGCCGGACGCTCGACCTCGGCATAGTAATCGGGGATCGACAGGCAGCCTTCCTCATAGACCGACCGCTGGTCGGAGCTTTCAAGGATTTCGGGATTGATGAAGACGTGCGGCGCCGGCGTCTCGTCCTCCTTGGCGAGGTCGATCACCAGCATGCGCAAGGGTTCGCCGACCTGGATCGCTGCGAGGCCGATGCCGGGCGCGTCATACATGGTGTCCAGCATGTCGCCGGCCAGTTTGCGCAGATCGCCATCGACACGCTCGACCGGTTTTGAAACCTGGCGCAGGACGGGATCGGGGAGGATGATAAGCGGCTTGATCGACATGGCGTCTCACCTAAGACCTCGCAGGAAAAGCGTCAACCGGGGCGCCTCCGGGCCGTTCACGTTTTGATCTGTGCCGACGTTCCGAATCATCTATGCTGTCGGCATGAACGAACTGACCACCATCCTGTCCGAACCTGTCGCCCGCCTCGGCGCCACCACGCTGACCCTCGGCCATGCCCTGGGTTTCGGTGCAATGCTGTTCCTCGGTCTGTTCGTGGCGTTGGTCGTTGCGCTGTGGCGATCGGCCAAGGCGCGTGCGGCAGCGGCCGCGGAAGCCGCCGACCATGCCCGCGACGCCGAGGCGCGCATGGCCGGCATTCTGCAATCCCAAGCGGAAATGCAGGGCCGCATGGGCGCCATCGCCGAAGTGTTCGGGGCGCGCCAGGCGGAACTGACACAGTCGATCGGCCAGCGCCTCGATGCCATGACCGGCCGCCTGGGCCAGACCATGACCGAGCAGACGAGATCGACGCATGAGAGCCTCGCCAAGCTGCAGGAACGGCTGGCGGTCATCGATATCGCGCAAGGCAACATCCAGTCGCTGGCCGGCCAGGTCGTGCAATTGCAGGCGATCCTTTCCAACAAGCAGACGCGCGGCGCCTTCGGCCAGTCGCGTATGGAAGCCATCGTCGCCGACGGATTGCCGCACGGCGCCTATGAATTCCAGGCGACCTTGTCGAATGGCAGCCGGCCCGACTGCCTGGTGAAGATGCCGAACGGCGCACCGTCGCTTGCCATCGATGCAAAGTTTCCGCTCGAGGCCTGGAATGCCATCCGGGCCGCCGAAGGCGCCGAACTGCAGAAGACCGCCGCACAGGCTTTCCGCCGCGACATCGAGGTGCATGTCCGCGATATTTCCGAAAAATACCTGATCCAGGGCGAGACGCAGGACACCGCCTTCATGTTCGTGCCTTCGGAATCGGTGTTCGCCGAAATCCACGAGAATTTCGAGGCCGTTGTCCAGAAGGCGCATCGCTCACGGATCGTCATCGTCTCGCCATCGCTTTTGATGCTGTCGATCCAGGTCATCCAGGCGATCCTCAAGGATGCGCGCATGCGCGAACAGGCACACCTGATCCAGGGCGAGGTTATCCGGCTGATGGAAGACGTCTCCCGGCTAGACGAGCGGGTGCGCAAATTGCAGACGCATTTCGGCCAATCGGCCAAGGACATCGAGGACATCCTGGTCTCGACATCGAAGGTGACCAGGCGCGGACAAAAGATCGAGGCGCTGGAGTTTGGCGTGCAGCCGGCGGAGGACACCGCTGGTTCGAATGGCAGCGGAGCAAAAGCGGAAAGCAGCCCGCGCGTCGCCGATTCGAAAACCGGGCAGTTGAGGCTAAGGGTCGTCGAAGGCGACGATTGAGAGCTGCGCCGGAACCGGAGGCTTCGCCCCGGTCTGGCGCTACTGCTCCTCGATGATGGTTGTGCCTTCGAATTCCGGCAGCCAATGCAGCGCCGAGCGGTGCCAGATCTGCTTTCTTGGCACCAGTTGCTCGCGCTGCCGTGCCGTGCCGACCCTGATACCGTAAACCTTCGGTCCCTCGCCCGCCGACGTGGCGTAGAGATGCGAGCCGCACTCACCGCAAAATGCCTGGGCACGCTTGGCGCCGCTCGAACCGGTCTTGATGTAGATCTTCGGCGCGCCATTGGTGATCCTGTAATTGTCCTCGGACGCCGGCACGGTGACGCGAAAGGCCGTTCCGGTTAGCTTCTGACAATCGATGCAGTGACAAATGGTGGTCTTTTCCGGATCGACTTCGGCCTCGTAAGTGATAGCGCCACAATGACACGCGCCGTCGATTTTCATCTTCGTTCCTCCTGGAGCTTTTGCCTGCAATCATAACCGGGACTGCCCGATGGCGCAGCCATTTTCCTCAGGCCGGTTCCCCTCCGGACGCCGCCAGGGCCTTGCTCCGGCGTTCCCAGGTGCCGGTGGTCTGCGGCTTGACGAAGAGCCGCGTCACCTCCGGCATCTCCGCCTTCAGCCGCGTCTCGAGGCGCTCGACACAGGTCTCTATCTCCGGCGCCGACAAATGATCCTCGAACTCGATGCTCAAAGCGGCGACGATCTCCTGCGGACCCATATGCAGCGTCAGCACGCCATTTGCCCGTTGCACCGCCGGGTCCTGCTGGATGACGGCCAGCACCTCTGTTTGCACCTCGGGCGAGGCCGGCTCGCCGAGCAGCAGGCTCTTGCTTTCGCGTGCCAGGAAGATCGCGGTCGCGCCCAGGATGAGCGCGATGCCGATCGACGCGGCGCCGTCGAGCTTCGGCATGTCCAGCAATTCCGCCGCCAATATGCCGGCGAAGGCGACAACGAGGCCGAGAAGTGCCGCGCTGTCCTCGAAGAGTACGGTGTAGACACTCGGATCCTTGCTGAGCTGCACCGCCTCAAGCCAGCCGTGGCTGCCTTTTTGGTGGCGGAATTCCTTCAGCGCCACCAGCCAAGAGGTGCCTTCGAAGAGGAAGGAAAGGCCAAGGACAGCGTAGTTCACCTTGGCGTTGGCGATCGGCTCCGGCGCCATGATGTGCATCACGCCTTCGTAGAACGATATGCCGGCGCCCAGTGCAAAGACAAGGAGCGCGACGATGAAGCTCCAGAAGTACAGCTCGCGGCCATGGCCGAGCGGATGCGTGCGGTCGGCCGGGCGCGCGGCACGGTGCATGCCGTAAAGCAGCAGGCTGCCATTGCCGGTATCGACGAGCGAGTGGACGCCTTCCGAGAGCATTGCCGAGCTGCCCGTGAACAAGGCAGCGGCGAATTTGGTCAGTGCGATCGCAAGATTTCCGGCGAGCGCCGCATAGATCACTTTTTTCGACCCGCCATGCGCCGCCATGGTGTGCTGCCCTGGTTGATGCCCCGAGATTGGCGGAGCGTCCGCCCACGCTCCACAGCTCTCACAACGCCTGAAGCGCCCAGTTGTTCACAAGGTCAGTTGTTCAAAAGGGCGGCGCGGGCTATTCGACGACCTCGTCCGTCCAGACCTTGAAGCCAGCCAGCGCGCCCGGCCCGAAAATGTGGGTCAGCGGCACATCGGCGGCATCGCGTCCGGAGGCAATCAGGATGCGGCCGATGCGCGGCGCGTTGTTGCGCGGGTCGAACGCGTGCCAGCGGCCGCCGAGATAGACTTCCATCCAGGCGGCGAAATCCATGTCCGACCACGGCTTTGGCAGGCCGATATCACTGATATAGCCGGTGCAGTAGCGGGTCGGAATGTTCAGGGCGCGGCAGAAGGCGACAGCGAGATGAGCAAAGTCGCGGCATACACCACTCTGCTCGCGATAGGCCTCGGCGGCGGTGCGCGTCGGCCGTGCATTGAAATAGTTGAAGACGATGTGGTTATGGACGAAGTCGCAGACCGCCTGGACGCGCGGAATGCCGAGCGGGGTGCTGCCGAACAGTCGCCACGCTTCATTCGACAGCACGTCGCTCTCGCAATAGCGGCTGGGCAGCAGGAACAGCAGCGTCTCCGACGGCAGATCGCGCACCTCGTGCTGCCACGCCGTCAGCTCGCGCGTCTCGAAGGAGCCGGGGTCGCGGATCACCGCGTCCGTGCCGAACGCAAAGCGCCCGGCCGGCGCAACGAAACGGTTGCACCAATTGCCGAAACTGTCGCGGTAGCTCTCGATCGGCACCGGCGGGTTCGACGTCAGGAAGTCCGGCCGCTCAAGATCGGATGCGCGCGAATAATGGACATTTAGCATCGCGATCAGCGGTGTTTCCTGCGGGAAGTCGAAGCTCATCTGGCAACCGATGTGGATCCGCATTGTCGTCCTGACCGGCCTGCCTGATCATCAGCCGGCGAAACGCGAGGGCTGATGCTGCAGTGCGAAGAAGACCATGGCACGGACCGCTGCGGTTTACGAGGGAATTAGAAACCGGTTGACAGCCCATCGGCCAGGCGACTGCACGGCAGCGGCCTCTTGCAGTCGAACGTTTTCTCTTGTTTCACTTCGCCAGATATCAACTGGAGGAACGAATCATGGCTAAGGGTGCGATGAAGGCAGGCAAGGAGGCCCGCAAGCCGAAGAAGGACGCGAAGAAACCGGCTCCGGCGCCGGCCCTGAAGGCACCGCCGGTGAAGGCGATGAAGCTGAAGGACAAGTAGAGCCGCAGCTACCGTTTCGGCTTATTTCGACCGGCCGCAAACGCGGCCGGTATGATTGTTCATTAAGCTCACGCGCATCCCCTTGGATGCGGCGAAGGCAATTTTTGCGCTTTTCAAGAAATCGGCCGAAAGCCATCGAAACGGAGCGTTCCGATGTCGTCGGTTTTCCTGTTCCTCGCCGGCCTGTTCGAGATCGGCTGGGCGATCGGCCTCAAATACACCGACGGATTCTCGAAGCCGCTGCCAACCGTCCTGACGGTAGCCTCGATGATCGTCAGCCTGACCTTGCTCGGCCTGGCGCTGAACGCGTTGCCGGTCGGCACGGCGCTGTTGGGGATATGGCTGCTCGGCGACCCAGCGACGGCGATCAGGCTGGCCTGCATCGCGCCAATCGTCTGCGGCATCATGGGACTGAAGCTCGCGGCTTAGCCGATTCCGACAGACCAACGCGTGCGGGGCCGCTGCAAGGCGGCCCTGATTCTTGAATTCGGCTGATTAGCGCCGGAAAGCGCTATCGCGCGGAGAAGCCGGGCGGCGTCCTGCCGGTGCGCTGCTTGCGCGCGGCATAGCGCGCATCACGCTTGGCCTTGCGTTCGGCCTCGTCGGCAAGAAAACGGGCGATGCGCTCGTTCTCTTCAGCTTCCCGGATCTTCGCTTCGGCCTGTGCGGCTTCTTCCGCAGCGATGCGTGCCGCTTCGGCAGCTGCCTCGCGCTCGGCCTTTTCGGCCGCTTCGCGCGCCAGCTTTTCCTGCTTCAGCCTGGCCTTTTCGGCCTCGCGTATAGCGCGGGCCTCGAGGATTGCCTTGCGCTCGGCCTGTCGTGCCAGCACCGCTGGATCATCTGCCGCCGGCTTTGCCTTGAAGCGCTCCAGAAGCGCCTTCTTTGCCTCGTTTGCGGCATTGCGCCGCTCGAAAACGTCTTTTTCCCTATAGATAGCCAAGTCCACTTCCCTGAAGTCAATTTGCGAGGCTTACATACGCGTGAAAACCGAGAGTTCAAGCGCCAAAACGGTATGCCAGCCATGAAATTCTGATCTGTTGCAGCCGGGAGACGCCATTTCGATTGAATTCGGCCGAAAGCACCCGCACTGTTCACCATCCAGGCATCTGGCGGGGCGGCGGACTGATCGCTACCGCCAAGACAAAACGCTGAGATGACAGTATGGAACTCGGTCTCTACACCTTCGCCGACGTCAGCCCGGAACCGGGTCCCGGTGCGATCGGTGCGCATGAGCGATTGCGCAATTTGATCGAGGAGATCGAGCTCGCCGACCAGGTCGGGCTGGACGTCTTTGGTCTCGGCGAGCACCACCGTCCCGACTATGCTGCCTCGGCTCCGGCGGTGGCGCTGGCGGCGGCGGCCGAACGGACCAAGCGCATAAGGCTGACCAGCGCTGTCACCGTGCTGTCCTCCGACGATCCGGTGCGCGTCTTCCAGCAGTTTGCCACCCTCGATCTTCTGTCCGGCGGCCGTGCCGAGATCATGGCCGGGCGCGGCTCGTTCATCGAATCCTTTCCGCTGTTCGGCTACAATCTCGAAGATTATGACGAACTCTTCGCCGAGAAGCTCGACCTGCTGCTCGCCATCCGCGACCATGTCAAGGTGACCTGGTCGGGCCGTCTGCGCGCGCCGATCAATGATCGTGGCGTCTATCCCCGGCCCTTGCAGGACAAATTGCCGATCTGGATCGCCGTCGGTGGAACACCGCAATCCGTCGCCCGCGCGGGCGTGCTCGGGTTGCCGCTGGCACTGGCGATCATCGGTGGCGAGCCGGCGCGGTTCGCACCGCTGTTCGACATCTACAGGGATGCAGCCAGGCGCGCCGGCAACGATCCGGCAAGCCTTGCCACCAGTCTCAACGTGCACGGCTTCATTGCCGACAGCACGGACCAGGCAGCCGACGATTTTTACGGGCCGCAGGCCGAGGTGATGAACCGCATCGGCCGCGAGCGCGGCTGGGGGCCGACATCGCGGGCACATTTCGACCAATCGCGCGGCCCAAACGGCGCGCTGTTCGTCGGCAATCCAGAACAGGTGGCCGAGAAGATCCTTGCCCAGCACAGGATATTCGGCAACGACCGCTTCCTGCTGCAAATGGCGATCGGCACCATGCCGCACGCCAAGGTGATGAAGGCCATCGAACTCTACGGAACCAAAGTGGCGCCGATCGTGCGCCGGGAAACTGCGAAGGCCGTTCCCGCCGTGGCGGCGCCGGTTGCCTGATTCCCAGTCACCTGATTCACCGGCAAGGCCGCGAGGCGGCCTGGCCGGTGACGCCGGCTAACGGAACCTTGAAGCGACAGAGGCGTTTTCGCCAACGGTCTGCACCAATCGCGGTGTGCCGCCGAGGGTCAGAATGAAAGCCGAACCCGACGCTTCGGGCGCAAGCGCTGCCGAAAGCCCGGATCCGCGCGTCGAGGCGCGGGCGGATGCGCATCTGATGCGTTCGCTGCTCGTCGGCATCTTCATCCTCATGGCGATCTACGCGCTTTACTTCGCCCGCGCCTTCTTCATGCCGGTCATTCTGGCTTTCCTGCTGGCGCTGACGCTGACGCCGATCGTTCGCTTCCTGCGCAAGCATGGCATGCCCGATGTCATTTCAGCGACACTGCTGGTGCTGCTTTCGTTCTGCCTCGTCGCCGTCGCGGGATATCTGCTCAGCGGCCCGGTCATCGACCTCATCAACAACACCTCGACGATCGGCCAGCAGCTTACCGAACGTCTGGCACAACTGCGCCGTCCGTTCGAACGGATCGTGGAGATTTCGCGCCAGATCGAGGGCCTGACACAGACATCCCAGGAGCCGGGCGTTCAGAGGGTGGCGACGGCGCCATCCGGTATTCTCTCGCAGGCCGCCGGCAATGTGCTGTCGGCCGGCGCCAGCGTTACCATCGTCTTCGTCCTGTCGCTGTTCCTGCTCGCCTCGGGCACGATGTTCTATGAAAAGATCGTCCAGTCCTTCCCCAGTCTCAGCGAAAAGAAGCGGGCGCTGCGCGTCGTCTACGACGTAGAACGTGAAATCTCGCATTATCTGCTTACTGTCACGGTCATCAATACATGTCTCGGCGTGGTCATCGGGCTCGGCCTGTGGGCGCTCGGCGTGCCCAACGCGCAGGTCTGGGGCGCGGCAGCGGCTCTGCTCAATTTCCTGCCCTATATCGGGGCGCTGACCACCATCACGCTGGTTACGATCATCGCGCTGATAAGCTTCGACACGATTTCCTATGCGCTGCTGGCGCCGGCCTTCGTCCTTATGTGCGATGTCGTCGAAGGCCAGTTCGTGACGCCGACGGTGGTCGGGCGCCGTCTCGAAATCAACGCAGTGGCGATCCTCATCGCCATCGCCTTCTGGTCGTGGCTGTGGGGTTTCGTCGGCGCGCTGCTGGCGGTGCCGCTGCTGGTCGTCATCAAGGTGTTCTGCGATCATTTCGACGGTCTCAGCCATGTCGGCAATTTCCTGGCGGCGCAGCACACGGCAGCGATCGAGGACGAAGAAATTGACGAGGCGAAAAAGTAGCGGCTTAAAGGGTCAAAAGCGCCCCCGATTGGTGCGGATCACGACCTTGCATCGGTCGCACGTCCGTTGTGCCCTCAGCGCTCCATCAACATTTTGAATTTGCCGCCTCGGCAACGGCTTCCTACATCCCTTCGGCCCACAGGAAACCCGCGCCGATGACCGTTCTTTCCGTTCTCGACCTGTCGCCGATCGTCGAAGGCAGCAACGCTTCACAGTCACTCGCCAATTCGCTCGATCTCGCCCGTCATGCCGAGCGGCTGGGTTACCGGCGCTATTGGCTGGCAGAGCACCACAATATGCCGGGCATCGCCAGCGCCGCCACCTCGGTGGTCATTGCCCATGTGGCCGGCGGCACCAATACGATACGCGTCGGCGCCGGCGGCATCATGCTGCCCAATCATTCCCCGCTGGTCATCGCCGAGCAGTTCGGTACGCTTAACGCTCTGCATCCTGGCCGCATCGATCTCGGCCTCGGCCGGGCGCCCGGCACCGACATGGCCACGGCACGGGCGCTGCGCCGTAACCTCGACGCTGGCGCCGACAATTTCCCGCAGGACGTCATCGAGCTGATGGGTTACTTGCAGCCGGCCGAAGACGGCCAACGCATCCGCGCGGTGCCCGGCGAAGGCGAAAAGGTGCCGATCTGGATTCTCGGTTCCAGCCTCTACGGCGCGCAGCTTGCCGCCATGCTCGGCCTGCCCTACGCTTTCGCTTCGCATTTTGCGCCGGCCGAGCTCGACCATGCTCTGGAGATCTACCGCTCGCGTTTCCAGCCTTCGGAGCAGCTCGACAAGCCTTATGTGATGCTCGGCCTCAACGTCTTCGCCGCTCCTTCCGATGCCCAGGCGCGGTTGTTGTTCACCTCGCTGCAGCAGGCCTTCGTCAATCTGCGCACCGGCCGGCCCGGCCGATTGCCGCCGCCGGTCGAAGGATATGAGCGCGACCTCGACCCTATGGCCAAGACCATGCTCGGCCAGGCGCTTTCCTGCGCCGTCGTCGGCTCTCCCGAAAGAGTCAGGCAAGGCATCGAGGCGTTTGTGCGCCGCACAGGGGCCGACGAGCTGATGGTCACAGCGCAGATTTTCGACCATGCGGCGCGGGTGCGCTCGTTCGAGATCCTGGCCGACGCTCACAAATCGCTGTCGGAAGCTGCCTGAGAGTTGGTTCGCCACTTGCCTCTGCTGCGGGCAAGGCCGGCCTTAGGCAGGGAACATCGCGAACAGGTGTGCGAAGACATCGCGAACATTTCGCGCGTTTTGCGCGGAGCTTTTCGATCCGTCATGCTCGTCCGTTAGCGGGAAACGCGGCGTCCACTAAATGACGATCACCTTGGTGCCAATTGTGGCGCGGTCATAGAGATCGATGATGTCCTGGTTCATGAGGCGAATGCAGCCCGCAGACACGGCTTTGCCGATGGACCACCATTCGGGGCTACCGTGCAGGCGATATCCAGTGTCACCTTTCTCGTTAAAAAGATAGAGCGCCCGCGCCCCGAGCGGGTTCATGAGTCCGCCCTCCATATGGGCCGGTATGATGCGGCCTCGCTTCTGCTCGCGCACGATCATCGCAGACGGCGCGCTCCAATCCGGCCATTCGCGCTTCCTCGCAACGTGAGCAGTGCCATGCCACTCGAAGCCCGCCTTGCCGACGCCGATGCCGTAGCGCAGTGCCTGACCGTCTCCCAGCACGTAGTAGAGGAACTTCGCTCCTGTATCGACAATGATGGTGCCCGGCGCCTCATCAGTCGCATAAGGCACTGTCTGCCGATGGAACTTTTGGTCAACCTTGTAGATCGGAACCGGCGGAACGCGAAAACCGGCGTCGGTGAGGCCGCCATAGGCCTGGGGAAAGGTCTGTAACGCTCCGCCGGTGGTGCAGCCGGAGAATGCGACCATCCCAGCAAGTCCCAGCCCGATTAGGATCGATTTCACGCGCATGACTCAAGCCGGCGCCCGTGTGAACGATCAGTCGCATCTCGTCATATTCCTAAACCGACATGCTTCGATTGCCAAGATTTTCCTGACTGTCGGCTGGCTGATTGTTGGCCACTTGGCTCGATCGGCGCCGCGTCTTTCAATTGCTCGGTTTTCGAAAGACGAACGCCCGTAGTGGCTGCGAAGGCCCGGGATCGGCAGGACAGAGGGAGCGCTGTCCGTCCGGCATTGCAAAGTTTCTGAACAGAGCCCAAGCGCTACGCGCTGACGCTCTGCGCAGTTGCACCTAGCGGACGGCATGAATTGCGGATCATCAAGCGTCCCTTGAGCGTCAGCTTGCGCGGCGGCGCATCCCTGTTTCCGGCGAGCCGGTCGAGCAGCAGATTGGCCGCCTGTTCGCCAATCGCCTGCACCGGCTGTGCGACCGTGGTCAATTGCGGCCGGAACACATCCGACCACGGAAAGTCGTCGAAGCAGGCGACCGAAATATCCTCCGGACAGGACAGGCCGATATCGCGAATGGCCTTCATGGTGCCGATCACCATCGGGTTGTTGGCCGAAAAGATGGCGCTCGGCCGGTCGTGCAGCGAAAGCAGCTGCATGGTGGCGTTGTAGCCGTCGACTTCATGGAAGTTGCCGAAGCGGACGAGTTCGGCCTCGGCCGGCAGGCCGGCGGCCTGGAGGGCCTCGCGGTATCCCGCCATGCGGTCATGCATCGGCGAGATATCGAACGAGCCGGAGATGTAGCCGATGCGCCGATGGCCGAGATCGATCAGGTAATTGATGGCGTCGAACACCGCGCGCTGATTGTCGAGAACGACGGCATCGGTGTCGACACCCTGGCAAACACGGTCGAGCAGCACGACCGGCACATTGGCGTCGTCGACAATCCGTTTGAGGATCGCGCCGTCACCGACACGCGCGACGATCAGTCCGTCGACCATGCGGTCGAGCAACAGCCTGATCTGGTCGTCCTGCGTGTTCAGGTGCTCGTCGGTGCAGCACAGCATGACGGCGTAGCCGGCCCGGTCGAAAGCCTGCTGGATAACCGAAACCACGTCGGTAAAGAACGGATTGGTGATGTGTGGGACGGTGAGCCCGATGGTGCGTGTGGTGCCCATCTTCAGGCTGCGGGCGATGGCGTTGCGCTTATAGCCAATGTCGCGGATCGCCTGTTCGATGCGCTGGCTGAGCTCGGGGCTGACGGTCGCGGTGCCGTTGATCAGCGCCGATACGGTGGCCACGGAAACACGCGCGGCCTCGGCCACATGAAGCATAGTCGGAGCAGTGAATTTGCGCTGCTTTTTTCGTCCTGACGCTGTCATTTTCGAAACGTTTCACCACTCCACGGTAGCAATACGTACGGAATCTTATGATTTTGCGCAAGAATTGAAATGGAACAATCTCAGGCTCCAGATATTGCCTTGACATGATCGAAACGTTTAGATTAGCGTTTGAGGTGTTCCGTGACGACGGAGGGAGGCCGTCCTTGTCATGCAGCACGGCAATTCCATCCCTGCGCAAGGCGCTACGGCGGACGGCTCGGCTATCGTAGTGAGCGCCGAGCACATCTCCAAGTCCTTCGGCGGTATCGCCGCGCTCGTCGATGTCGGCTTCGAACTGCGGCGCGGCGAGGTCCATGCGCTGATGGGCGAGAACGGCGCCGGCAAGTCAACGCTGATGAAGATCCTGTCCGGCGTCTATACGGACTATAACGGAACGGTCAGTATCGATGGCTATCCGGTGCGCTTTGCCGGCGTCCGCGAAGCCGAGCGCGCCGGCATCGCCATCATCCACCAGGAGCTGAACCTCGTTCCCGAACTTAGCGTCGCCGACAATATCTTTCTCGGCCGCGAGAAGCTGATCGCCGGGCTGATCGTCGACCGCAAGGCGAGCAGCCGCGCTGCCGGCGCGCTCTTGCAAAGGCTCGGCATCGAGCTCGACCCGGATGCGCGCGTCGGTGCCTTGCGCGTCGGCGAACAGCAGCTGGTCGAGATCGCCAAGGCGCTGTCGATGTCGGCGCGCATTCTGATCATGGACGAGCCGACCTCGGCGCTTTCGCCGGCCGAATGCCAGCGGCTGTTCCGCATCATCCGCCAGCTCGCCGACAGCGGCGTGGCGATCGTCTACATTTCGCACCGCATCGACGAGGTCATGCATCTGGCCAGCCGCGTCACCGTGTTTCGCGATGGACGCCACGTCCTGACGCGGGCGATGGACAAGCTCGACGAAGACGCCATAATTTCGGCGATGGTCGGGCGAAACCTGCTTGCTTCCTCCCAGGAGCACCGCATCCCCGGTGGCAACACGGTCCTGTCCGTAAGCGAGCTGTCGCTGTCGAAGCCCAATCGCCATGGTTGGCGCACCGTGCTCGATGGCGTCAGCTTCGATCTTGCCGCAGGAGAAATCCTCGGTATCGGCGGGCTGCTGGGCTCGGGCCGTACTGAAATCCTGGAAACCATCTTCGGGTCCAGCGGCGGACGTGCCGGCGGTGAGATCAGGCTCGATGGCGAGGCAGTAGAAATCCGTTCGCCGCGCGATGCGCGCCGGCTCGGCATCGCTCTGGTCACGGAAGACCGCAAGACGCAAGGCCTGCATCTCGAGGCCTCGATCACCGACAATGTCGCGCTGCCGCTGGTCGGCGCGCTGGCGCGGTTCGGCGTGCGCTCGCTGGCCGGTGAGCAAGGGCTGGCACGGGACGCCGTCAAGGCGCTCGGCATTCGCTGCGAGACCGTCGAGCAGCCGGCGGGCACGCTGTCCGGCGGCAACCAGCAGAAGGTCGTCATCGGCAAATGGCTAGCGACGAGGCCGCGGGTGCTGCTGCTCGACGAGCCGACACGCGGCATCGATGTCGGTGCCAAGCGGGAAATCTACGATCTCATCTTCAAGCTGGCGCGAGACGGGCTGGCGATCGCCGTGATCAGCTCGGAATTGCCGGAGCTGCTGCATCTTTCCGACCGTATCCTGGTCATGGCCGACGGCCGCCAGACGGGAATCCTGTCCCGCGCGCAAGCCAGCGAGGAGGCCATCATGCGGCTTGCGGCGCCGCGACGGACGATGACGAGGCCTGCCGCATGAGCATTTTGCATATCCTGTCCCGGACGAAGCTCTATTGGGGCCTGATCGCCATCTTCCTGATCGGCGTGCTCGGCTCGCCGATCAGCTCCAAGGGCAACAACATCTTCCTGTCCTACGGCAACCTGCTCGATGTGCTGCGCCAGGTGTCGACCACCGGGCTGATTGCCACCGGCATGACTGCGGTGATCATCACCGGCGGTATCGACCTTTCCGTCGGCTCGCTGATGGCTATCTGCACGGTCGTCTGTGCCATGCTGCTGACGGTCCCCGGCGTGACGCCGGCGGTGGTGCTGGGGGTGCCGACAGTTGCCCTGGCAGCCCTTTGCCTCGGCATTCTCGTCACTCGTTTCATCCTGCTGAACATCGAAAAATCCCGCGCCGGCGCGCAGGCCACGCACGACATCAGGTTGGACAGCGTTCGCGGGCTGGTGACGCCCGGCATTGTCGGGGTGATCCTGTGCAGTCTGGTGCTGTGGTTCCTGCTGCCGCAGGTGGGCTCAAAATTCGGCGTGCTCGGCGTGCTGCTGGTGGCGCCTTGCGTCGGCCTGCTGTTCGGCGCGCTCAACGGCTTCATCATCGTCGCCGGGCGGCTGCAGCCCTTCATCGTGACGCTGGCGATGATGGTCACTGCGCTCGGCATCGCCCGGCTGACAGCCGGCCAGAACAATGCGGTGCTGCCGGTCTACACCGGCTCGAATGCCACCGCCGATTTCGAAATGCTGCGCACTCTGGTATTCGGCGTGATCCCGATGCCGGGCCTGTTCTTCCTCGGCGCCATCCTGATCTACGGCGCCGTGCTGCGCTTCACCCCGTTCGGCCGCTATGTCTATGCGATCGGCGGCAATGAGGAGGCGGCGCGGCTGTCGGGCATCGCCGCCGGCCGCGTGAAGATCGCCACCTATGCCGTGTCAGGGCTGCTGGCCGGCATCGCGGCGGTGCTCTATGTCGCGCAGTACCGGCAAGGCAAGCCGGACGCCGGCGCCGGGCTGGAGCTCGACGCGATTGCCGCCGTGGTCATCGGTGGCACCAGCCTGATGGGCGGACGCGGCAGCCTGACCGGGACGTTCTGCGGCGTGCTGATCTTCGGGCTGCTCTCGAACATCCTGCAGCTGCACAACATCAATTCGAACCTTCAGCTGGTGCTGAAGGGGATGATCATCATCGGTACCGTGCTCGTACAGGAGCGCAGTGCCGGTGATCTTCTCTTCTATCTGCGACTGCCCGGTGGGCAAGCGCACAAGGAAACGGCCGCGGCAAAGCGGCCGTCGCAAGAGACCGCGTCTCTGAATATTGGAGGAAACAAGAAATGAAACGACGTGAATTGTTGAAGCTCGCCGGGCTGACAGCGGCACTCCTGACCACGACCGCCATGCTTGCCGGCGGCGCCCATGCGCAGGACAAGAAGTGGAAGATCGGCTTCTCGCAGGTGACGACCATCGAACCCTGGCGGGCTCAGTTCAACAAGGACATCCTGGCCGAAGCGGCCAAGCATCCGGAAGTCGAGCTGATCATCACCGACGGCGAGGACAAGACCGAGAAGCAGGTCGCCGATGTCGAAAACCTTATCCGTCAGGAGGTCGATGCGCTCTTGGTATCACCGAAAGAATCCGCCGGCCTGACCGGTGTCGTGCAGCAGGCGATCGATGCCAAGATCCCCGTCTTCGTGCTCGACCGCAACGTCGAAACCAACGACTACACGCAGTTCGTCGGCGGCGACAACAAGCTGATCGGCCGGGCTGCCGGTGAATATGCCGTCGAGCTGCTTGGCGGCAAGGGCAAGGCCGCCGGCAACGTCGTCGAGATCTGGGGCGGCATGGGCACCCAGCCGGCACACGACCGCCATGACGGCTTCCATGAATTCACCGACAAGGAGCCGGGCATAAAATACCTGCTCGACCAGCAGTCGGGCGATTGGAAGCAGGACCAGGCCTACAACATCATGGCGACGGCGTTGCGCAACAACGAGAAAATCGATCTCGTCTACGGCCACAATGATCCGATGGCCTATGGCGCCTATCTTGCCGCCAAGGACGTCGGACGTGAGAAGGACATCAAGTTCATCGGCATCGACGGCCTGCCCAATGAAGGCGTGCAGCTGGTCGCCAATGGCGAGCTGACGGCGACGTTCACTTATGTGACGCCGGGCGCCGAAGGGCTGCGGCAGGCGATCAAGTTCCTGAACGGGGAGAAGGTGGAAAAGACCATCACCCTGCCGACGCAGAAGATCACCAAGGAAAATGCCGCCCAGATCCTGAAGGACAACGGCCTCTGAGACGAGGCTTTCCTGCCGGGCGTTCAGCGCCCGGCAGGAACAACAACCAAATGCCGGCAGGCAGCAGCTCAAGCCAGCTTGGCCAGTAGCTTCATGAAAATGGCCGCTTCCTTGGCGGAAAGCGGCGCCAGCGTTTCCTGCGTAATCTCACGGGCAAGCGGAATCAGCCGCTCGATCGCGTCGCGCCCCTCGGCGGTCAGATTGACCAGCAGGCGCCGTTTGTCGACTTCGTGTTTGCTAAGTTCGACAAAGCCACGCGCTTTCAGCCGGTCGATGACGCCCTTCACGGTCGCCGCATCCATGGCGATCAGGCTGCCAAGCTGGTTCTGCGAGGTCTCGCCGACGTCGTGCAATTTGGCCAAAGCGGCAAATTGCGGCGGCGTCAGATCGGCGATGTGTGCGGCGAAGATCGAGACATGGCGCTGATGCGCCTTGCGCAGGATGAAGCCGACCTGCTCCTGCAAGCGATAGTCGTTTTCGTCAGGCTCCTCGGCCTCGACCAGCTTGAGCAGATTGTCCTCGGCGCTCACCGCAGCCCATCCCATGCCTTAATGTCCTTGGCCGCCAGCCCACCCATGCGGTCGTGCACGCGCGGGCCGCAGGTCATGGCGAGGCAAAACAGGATCTCGTCGGGACGGGGGCCATCGCTGATGCCGATTTCCATGGCATCGAAATGGCTGCGCACATAGGCGGCGTTGATGTGGCCGAGCGGCACATCGAGCCGCGCGCCGAAGCCGCCGACCTTCTTCGCCGAGGGCACGATCGCCTTGGCGTCGCCGAGCCGTTCGCGCATGGCATAGCCGCCCGGCACATGCCACAGCGCGCCATGCTCCAGCTCGCCCGCCATGCCGACGATGGCGCCCTTGCCGTAACCGTCGATCTGTTTGACGTCGCCGCCCAATGCGGCAACAAGCCTGTCGGAGAGCAGCAGCCCGAGCGGCTTCAAATCCTCCATGGCGCTCTGCAGTTCCTCGACGTAACGGCCGGCGAACGGGTTCTTGACCACGGCCATGGCCGCCGCGCGGCGTCGCGGCACCTTCGCCACCGGCCCGCCTTCGTGAAAAATCTCTTCGGTCAGCACGGCGATCTTGCGGATCGGAAACTCAGGCATGAGCAATTTCCCTCTCTAAAACCTTATTGGCGAGTGCCATCGGACCTGCGATGCGTGCCTGACCGCCGAGGAAAAGCGCCGCGGCGGCAATCAGGCCGCGCCGCCGAAACTCCTCGGCACCGGCAAATCCACCTTCCAGTGCAATATCGATTTCAAGGGCGGAAAGCGGCCCCACGCCCTGCGTCACCAAACGGTCGCCGAGATCGCTGTCAGGTGCGAGATCGCGCGCCCGAACGCGCCTAACGGCCGGATGACCGGGCAGGTCGACGGCGTTGGCGATCAAGGTCGCGGCGGCATCGGCTTCAGCACCCGTTCGCGCCAGCACCGTGACCGCGTCGGCGATGCCCAGCGAAAAGGAGCGGCCGCGCCAGCCGCTTGTCGCGACACCGCGGATCCCGTCTTCGGGGCGGATCGTGAGACGATCTGCCAACCCATGACCTGTCCCGGCAATGGCAAGCGTCATCGACTGCCCGTGGCCGAGATAGATCGCGCTGTCGCCGCCATTGTTGACATAGGCGCGCTCGAGCCGGCGGCCGGCAAGCAGCGCGCCAAGCACTTCGTCGGCTACCGAGCCGGCGACGGCCGCCATCGGTGTGATGAATTGTTTCGCTAGCGGAACGACTGCCGCTTCCATGCGGCGCGCCGTCGGGCCAGCGAAAGCACGTGGCCGCGAGGCGGCCGGGCGCCGCAGTTCCGGCAACTCTTCGACCAGTTCGGGCAGGATTGTCTGGAAGCGCGCCACTGCCTGGCGATATGCGGCGCTGCATTCACTCGCCTCGCCGAATGCCTCGACGATCAGGTCGATCGGCCCATGATTGAGGTGAAGCCTCCGGCCGTCCTCGAGCCAATGCGCCTGCGGGCCGTTCATCGCCCGGCCCCGTTTGCGGCCGCGCGACGCAACTGCGCCAGCGGCGGCCAGGGATTGTCACGGGGTGCGGCCGTGCCGCGGCGCGGATTGAGATATTCGCCGCCCTTGGCCAGGATATCGTCGACGCTGCGGATTTCGCCTTCGTAGCCGCCAAGCCTGACATAATCGTCGCGGCGCATGGTGAACTCGATCGGCGCCACCAGCGCCGGGGTCGGCACATAGCCGAAGGCGCCTTCCGGGACGCGGGTGACGTCGA
This sequence comes from Mesorhizobium sp. M1273, assembly GCF_040318195.1. Lineage (NCBI taxonomy): Bacteria > Pseudomonadati > Pseudomonadota > Alphaproteobacteria > Hyphomicrobiales > Phyllobacteriaceae > Mesorhizobium > Mesorhizobium sp. M1273. The sequence goes on along the minus strand of NZ_JAMYLV010000013.1, from coordinate 32,883 downwards.
CCATCAGCGTGATGCCGCCGCCCGGCCAGACATAGACCGGCGCGCCGCCGACCGTCACATAGGTCGTCAAGCCCTGCACCGAGCGGGTCAGATTGACCGGGTTCTCGGTGACGCCGGCGCGCAGCGAGCCGCCGGCGCCGCCGACGAAAAGCACGGTGCAGAGCGCCGGCTCGCAATTGTCCTCGATCAGTTCGACCGACTTCCGCAGCCGCTCCGGGAACGGTTTCTGGACCGGCTTCAGTTCGTCGTCGAGCTCGTAATAGGCGAATTGCTCGCCGGTGGTCGAGACCATCAGCAGCGACATGCCGGGGCGCGCACCCTTTTTGGCGTTCCATTCACCAAGGATCGACAGCGGGTCGGAAATGCTGGTGCCGCCCCAGCCGAGGCCGGGCTCCGACACCTTGAAATAACGGCCCGGCGTCGAACGGCGGCCGATGATCTTGATGCCGGTATCCTGCCAGCCAAGCACCTTGCCGGCCTGATGCTCGGAGACGACGCCGGTGATGTGGTCATCGACCACCACCACCTCGTCGACAAGGCCGCGCCATTGGGTCGCGAACATGCCTATGGTAGCCGAACCGCAGCCGACGCGCATGCGCTGCTCGAGCTTGCCGTCGATGACCGGCGGCTTGCCGGCTTCGACGATGACGGTGGCGCCGCCGTCGATGACGAGTTCAACCGGTTTGCGGTTGCACAGGGCGAGCATGGCGTCGCAGGTGGCGCGCCCTTCAGCCTTCGAGCCGCCGGTCAAATGATGTACGCCGCCCAGCGACAGCATCTGCGAGCCGTATTCGCCGGTCGTGACATGGCCGATCGCCTCTCCTTGGGCACGGACCGTCGCCGTTTCGGGGCCGATATGACGGTCGGTGTCGATCTTCACCTTGACGCCGCAATAGGAGAAGATGCCCTCGGTGACGACGGTGACCAGATCGACGCCCTCGACCTCCTGGCTGACGATGAAGGGCGCCGGCTTGTAATCGGGATAGGTGGTGCCGGCGCCGATGGCGGTGACGAAGCGGCGGCCGGTGTTGACCAGTTCGCCGTCCCATGTCTCGCCTTCTTCGGCAAAGGGTACGATTGCGGCGCCGGTCTCGGCCGCGTGGTCGAGGATGGTCAGTGGATCCATCCGCACGATCCTGCCGCCAACATTGCCGTAGCGGTCGCAGGCGCCGGTGCGGCTTTCGGCGATGTAGCACATGACCGGACAGGCATCGCAGCGGATCTTCTCGGCCACCAGCTTCTCGCCGGGATCGTGTGTCTCGAAGCGTTCGGCAAGCTCGCTCATCGGCGCGCCTCCTTGTCGAGGATGGCGGCGCGAATGCGGGTCGGCGTCGCCGGAATTTTGGTGACCAGCACACCGGTGGCGTGGCGGATGGCGTTGAGGATCGCCGGCGCCGTCGGGATCAGCACATGCTCGCCCAAACCCTTGGCGCCGAAGGGTCCTTCCGGATCCGGAACTTCTATCAGGATGGTCTCGATCGGTGGCACGTCGCCGATCGTCGGGATCAGATAGTCGTGCAGGTTTTCGGTGCGGCCGGGGATATATTCTTCCATCAGCGCCATGCCGATGCCCTGGGCGATGCCACCCTCGATCTGGCCCTCTGCCAGTAAAGGGTTGATGGCCTTGCCGATATCGTGCGCGGCGGTGATTTTTATAAGCTTCACGGTGCCGAGCCTGAGGTCGACTTCCAGTTCGGCGATCTGGGCGCCATAGCCATAGACGGCATAAGGCTTGCCTTGGCCCTTGGCATCGAGCGGCAGCGTCGGCGGGTCATAGCTTTCCTCGGCACGGAAGACAAAGCCTTCGGCGTCTGCCTTCAGCGAGGAAAGATCGATGCGGCGCGTCGCTTCGCCTTCCCCGATGCTCAGACTTGTGCCGTCCAGCGCAATCGCCGCCTTTTCCGAGACATTGGCGAAATGCAAGATCTCATCGCGCAAGGCGCGGCCGGCCTTTTCGGCGGCCTTGCCGGTGACGAAGGTCTGGCGCGAGGCCGACGTCTTGCCGGCGTCGGGGGTGATCGCCGTGTCGGCGCCTTTCAGCCGCAGCTTTTCAAGCGGAAGACCCAACGCGTCGGCGCAGATCTGCGCGATGACAGTGTTCGAACCTTGCCCGATATCGACCGCCCCCTGATGCAGGACGACTTCGCCCGATGCCGAGATGCCGACCTTGATGGTCGACGGATTGGGCAGCGAGGTGTTGCCGCAACCGTACCAGCAAGAGGCGACGCCGACGCCGCGTTTTTTTTCGCCGCTGCTACGGGCGTTGAACGCGTCGGCGTCAGTTAGGGCACGCCGCCAATGTGAGCGCAGGGCCTCGAGGCAGTCGGCGATGCCGACGCCCGACTCGAGCCGCTGGCCGGTGACTGTTTCGGATCCGTTCCGAAGGCAGTTCTTCAGGCGAAAGTCGAGCCGATCCATGCCGAGCTTGTCGGCCAGGTCGTCATAGAGGGTCTCCTGCATGATCGTCGCCTGCGGCACGCCGAAACCGCGAAAGGCGCCGGCAATCGGGCCATTGGTGTGGATGGCGCGGCCTTCGGCCCGATAGTTCGGCGTCGCATAGGGGCCGGAGGCGTGCACCGGCACGCGGTTGGCGACCGTCGGCCCCCAGCTGGCATAGGCGCCGGTGTTGAAATCGCCGGCGAAGACCATGCCGGTGATGCGGCCGTCGGCATCGGCGCCGATGCTCGCTCTCATCTGAGCGGGATGGCGCTTGGTGGTCGAGATCATCGATTCGGTGCGGCTGTAGGCGAGCGCCGCCGGCCGGCCGGTTTTCATGGCGACGAGGCCGATGAGCGGTTGCAGCGAGACGTCGAGCTTGGAGCCGAAGCCGCCGCCGGTGGCGGTCGGCACGATGCGCACCTGTTCCGGGGCAAGGCCGAGCACTTTTGCCGTGTCGTCACGGTCCATATAGGGCGCCTGCGTGCAGGCGACGACGACCAGCGTGTCGCCGTCCATGAAGGCATAGCCGGCTTCCGGTTCGATATAGGCGTGCTCGACATAGGAAGTGTGGATGGCGCCGGAAACGGCGAAAGCCGCACCGGCGAGCGCGGCTTCGGGGTCGCCACGCTCCACGAAGCCGGAGGTGAGCAGGTTCGAGGGCCGGTTTTCATGGACTAGTTGCGCACCGCCGGCCTGCGCTTCGCCAGTTTCCAGAAAATGCGGCAACTCGGTCCAACTGACAGGGAAATCGGCTAGGTCGAGATCGAGGATAGCCTCGCGTTCGCCGGCGACCAGCGCCACCGCCTCACCGCGAAAGCGCGAAACCCCTTCGGCCAGCGCCGGCTGGTCGGCGAAGGGCGCGATGACGCCGAAACAATTCTTTCCCGGAATGTCGGCGGCGGTGAAGACGCCGGCAATGCCAGGACGGGATTTCACCCAGCTGCCGAGATCGCCAAAAGTGAAAGCGGCATGATAATGCGGCGAGCGGACCACCAACACCGACAATGCGTCGGCCGGGAATGAATCACCGCCGAATTTTTCGCCGCCAGTGACTTTCGGAAGGCCATCGAGGCGGATCGGGGAGGAGCCGACGGCATGGCCAGAGGATGGCATGCGCTGATCGAGACCGTCGGCGTGGCGCCAAGCATCCATCACCGCGGCGACGATCTTGCGGTAGCCGGTACAGCGGCAGAGCACGCCGCCCAGTGCATCCTGCGTTTCGGCCTCGCTCGGGCAAGGCGTCCTGTCCAGGAGTGCCGTTGCCGCGACCAGCAGGCCGGGCGTGCAGGCGCCGCATTGCGCTGCGCCATGGCTGAGGAACGAAGCCTGCAGCGCCGACAACCGGCCATTGGCGAGGCCTTCGACGGTCGTCACCACGGTGCCGGAGGCGGAAGCCGCGGGCATCAGGCAGGCGCAGACCGGCTCGCCGTCGACCAGCACCGTGCAGGCGCCGCAATCGCCGGCATCGCAGCCGATCTTGGTGCCGGTCAGCCGCAGTTCGTCGCGCAACACCGCGGACAGCCGCCGCACCGGCGGCACGCAAACGCTGACGGCGGCGCCGTTGACTTCGAAGGCGATGTCGGCGCGCTCCATGTCCATCAGGCCGCCGCCCTTTCGTCGGGAACAGCGCCCATCGCACCAAGCACGGCGCGGGCGACGATCTCGCGCGCAGCGTCCAGCCGATATTCGGCGCTGCCGCGCACGTCGCCGATCGGCGACAGCTCGTCCATCGGTGCGGATTGGATCGCAGTGGCCAGCGCGTGGCCGACGGGCCGGCCGCGTAGCGCCGCCTCGACACCCGCCAGGCGCCTGGCGACAACCGAGCAGGAACCGACGGCGACGGCCGCGTTCCTGACCCTACCATCTTCGACGGCCAGGCGTGCGGCGGCCATGGCGATGGAGATGACGAGATAACGCCGCGCGCCGAGTTTCACGAAGGCGGAGCTGCCGGCGGTCGCGGGTTTGGGAATGCGGATTGCCATGACCATTTCGCCGGGCTGCAGTGCGGTGCGACGGTTGCCGAGGATGAATTCTGCAAGGGGCAGATGCCGGGTCGCCACAGCGGAACGCAGTTCGACTTCGGCATCGAGCACCAGCAGCGGCGGCACGCCGTCGGCGGCCGGCGAGGCGTTGCAGAGATTGCCGGCAATCGAGGCAACGTTCTGGATCTGCACCGAGCCGACTTCCCGCGCCGCCTGCTTCAGCGCGTCGAAAGCCGCCGGCAGAGGATGGCGGACGAGATCGGTCCAGGTGGTGCGCGCGCCGACGAGCCAATGGTTTTCGGCTTCGGCAATGCCGCGCAATGCCACCAGGCCATTGATATCGAGGACATTGTCGCGGAAAGGCTTGCTGCCCTGTGCCGGATAGAAGTCGGTGCCGCCGGCGAGGATGCGCCATTGCCCTTCGCCCAGCAAAGCGAGGGCGTCGTCGACCGTGGTGGGTTTTGCGTAACGGATCACGCTTTGCCTTCCCAGAATGGGCTTCCCGAGAGGGGATCCTGCCGAAAGATTTTCCCGAGCATTCAAGGCAGGAAATTCATTCGTATGCAAATGATATCAAGCCGGCAGGAATTGTCAAAGCCAGAGTTTGCACGGCTGTTGGCACCGGTGCACCCGGAACGCATTTGTTATGCCATGAGAGGTTGACGCAGCCGGCCATCTGGTCAAGTTTCTGCGTCCGGTCGCGTTTTCATTGGAGCCTAAGCTCAAGACCAAGAAAATAAGGAGGCTCCATGGCCGACGAAGCGCTTGTCGTTATCGACCTGCAGAACGATTTCTGCCCGGGTGGCGCCCTTGAAGTGGCCGGTGGCGACGAAATCGTGCCGTTGGTCAATGACCTGATCCGGCGGACCGAGCACGTCCTGCTGACGCAGGACTGGCACCCTGCCGGCCATTCGAGCTTTGCCTCCAGCCACCCCGGCAAGCACCCGTTCGAAACGATCGACGTGCCTTATGGCCACCAGACGCTGTGGCCGGATCACTGCATCCAGGGCAGCCTGGGATCGGATTTCCATTCGGGCCTCGCCTGGAGCAAGGCCGAGCTGGTGATCCGCAAGGGGTTCCGTCCTGCGATCGACAGCTATTCCGCATTCTTCGAGAACGACCGGACGACGCCGACCGGCCTTGCCGGCTATCTCCGGGATCGGAACATCGAGACGCTGACCCTGGTCGGCCTGGCGACGGATTTCTGCGTCGCCTTTTCGGCGCTCGACGCAGTCAAGCTCGGTTTTGAGACGTCCGTGCGGCTCGACGCCTGCCGCGGCATCGATCTCAACGGCTCCGTGGAGAGGATGCTGGGCCGGATGCGCGATGCCGGCGTGACACTGATTTGAACGTCATCCACCCGAACCTGACAGACTTTTGAGGGGCTTCATGCGGTTTGCGGCGTTGACGGCAAGTGCTGCACTTATTGCAGCAATCTTTTCTCCGAGAGCGGTTCTCGCGGCCGAAGCGCACGAATTGCCGGGCGCCGCCATGTCGCTTTGGTGGGTGCTGCCGTTTGCCGGGCTATTGCTTTGCATCGCGACCGGCCCGCTGCTGTTCCATCATGCTTGGGAGCACCATTACGGCAAGATCGCTGCCTTCTGGGCAGCGTTGGTGATCGGGCCGCTGGCCATCGCCTTCGGCATCCCGTCCGCCACGCAGGCGGTGCTGCATGCGCTGCTCACCGAATACATGTCGTTCATCATCCTGCTGTTTGCGCTGTTCACCATTTCGGGCGGTATCTTCGTTGCCGGCAACATACACGGCACGCCGCTGGTCAATGCCGGGCTGTTGCTGGGAGGGGCGCTGCTTGCCTCGATCATTGGCACAACCGGCGCCTCGATGATCCTGATCCGGCCGCTCATCCGCGCCAACGACAACCGGCGCTTCAACGCCCATGTCGTCATCTTTTTCATCTTCCTGGTTTCCAACATCGGCGGGTCGCTAACGCCGCTGGGCGATCCGCCGCTGTTCGTCGGCTTTCTGCGCGGCGTCGATTTCTTCTGGACGACAGTTCACCTGCTGCCCGAGACGCTGTTCGTCGCCGGCGTGGTGCTGGCTGTTTTCCTGGCGATCGACATCATCATGCATCGCCGGGAGGAAGGCGCGCCGAAGATCAAGGATCCGACGCCCGACAGCAAGGTGCGCATTCGCGGCCTGGCCAACATCCCGCTGCTGGCCGGCGTAATCGCCGCGATCCTGATTTCCGCTGCCTGGAAGCCGGGAGTGAGTTTCTCTTTTCAGGGCGTCAGCCTCGAGCTGCAGAATCTGGTGCGCGACGCCGCCATCCTGATACTGGCCTTCACTTCGCTTGTCGTCTCGCCGAAGGAGTTTCGCGGCGCAAACGCCTTCAACTGGGGGCCGATTGCCGAGGTGGCGAAGCTGTTCGCCAGCATCTTCATCTGCATCGTGCCGGTCGTCGCCATATTGCGGGCCGGGCTCGACGGCGCGCTGGCGCCGTTGGTGCTGCTGGTCAGTTCGCCGACCGGCGCGCCGGACAACCTTGCCTATTTCTGGCTGACCGGAGCGCTGTCGTCCTTCCTCGACAATGCGCCGACCTATCTGGTGTTCTTCGAGCTGGCTGGCGGCGATGCGCAGCATCTGATGACCGAGTTCGCCTCGACGCTGGCGGCGATCTCGGCAGGCGCGGTGTTCATGGGCGCCAACACCTATGTCGGCAATGCGCCGAATTTCATGGTCTATGCCATTGCCAGGCATCGCGGCATCAAGATGCCGAGCTTCTTTGGCTATATGGCATGGTCGGGCGCGGTGCTGATCCCGACATTCCTGCTTGCCGGCTTGCTGTTCTTTGCCTGATCATCCGACGCCGACATAGCGACGGACCGCCGAGGGATCGGCACGCAGCTCCTCAACGTCGACCGTCTCGCGGTTGCGGCCGTTTTCGATGAAACAAACGCGGTCTGCGACCGAGAGCACGGCATCGACGCGCTGCTCGACAAGAATTGTCGACACGCCAAGCGCACGCAGCTTCGACACCGTTTCGCGGATCTTGGCGATCATCGACGGCATCAGCCCTTCGGTCGGCTCGTCGAGCAGAAGCACCTGTGGTTCCAGGCACAGGGCGCGGGCCATGGCCAGCATCTGCTGCTCACCGCCGGACAGCGTGCCGGAACGCTGCCTGAGGCGCTGGCGCAGCAGCGGAAAAAGATCGAGCACGTTTTCGCGCGTCGCCTTGCCCTTGTTGCGGGCCATCAGGCCGATCTCGATGTTTTCAGCCACCGTCATCTCGGCGAACAGCCGCCGGCCCTGCGGCACGTAGGCGAGGCCGGCCTTGGGCACCTCGTGCGCCGGCAAGCCGGTCAATTCCCGCCCTTCGAGCCGGATCGAGCCTGAGCTTACCGGCACCAGGCCCATGATTGCCTTCAGCGTCGTCGTCTTGCCGGCGCCGTTGCGGCCGAACAGGCAGAGCACTTCGCCCTCGTTCAAGACAAGATCGAGGCCATAGAGCACCTGGACCTCGCCATAGAAGCAGTCGACCCCGGAGATCGTCAGTGCCTTGGACTGGGCCTCAGCCATGGGTCGTCCCCAGATAGGCGTCCTGCACCGCGGCATTGGCGCGGATCTGCTCGGGCGTGCCTTCAGCCAAGATCCTGCCGGCGTTGAAGACGGTGATGCGGTCGGCGAGCCGCATGACCACCGGCATGTTGTGCTCGATCAAAAGCACGGTGGCGCTATCGGCGATCTCGCGCACCAGCTCGATGAAATTATCGATCTCGCTGTCGGCCAGCCCTTGCGTCGGTTCGTCGAGGATCAGCAGCCGCGGCTTCAGTGCCAGTCCCATCGCCACTTCCAGCAACCGCTGGTGACCGTAGGACAGCTGCCCGGCCGGCATGTCGGCGCGGTCGGCAAGGCCGGTACGCTCGAGCGCGGCCATGACGCCGGTGTGAACCGCGCCCTTCGAGCGGCCGTCGGTCAGCGTGCGCTGCACCGGCAGGGCAACATTGTCGTAGGCGCTGAGATTGGCAAAGACGCTGGTGATCTGGAAAGTGTAGGCGACGCCAAGGCGAACCCTGGCGTAGGCCGGCAGATTGGTGATGTCCGCGCCGTCGAAGACGATCATGCCCGACGAGGGCTGGATGCGGCCGCTGACCAGGCTGACGAAGGTGGTCTTGCCGGCACCGTTGGGGCCGATGACAGCGCGGATCTCGCCCGGCATCAGCGCGAAGTCGACGCCGTCGACGGCGCGCAAGCCGCCGAAACTGCGCGACAGGCCTTTGGTGGTGAGCAGCGGCATCATGGCAACCACCCGAGCCAGCGCTGGCGGATGCTGCCGAGAATGCCTCTCGGGAAGAACAGCACCAGCAGGATGAGCGCTATGCCGACGATCAGCAGATAGGCCGAGGTGTAGCCGCTGGCGACATCGATGACATAATACATGAACAGCGTGCCGATCAGCGGACCGAGCGTGGTAGCGGCACCGCCCAGCAGCACCCAGAGCAGCGGCAGGATGGAATATTGCACCGAAGCGAAGCTCGAGCCGACATAGCCGAACAGCAGCGCATAGGCCGCGCCGGAAGCCGCGCAGATGCTGCCTGAGATGACGACGGCGGCGAGCTTGTTGGAAAATGTATCATAGCCAAGCATTTTGGTCCGCTCTTCGTTCTCGCGGATGGCGACCAGCACGCGACCGTAGCCGGAGCGGACTATCGCCAGGCTTATGAGCAGCACGATCGAGAACAGTGCCAGCGCGCTCATATAGCGCACGGTCGGGTTGGTGAGGTCGAGCGACGTGCTGCCCAGGACAAGGACACGCATCGGCTGCGGCACGACCATGCCCTGGTCGCCACCGGTCCAGGCAGCGAAATAGAGGATGACGAGATAGAATACCTGCGCGAACATCATAGTGACGATCATGAAGGCGACGCCGGAGGTGCGCAGCGCCAGCAGCCCGATCACCAGCGCGAGAAGCGCGCCGCAGGCAAGCCCGGCTGCGAAGGCGGCCGGCACGCTCCAGCCGAGATGGATGACGGCAAGGCCGGCGCCATAGAGCCCGGCTGAAAAGAACATGGCATGGCCGAGGCTAAGCAGCCCGACATAGCCGAACAGCAGATTGTAGCCCATGGCGAAGACCGCCAGCACCATGATGCGGGCGAGCAGGCCGTGATGGTATTCCGGCAGGACGAAGCTAAGCCCGAAAAGCAGGGCGATGACGCCGAGGTGCAGCGCATATGGCTTTGCCGGCGAAGCATCCTTCATCGCGATGTCGTCCCGAACAGGCCCTGCGGCCGGAACACCAGCACCATGGCGACGAGCAAGGTGGCGATGATCTTGGCCAGCGTCGGTGAGAAGAACACCGAGATGATGCCGTCGGAAAGGCCGATCAGCACCGCGGCGACGACCGTGCCTCGCAGCGAGCCGAGGCCGCCGATGATGACGACGATGAACGACAGCAACAGCGGGTCCTGTCCCATCAGATAGTGGGCCTGGCTGATCGGCACGATCAGCACCGCGGCGACAGCAGCCAGCATGGCGCCGAGCGCGAAAACACCGGCATAGACTCTCGTCACCGGGATGCCGAAGGCCTGCGCCGTCTCGCTGTCATATTGCGTGGCGCGCATGACGAGGCCGATTTTCGTGCGCGTCAGCACCAGCCAGGTCGCGACCAGCAGCAGCGCCGACGCGGCGATGATCGACAGCTTGTAGCCGGAATAGCCGAACCACGGCAGGAGGATGCGGTAGCTGAACGGCGGCTCCACCGGCCGCGCCTCCGGGCCGTAGAAGGTCAGCGCCAATTGCTGGATGATGTAGAGCATGCCGATGGTGGCGACGATGGTGGCTTCCGGATTGTAGTTGAGCCGGCGCAGCACCAGCCGTTCGGCGAGCAGCGCGATCAGGCCGACGATCAGCGGCGCCAGCACCAGGGCGGCCAGGAAGCCGAGCGCCGGATGGCCGGATATCGCCGTTGAGATCGCCCAGGCAAGCACCGCGCCCAGCATGAAGAACTCGCCATGCGCGACATTGACGACGCGCATGACGCCGAACACCAGCGACAGCCCAAGCGCCGTCAGCGCCAGCACTGCGGAGGTGACGAGGCCTTCGAGGGCGGCGAGGAGCAGGTGAGGTCCGAAGTGCATCGCCTAAGCACCGGCGGATGCGCGAAGCACCCCCCTCTGGCCAGAGGGGGGTATCTTGGCGCTCACGCTTGCTGCAGCAGCCAAGCTCACAGCGTCTGCGTCGTGTAATCCCCCTCAGGCTCGTAGAGGCCGTCCTCGATCTTGGTCTTGTAGACGACATTCAGCCGGCCGCCTTCAACCTTGGAGATGTTCTGGATGCCAAAGCACTGGTGGATCTTGCCGTTGAAGGTTTTCGGCCCTTGCGGGTGCTCCGGCCCCTCGGCGAACTCGGTCAACGCCTCGGTCGCCTCGACCAGCTTGGCGCGGTCTTCCGGGCCCTTGTAGCCGGCATCCTCCATCGCCTTCTTGACGACGTAGAGCGTTTCCCAGCAGCCGAACATGTGCGCGGCGGTGGAGACGTCCTTGGGGTCGCCGACGGCGGCACCATTGTCGTCGATGCCGACGGCGGCGCGGTAGGCTTTCTGCGCAGGGGAGTCATCGGGCTGCGCATAACGCGGCGAGCCTTCCCAGAAATGGCTGCCGTCGAGGAATTCGAGGCCGGGGCTGTTGATGTCGGTGGCTTCGAGCGAATCGATGAAGCCGAACAATTGCGGCCGATTGGAGCCGTAGAACTCGCCGAGCTCCTTGACGAAGGTGAGCACCGCCGGGCCGACCATGACGTGGTAGATCACCTCGGTCTCTGCGGGGATCTGCGGGAAATATTTGGTGAAGGAGGATTCCGTCGGCGGAATCGCGATCTGCGCAATGACCTCGGCGCCTTGCGCCTTCAGGGCCGGCGGCAGGTAGTCGCGATGGTCGTAGCCGAAAGCGAAATCGGGGAAGATCTGCGTCACCTTCTTGCCGGCATTGGCGGCAATCCACGGCGCCATCGACTGGATCTGGCTCTTCACATCGGTGATGCCGGGCTGGAAGACGTAGCGGTTCAATTTGGTCGAGGCGACGTGGTGGCCTTCGCTGACAACGAAATAGGGCATCTTGGCCTCGCCGGCAGCCGGCGCCGAGCCGATGACGACATGCGAAAACAGCGTGCCGTAGACGATATCGGTCTTGTGCTGAGAGGCGAACTTGCCGACGACTTCGGCGCCCCGGCCGGGATCGGTGCCGTCATCCTCGATGATCACCTCGACGGGTCGGCCGTTGATGCCGCCGGCATCGTTGATCGCCTTGACGGCAGCCGCTGTGGTCTTCTCGTACCAGCGGCCATAGGCGGCGCCGATGCCGGTGCGGTGCGACTGGAAGCCGATCTTGATCGGCGCCGAGCTCTGCGCCTGGCTGTAACGCACGAAACCCGGCGCGACGGCAAGACCGGCGCCGGCGGCAAGGCCCTTCAGCGCCGTGCGGCGGGTGAGAGCGGATCTGGAGAGATCGAAAAACCCATTCTTGTCAGTCACGGCAGTTCCCCTTGTTTTTGAGCTTTGACCAATGGCTGTAGCAGGCAGGCCACTCTTGTTAAGAGGGGCGAAAATTGCATGTGTACAAACTAAATCACCAAAGCTCTGACGTGGCAAGCGAGCTTTCCCCAAGGTTCGATTGACGGCCATCGCACACCTCGTTCATCCGGCGCTCGGCGTCGCAAGCAGCCATAGGCCGAGGACGGTGTAGGCGATCATCAGCACGGTGAGCGGGAACTGGCTGAGCGCGGCGCGAGCCGGAATGGCGTGCAGCCGCCAGGCCAAGCCATGGGCGACAAGCACAGCAAGCATGTGGCCGCCAATGATGACGCCGGCCTGGAGGTTCCACAGCCACCACGCCGAGCCGGCGCCGGCGACAACGCCGGCTTGAATTGACATGTCTGCGGTACCGAACAGGTTCCAGCCAAGCGCAAACGGGTCTGAGAGAGCGGCAATCGCATATTGGTCGTCGACCAGCAGCGCCGTCAGATAATGCGCGAAGTGGTAGGCGAGCGCGATCGGTACGATCGACCAGGCCAAAAGCCCGGCGGCGTGACCGAGCGAATGGTTGCTGCCGGCAAGGTGCTGGCCAAGAAAGACGGCTAGCGCGAACACGGCCGCAAGCACGGCAAAGCTCAGCACAAGACCGAAACTGCCGATGCCGATCAAAGCGGTGCGTCCAGGAAACTCCAGCGGATTGATGCCGAACCAGCCTAGCCAGAAGAAGGTTTTCGACAGGCCGTCGAAGGACACAGACGACAGCGCAAGCAGCAGGAAAGCGACGCCGCTGAGCGGTAGCGGCGCGCCACCGAGCAGCTTGGCACCCGGCCAGCAGAGTTTGAGCCGGCCGTCTTCGTTGCGCTCGATGATGGCGAAGTGCGCTACCATGGAAAAGAACACCGTCAGGAACTCACCGCGCAGGCTCCAGTTGCGGTATCCGACGACCTGCATAGCGGCAAAGGTCAGCAGCCAATAGGCGCCGGCGGCCCAGGCCAGCCGCGCCGGATCGTCTGGCGCAGGGTCGATCAGCTCGAACCAGGCGAAGGCGAAGAACAGCAGGAAAGCCGGCCAATAGCCGAGCCGTTGGGGGAGCAGATTCGGCTGCGTTCTGCCGGACAGGCGCGAGGCGACGCGGCATGGCCCGTACCAGGGGTTGAGCCACGACCAGAGATCGCCGGCGAGCCCCTGCAACAGAGCCAGGCCAACCCAGAGCAGCGTCCACACGGTCAGCGGCAGCGGATTGGAAAGCGGATCGCGGCTGCCGAACAGGCCGGCGGCAATCAGAATTGCAAAGCCGACAAAGGATACCAGGCTGACGGCAGTCCGCGCGCCGTCGCCGAAGGTAAAAAGCGGCAGGCGTTTGCGCCAGAAGCGGTCGAGGGAGTCCGGCGGCAGTAGAGCCAGGACAAGGAAGCTGGCGGCAACCGCGAGCGCGCCACCGACGACGTAGTAGCCGGTGGGAAGCAGCAGGACATGGCCGCGGTCGGAGGCGTGGGCGAAGGCGGGCGTGGATGGGAATTCCAAGGAAGCGACGAGGCCGGGAAAGGGCCTGATTGCCGAAATGCAGCGCTCTACAGCGCCCCCCTCTGTCCTGCCGGACATCTCAAGCGGGGAGATCGGCGGTTCCGCCGTCGGCTCTCCTTCTGCAACTTCAGCAATTGGCGAAAGCAGCAATGAGGGCGCAATCTCCCCCCTCGCGGGGAAGATGTCCGGCAGGACAGAGGGGGGCGCGAAGGAACTCATACTACGCAAGAGTTCCCCTACTTCACACCTTCACCAACTGCTCCACGCGGTCCTTCTGGCCGAAGATGCGCAAATAGCGCTCGATCTCTTTCTCGTCGCCTGTCGACTTGGCCGGATTGTCGGAAAGCTTGACCGCCGGCCTGCCGTTGGCTTCGGTGACCTTGCAGACCAGCGAGATGGCGTCTAGCCGGTTGGTCTCGGTCGGCGCGCAGCCCTCGAAATCGTTGGTCAGGTTGGTGCCCCAGCCGAAGGACATGCGCACCTTGCCGCGGAAATGGCGATAGGTTTCCTCGATGGTCTCGACCTCCAGCCCATCCGAGAAGATGAGCAGCTTCTGCTTGGGGTCCTTGCCCTTTTCGCGCCACCAGGAAATGATTTTCTCGCCGCCTTCGATCGGCGGCGCGCTGTCGGGGCGGAAGCCGGTCCAGTCGGCGACCCAGTCCGGTGCATCGCGCAGGAACGCCGCGGTGCCGAAGGTGTCCGGCAGTACGATCAGCAGGTTGCCGCCGTAGTAGCGCTGCCAGTCCTGCAGCACGTTGTAGGGCGACCGTTTCAATTCCTTTTCCGAATTGGTGAGCGCGGCGAACACCATCGGCAGCTCATGCGCGTTGGTGCCGAGCGCCTCGAGATCGTTGTCCATGGCGAGCAGCACGTTGGAGGTGCCAGTGAAGGCCTCGCCGATGCCCTCCTTCAACGCTTCGACGCACCAGCGCTGCCACAGGAAAGAATGACGGCGGCGGGTGCCGAAATCCGAGATGCGGATGCCGGGCAGCGCCTTCAGCCGCTCGGTCTTGGCCCACATCTTGGCCTTGGCGCGGGCATAGAGCACGTCGAGCGCGAACGGCCCGAACGCCCGCATGGCCGCGCGAGATCGAAGTTCATTGATAATTGCCAGCGCCGGGATCTCCCACAGCGTCGTGTACATCCACGGACCGCTGAAGGCGAGTTCGTATTGGCCGTCGCGCTTGGAAAGCTCGTATTCGGGCAGCCGGAAATTTTCCAGCCAGGCGAGGAATTCCGGTTCGAATATCTGCTTGCGGCCATAGAAGGTGTTGCCGCCGAGCCAGATCATCTCTTTCTTAGAGAAGCGCAAGGTGCGGGCATGGTCGAGCTGCTCGCGCAGCTCCGTCTCATCGATCTCCTCGGCAAGGCGGACCGAGGTGGTGCGGTTGATCAGCGAGAAGGTGGCGTCGACCTTGGGATACATGCCCCAGATCATCTGCAGCATCAGAAGCTTGTAGAAATCGGTGTCGAGCAAGCTGCGGACGATCGGGTCGAGCTTCCAGGTGTGATTGTAGACGCGCCGCGCTATATCGGTCTTTGCCATCGCTTAATGCGCCTTCGTTGCTCGCTCTAGCTTTTGTCTAGCGCAATTCCGGACGGAAAACCGCTGCGCACTTTTCCTGGAATTGCTCCAAATGCCTCTTAGCATCGAATTTTTGAACGCGCCTCCCGCTTTGCGGGCTGGCCCGACAAAAAGAAGCCCCTGCTGCAAGCGGCGCCTACGGCAGTTTCGGCCTCAGGATGCGGTCTTGGCGCCGACCACCTTGAGCGCCGGACGCTTGCGGCGAATGCCGATGCGGCCTGCCACCGGTGCGTCAGCGCGGCGGTCGGCCTGTTCTTTCTCGGCAAACAGCCAATCGATGAACAATTGCACGATCGGCGCCGACCGCATCTCGTTGCGGCAGACGACGTAGAAATCGTCGACGGCCGGCACGGAAAGACTGAACGGGGCGACAAGCAGGCCCCTGGCGAGCAGTCCGCTTGCCGTCACCGTATCGCCGAGCGCCACGCCATGGCCGTGAACCGCGGCCTCGGTCGCCATCCGCGCATCGCCGAGATGATGGCGACGGCCGCGCTCGAGGTCCAGCGCGTCGGCGGCGGCCAGCCAGGTATGCCATTCGCGGCCGTCGTCGCCATGCAGGAAGACGTGATCGGCGAGGTCGCGGACGGTGCGGATCGGGCGGTTGTTGATCAGCGTCGGGCTGACCACCGGGAACAGTTCGAGGCCCGACCATTTGCGCATCCAGCAGTCGGTCCAGCTGCCGTCACCATAGTGCACGCAGACATCGATGTGCGGTGCGCGGACGTCCTTGGCATCATTGGATGGGATCAGCGTCAGCCTGATATCCGGATATTGCGAGGTGAAGCTGCCCAGCCGCGGGATCATCCACAGCAACAGTAGCGCCGGCACGCAGGATACAGAGAGAACGCCGGTGCTGGCCGGTCTCGTCATGCGCTGCGTGGCGGCGGCAATGCCGTCGAAGGCGGTCGACACCGCCGGCAGCAACTCGGCGCCGTGCGGCGTCAGCTTCACCCGCTGACCGGCACGCTCGAACAGCTTGACACCCAACGATTGCTCGAGCGCCTTGATCTGATGGCTGATGGCGCCGTGGGTGACGTTGAGCTCAGCCGCCGCCTTGCTCAGCGAGGCGTGGCGCGCCGTCGCCTCGAAGGCGCGCAGCGGGTTGAGCGGTGGCAAACGCTTGGCCATTTGGACCCTAGGCTCTGTGAGATTTTCTCACAGATAACACGCTAACAATATCAATTGATTTTTCAATGCAGCTACGGGACACTTTGCCCAGGCATTGCATCAAGACGTGAAATCTGCAGGCAGCCGGCGGCTGCGGCTATCGAGGCCGCCGCCCGCGCGCCGCACCAGCCATGGAGGACCGACATGGGTTACGACCGCGGCAAGCTCGAAGCGTTGCGCCGCAAATACGGCGAGAGCCATGGCGGCGAAATGTTCGACCCGAAATTCCAGCGTGTCGCCGACAAGATCTTCTCCAAGACCGGCACGCGACTGGCGCCCTATTCCGGCATCCCGACCTTCCTCGCGGCGCCCTATCGTGAAATCGCCGCCGACAATCCGGATTTCGGCGATCTGCAGGTGGCGATGATCGGTGTGCCGATGGATCTGGGCGTCACCAACCGGCCGGGCGCCCGTTTCGGGCCAAGGGCGCTGCGCGCCATCGAGCGCATCGGCCCCTACAATCATGTGCTGGAATGCGCACCGACGCATGAGCTGAAGGTCGCCGACATCGGCGACGTGCCGTTCCAGAGCCGCTACCGGCTGGAGACCAGCCATGACGACATCGAACGCCGCACCAACCAGATCGTCGACGCCGGCGTCCTGCCCTTGTCTGTCGGCGGCGACCATTCGATCAGCCACCCGATCCTGAAGGCGGTCGGCAAGAACGCGCCGGTGGGCATGATCCATATCGACGCTCATTGCGATACCAGCGGCCTGTTCGACATGACCAAGTTCCACCATGGCGGGCCGTTCCGCAACGCGGTGCTGGACGGCGTGCTCGACCCGAGCCGCACCGTCCAGATCGGCATTCGCGGCTCGGCCGAATATCTGTGGGAGTTCACCTATGAGTCCGGCATGACCGTCGTGCATGCCGAAGAGGTGACCGGCCTCGGCATTCCCGCCATTATCGAGAAGGCGCGCAGGATAGTCGGCGACGGCCCGACCTATGTCTCCTTCGACATTGACAGCATCGATCCGGCCTTCGCGCCGGGCACCGGCACACCGGAAGTCGGCGGGCTGACGACGCGCGAAGTGCTCGAGCTGCTGCGCGGCCTGAAGGGACTCAACATCGTCGGCGGCGACGTGGTCGAGGTGGCACCGCAGTACGACGCGACCACCAACACGGCGCACGCCGGCGCGCAGGTGCTGTTCGAGATCCTCAGCCTGATGGTCTTCAGCCCGGCAATCACCGGCAAGGCGGGCTGACACGCTCGACCATGATCCCGAAAGTGGGAACCGGTTTTCGGAGAAGATCATGGTCCACCAGAGAATCCAAAGGCGACCGCCGCGCTGGAGCCGGCGGTTGCACTCAAACAAACAAGCTTCCAGCAGGGGAATGACAATGACACTTCACATGAAACTCAAATCGTCCATCGCCGCCGTGCTGATGCTCGGCGCGACCGGTTTTGCTTTCACCACGCAGGCCGTCAATGCCGACGCGATCGACGACATCGCCAAGGCCGGCGCCATCAATGTCGGCATCTTTTCCGACTTCCCGCCCTTTTCCTCGGCCAGCGCCGACATGAGCATCAAGGGCTACGACATCGACGTGGCGCAATCCATCGCCGACCAGCTCAAGGTCAAGCTCAATCTGGTCAGCGTGACCGGCCAGAACCGCATTCCGTACCTGACCGACAAGCGCGTCGACCTGCTGATGAGCGTCGGCTACTCCAAGGAGCGAGAGCAGGTGATCGATTTCGCCGCCGCCTACGCACCCTACTACATCGCCGTCATCGGCCCGGCAGCACTCTCGGTCAAAGGCAAGGAAGACCTTGCCAACAAGTCGATCGCCGTCAATCGCGGCACGCTGGAGGACACCTCGCTGACCGAGGCGGCACCCGCCTCGGCCGACATCCGCCGTTTCGACAACTATAATTCCGTCATCCAGGCTTTCATCTCGGGCCAGACCCAACTGATGGTGGTCGGCAACGATGTCGGCGCCCAGGTGCTCGCCCGGCAGGAGGAACTGAAGCCGGAGCAGAAATTCCAGCTTCTTACCTCGCCCTCGCATATCGGCCTCAACAAGAAGGAAGACCGCCTCAAGCAAGCGGTCAACGATGCGGTCGCCAAGATGCTGGCCGACGGCAAACTGGACGAAAGCTCGAAGGCCTGGCTGAAGACACCGCTCGATCCCGCCAATCTCAAGGATTGATCGCCGGTGACGTATAGCCTCGACTTCGGCTGGCTTGCCGGGGCGACAGGGGCGATCGCGCGCGGCGCGGCCACGACGATCCTGTTGATCGCCGTGACCACGCTGGCGGGAACGTTGCTCAGCATCCTCGGCGCGGCAGGGCGGCGGAACGGTCCGCTGCTGCTCAAGCGGGCGATCGGCGTCTATGTCGAGGTGATCCGCAACACGCCGTTCCTGGTGCAGCTGTTCTTCATCTTCTTCGGGCTGCCCAGCATCGGCGTCAGGCTCGATCCGGTGTTGGCAGCCATGTTGGCGATGACGCTCAACATGGCCGCCTATACGATCGAGATCGTTGGCGCCGGGCTCGACGCGGTGCCGCCCGGGCAGACGGAAGCGGCACTGGCGCTTGGGCTCAGGCCGCGTCAGGTCTTCATCAAGATCGTGCTGCCGCAGGCGCTCAAGGTGATCTATCCGGCGCTGACCAGCCAGATCGTCATCATGATGCTGGAATCCGCCGTGGTATCGCAGATCGCCGTTCGCGAGCTGACCTATGAAGCCGACATGCTGCAGGCGCGCACGTTCCGGGCTTTCGAGACCTATTTCGTGGTGACGATGGTCTACCTCGCCCTGTCGATTGGGCTGCGCCGGCTGCTGGTCGGCGGCGGCCGCCGGCTTCTCGGAGCCGGCGTGTCATGATCGAATTCACCTTCTGGGACATTCTGCGCAACCTGCTGCTGGCGGCGCGCTGGACGGTGCTCTTGTCGCTGGCCGCCTTTGTCGGCGGGGCCGTGGTCGGCATGATCGTGCTGTTCTTCCGGATCGCCAAGAATAAATGGGCGCGCCGGTTTGCCTCCGGCTACATCGCGCTTTTCCAGGGCACGCCGCTGCTGATGCAGCTCTTCCTGATGTTCTTCGGCTTGCCGATGCTGGGCCTGCGCATCGAGCCGTGGACCGCGGCGGTGCTTGGCCTGACCTTCTTCGCCAGCGCCTATCTCGCCGAGATCTGGCGCGGCGGCGTCGATGCGCTGCCGCGCGGCCAGTGGGACGCCGGCGCCAGCCTCGGCCTGCACTATCTGCATGAACTCCGGCTGATCATCTTGCCTCAGGCGTTTTCGATCACCCGCGCACCGACCGTCGGCTTCCTGGTGCAGCTGATCAAGTCGACCGCGCTGACCTCGATCATCGGTTTCGAGGAGCTGGTGAGGACATCCAACGCGATCAACAATGCGACCTTCGAACCGTTCAAAGTCTATGGGCTGGTAGCGCTGATCTTCTTCGTCATGTGCTTTCCGCTGACGCAATACGCACGTTCGCTCGAGCAACGGGCGGCGGCCCGCTGAGCGGGCGACCAGCAATTCAACGCCCGAATACCAGCGGCGGCGCGATCCTGTCACGCCGCAGCCAGCGCACCAGCAGGAGTGCCGCAACCACCGCCAGTCCCGACGACAGGCCGATCCAGATGCCGACGCCGTTGAAGCCAAAACGAAAGGCCAGCAGCACGCCGAGCGGCAGCCCGATGCCCCAATAGCCGATCGCGGCATAGATCATCGGCACCTTGGTGTCGTGCAGGCCGCGCAGCATGCCGCTGGCGACAGCCTGCGCACCGTCAAAAACCTGGAACAGCGCGGCAAAGGCGAGGAACGACACGGCAAGCGCCACCACCTCGGCATTAGCCGGATTGCCCAGATCGATGAAGGCGCCGATCAAGAGATGCGGCCACAGGATCATCACTAGCCCCATCAGCGCCATGAAGGAGACACCGACGACATAGGCGGTCCAGCCAGCCCGGCTGACACCTTCCGGATTGCCGGCGCCGTGGGCAAGTCCGACGCGCACCGTCACCGCCTGGTTGAGGCCGAGCGGCACCATGAAGGTGATCGAGGCGATCTGGATGGCGATCGCATGGGCGGCAAGCGAAGCCGCATCGATCAGGCCCATGAGAAAGGCCGCCGCGTTGAAGATCGTCACCTCGAACGCCAGCAGGCCGGCGATCGGCAGGCCGAGCCGCAGCAGGCCCTTGAAGCGCGGCCAGTCGGCGCGCCAGAAGCGTCCGAACAGACGATAGCGCCGGAACTTCTTCTCAAGCATCACCACCATCGCCATGCCGGCGAACATCAGCGTGCTGGACAGAGTGGTGGCAAGGCCGGAGCCGGCGATGCCCATCGAAGGGATGCCGAGATTGCCGAACATGAACAGCCAGTTGAAGAAGGCATTGCAGGCGACGGCAACGAAAACGATGATCAGTGCCCAGCCCGGCCGCTCCAGCGCCGAAATGAACGAGCGCAGGACGATGTAGCCGAAAAAGGGCAGCACCGCCCATTCGAGCCAGCGCAGATAGATGCCGGCCTGGTGCGCCAACGCCGGTTCCTGACCCATGGCCAGCAACACGCTCTCGCCGTGCCAGAGAAGGGCCCATATCGGAATGCAAATGAGGATCGCCAGCCACAGACCCTGGCGCACGGTGCGGCGCAGGTCGCGCACCGAGTGCCGACGGCGGCCGAGCTCGGTCGCCATCATCGGCGAGGTCGCCAGCATCAGGCCGAGCCCGAAGATGAGCGGCATGAAGTAGAGGTTGGCACCAAGCGCACCGCTGGCCAGCGTGTCCGGCCCCAGCCGCCCCATCATCATGACGTCGGTAGCGGTCATCGCGGTCTGGCCGAGATTGGTCAGCACCATCGGCCAGGCGAGCGCCAGCATCGCCCTGATTTCCCGACGCCAAAGGTTTTCCGGCGCGCGAGCGTCGGCTTCGATCGCAGACATTCTAGTTTTCCGCCTATCCGATTGCGGCACGTCGGCAAGAGCCGGAAGCCGCGTCTCAGCGCGGAAAATGGCCAAGATCGGCCGGATTCCGCATTACGGCGAGTTTGTCTATGAAATAGGCACCGGTGGCAAGAGGCTGACTTGCGGAAGGGTTAAGCCAGTCAGCTCCATGCAGGCTGTTGGAGAGGCTATGGAAGCCGCTATGGTCGCGGCAGATCCATTTGAAAGGCAGCCTGATGAGCGCGTTTCCCGAAATCTATCTGGTTCGGCATGGCGAGACGGAATGGAGTGCGTCCGGAAAACATACCGGCCGAACCGACATACCGCTGACGCCGGCCGGCGAGGAAGCGGCAAGGCGGATCGCTGAGCGGCTCAAGGGCCTGTCCTTCTCGGCGGTGTGGTCGAGCCCGTCGCAGCGCGCCTTCAACACCTGTGCGCTGGCCGGCTTCGGCTCGTCAGGCGTGAAGAAGGACGATCTGGCGGAGTGGGATTATGGTGCCTATGAGGGATTGACCACCAAGCAAATCCTCGCCGAGCGCCCCGGCTGGCGTCTTTTTCGCGACGGCTGCCCGAGCGGCGAGTCCGCCACGGATGTCGGCTCGAGGGCGGACCGGATCGTCAGCCGGTTGCGCGAGGTCGGCAGCAATGTCCTGGTCTTCTCAAGCTCGCATTTCCTTAGAGTGCTGGCCGCACGCTGGCTCGGCCTGCCGCCGCAAGCCGGCGCGTTTTTCGTGCTGGATACCGCCAGCATAAGCGTGCTCGGTTATGAGCACGACCTTGACGAGCCGGTCATCCGGCGCTGGAACCAGAGATAGCAACCGATCCGATTTATCGGATCGCGTCCAGCGCCTGCCTTTGCCTGTGCATTTCGAGAAACACGCGGTAGTCGCGATCGAACCGGCCGGCGGCAGCCGGATTGGGCTCTCGCGTCCTGCCGCCCTGTTGCATGGCGACGCAGGCAGCGTTCAAATCGGGAAAAAGCCTAGCCGCGGTGGCGGCAATCATGCCGGTGCCGAGCAGCACCGCCTCGTCCGCCAGCGGCTCGACCACCGTGCAGCCGGTGGCATCGGCATAGAGCTCCATCAACAGCGGGTTCTTGGTGTGGCCGCCGGTGACGTGCAGCGTGTCGATCAGATAGCCGTTCTCGTTCAGCGCTTCCAGCACATGACGGACGCCAAGCGCGACGCTGACGGCGGTGCGCCAGTAGAGCTTGCACAGACTGTCGAAGGAGGCATCCAGCGTCAGCCCGCTGATGACGCCGACGGCATGCGGGTCGGCGAGCGGGGAGCGGTTGCCGTGAAAATCGGGCAGCACGTGCAGCCTTGCGGCGAGGTTGTCGCCCTCGGCGGCGCGCAGCTCGGCGACGCGGCGGGCAATTCTGGCATGCATGGCGGCATCCGGCTCGCCGCCAGCGCCATGCCAGCGGATGATGTGGTCGAGCAGCGCGCCGGTGGCCGACTGGCCACCTTCCGACAGCCACAGGCCGGGAAGGGCTGCGCCGTAATATGGGCCCCAGACACCGGCGAAAGGCTGCGGATCGGGCGACATCGCCATGACGCAACTCGACGTACCTGCAATCAGGGCCAGATGGCGGCCGATGTTCGTCGCGTCACCGGCGAAACCGCCGAGCACGCCAAGCGCGCCGGCATAGGCATCGATGACGCCGGCGCCGACCCGGCATTTTTCGGTGAGGCCAAGCTCCGTCGCGGCTTGCGCGCCGAGCGGGCCGATATCGGCACCGACCGGGCTTGCCTTTTCCGGCAGGTTGCCGTGCTCAAAGACATCGCCGAGCCCGACGGCTTCGAAGAAGTCGCGCCGCCAGCCGGTCGCTTCATGGGCTAGATAGGTCCATTTGGCGGTCAGCGTGCATTGTGAACGGGAGAGCGAGCCGCTTGCCTTCCAGGTGAGGAAGTCGGTGAGGTCGAATAGATAGCCGGCTTCGTTCCATGTTCCGGGCAGGTTGCGCTTCAGCCACATCAGCTTCGGCGTCTCCATTTCCGGCGACATGACGCCGCCGATATAGTCGAGCACAGCGTGGCCGCTTTCAGTGCATTCGTCGGCCTCGGCAATTGCGCGATGGTCGAGCCAGACAATGGTGTCCCAGCGCCTTTCACCAGTGACGGACACGCTGAGCTGGCCGCCATGCCGGTCTCGCACCACCAGCGAGCAGGTGGCATCAAAGGAGATGCCGACGATATCCTCGGCCCGCACGCCCGCCTTTTCGCGGGCAGCGCGGACGGCCATGCACACCGCCG
This sequence comes from Mesorhizobium sp. M1273, assembly GCF_040318195.1. NCBI lineage: Bacteria > Pseudomonadati > Pseudomonadota > Alphaproteobacteria > Hyphomicrobiales > Phyllobacteriaceae > Mesorhizobium > Mesorhizobium sp. M1273. The sequence continues at coordinate 9,554 of NZ_JAMYLV010000013.1, read as the reverse complement.
ACCATATATCCTGCGAATCGTGCTCGGCATGATCGGCCTTCGGCTGTTGCATGGCGATCGGGTGCTCGGCGCGGCCGAGCAAGGCGCCACCGGTGTCGAGAATGCCGGCACGAGCGCTTCCGGTGCCGACATCGACCGCGCAAACGAAACTGTTGGTCAAGGTGTTCTTGCTCTCGCTCCCAGGCCTGCAATCAGATCGGGCAATTGCAGCATGTCAGCGAATATAAAGTCCGGCTCACTCGACGCAAGCCGCGCTTTCAATGCCGGGTTGCCGGTGTGCGAGCCGCCGGTGAAGGCAAGGACGCGCATGCCGGCCGCCCGCGCCGCTTCGATGCCGGCCGGGCTGTCCTCGACGACGAGGCAGTTTCGCGGGGCCGCTCTCATTTTATCTGCTGCATGGAGAAAGAGATCGGGCGCCGGTTTGCCCCGCGCCACCATGGCGGCGCTGAACAAATGCGGCTCCAGCAGCCCAAGCAACCCGGTAACGTCGAGCGCATAGCGGATGCGTTCCAGGGTGCCGGAGGAGGCGACGCAGCACGGTACGCCGAGCCTCGGCAGGACCTGTGCGATACCTGGCATCGGTTTCAGCTCCTCGCGGAATCTGCGCATCAGTTCGGAGCGCATCTCGGTCAGATGCTGCTCGGTGAGATCGAGCCCGAAGTCGCTTGCGAGGATTTCGCGGACGCTCTTCATGCTCTTGCCGAGGAAGTGCTCGTAGGCAATGTCCTCGCTGACGTTGCCACCGGCAAGCGCGATCATCTCCAGCAATGCCGAGACGGACAGCATCTCACTGTCCACCAGCACGCCGTCACAGTCGAAAATGACCAGTTCAGGCGTCATCGCGCTGGATCGGCTTCAGAGGTCGCCGGCGAGATAGCGCGTCAGTGTCGCGCGCGCGCCGTCCGCCCACAGCAGTCTCAGCGCTTGGCCGAAGGCTTCAGCGAACGGCGGCGAGCGGCCGACATCGCCATAGATGTCCTCCATGGCAAGCCAGGCGGCAGGCATGTCCCTGGCCGCCTTGGCCGTCGCCTGCAACCGGCCCCAGTTCGGGTCGTTGGGCTCGGTGACGGCACCGGAATCCGTCGTGCCGAAGCAGTAGCGACACCAGAGCGCCGATTCCAGCGCAAGGCCGGTGACACTTTTGCCAGCCTTCAGCCGGTCGGTGATGGTCGGGATGATGAATTTCGGCTGGCGGTTGGAGCCGTCGAGGCAAAGCCGGCGTATGGTGTCGCCGATCTTCGGATTGGAGAAGCGGTGCTCGATGAGCTGGTAGTAATCTTCGAGGTCGGTGTCCGGAACCGGCGGCACGGTCGGGATGATTTCGTCATGCTCGAGCTTGTCGAGGAAGCCGCGTACCAGCGGCTCCTGCATCGCCTCATGGACGAAATGGATGTCCATCAGCCCGGCCGGATAGGCGATGGTCGCATGGCCGCCGTTGAGGATGCGGATCTTCATCAGCTCATAGGGCGCGACGTCGCTGACGAACTGCACGCCGACTTTTTCCAGCGGCGGGCGGCCGTCGGTGAAACGGTCCTCCAGCACCCATTGCTTGAACGGTTCGCAAAACACCGGCCAATTGTCGTCGAGGCCGAACTCGCTGGAGAGAATGCCGCGCTCGCGGTCGGTGGTGGCCGGCGTGATGCGGTCGACCATGCCATTGGGAAAGGTAACGTTCTCGCTCACCCAGTTTGCCAAACCTTCGTCGATCAGCCGCGCAAGGCCGATGACGCCATCTGAGGTGACGTGGCCGTTATGGGGAATGTTGTCGCAGGACATGATTGTGAAGGGCACGATACCGTCGGCGCGGCGGCGCAGCAGCCCGGCGAGAACGAGGCCGAAGACGGTCTTCGGCGTCGCCCCCGGCTCAGCGTCGGCAACGATGTCGGGATGTGTCGGATTGAAGACGCCGGATGCCGGATCGATGAAATAGCCGCCCTCGGTTATGGTCAGGGAGACGATCTTGATCGCCGGATCGGCAAGCCGCTCGACGATTGCGGCCGCATCGCCCGGCACCAGGAAGTCGATCATGACGCCGGTGACGCGCGCGCTCATATGGCCGCTGTCCTGCTCGACCACGGTGGTCAGCCAGTCCTGCTCCTGCAACTTGCCGCGGCCGACCTTCTCGCCTTCGAAGACGCCGGCGCCGACAATGGCCCAGTCGTGGCCGACACCCGAATTGAACAGGTCGTCGAGATAGACGGCCTGGTGCGAGCGATGGAAATTGCCGACGCCGAAATGCACGATGCCGGCCTTGAGCGCGGCGCGATCGTATTTCGGGCCGGCGACCTTGGGCGGCAGCTTGGCGAGGATGGAAGAAGAGAGTTTCACGGTCATCTGCTTTACCCTTTAGCGGGACGGCTCTTCCCCCCGTGGAGGAGACGGGGGGAAGAGCGCCTTCGCCCCCTCAACTCATCCACTGGCCGCCATCGACATTATAGGTCTGGGCGACGATGTACTCGGCCTCATCGCTGGCCAGGAACACCGCCATGCCGGTGAGGTCTTGCGCCGTGCCCATGCGGCCATAAGGCACGGCTTCGCCGACCAGCCTCTTCTTCTCGCCCCTCGGCCGGTTCTCGAACTTGGCGAACAATGCATCGACATGGTCCCAATGCTCGCCGTCGACGACACCCGGGGCGATGGCATTGACGTTGATGCGGTGTTTGATCAGGTCGAGCCCTGCCGACTGGGTGAGCGAGATGACCGCGGCCTTGGTGGCGCAGTAGACGGCAACCACCGCCTCGCCGCGGCGCCCGGCCTGGCTTGCCATATTGATGATCTTGCCGCCCTTGCCGCGGGCAATCATAGAACGTGCGGCGGCCTGCAACGTAAACAGCGTGCCGGCGACGTTGACCGAAAACAATTTGTCGTAGCTTGTCTTGGTGATCTCGACGATCGGCGCCAAGTCGAACAAAGCAGCGTTGTTGATCAAGATATCGAGGCCGCCGGCCCTGGCTTCGACCGCCTTGACGGCCTCATCGATAGACGCGAGATCGGTGACGTCGAGCTTTACCGCGTAGGCATTGCGGCCGATTTCCGAAGCCGTCTTCTCGGCGGCTTCGAGATTGATGTCGCCAATCGCGACCGTCGCCCCTTCGCGCATGTAGGCTTCGGCAAACGCCCTGCCGATGCCACGCGCCGATCCGGTAATCAGCGCCGATTTACCCCGGAGCCTCATTGCAGCATCGCCTTCCCGTCGGCGCCGAAACGATGCAGCTTGGCCTTTTCCGGCGTCAGGTAGATTGTGTCGCCGTGATGGGCGGCCAACTCGCCGTCGGCACGCACCGTCAGCTGCCCGACACCATCCGCCTGGACGTGCAAAAACGTGTCGGAGCCGAGATGCTCGGCAACCCCGACCGTCGCCTTCCAGTCGCCTGACGTCTTCGAAATGTTCATATGCTCCGGGCGGATGCCGACTGTCTTGGCGCCATATTTGGCGGCCGGCGCGCCTTCGATCAGGTTCATCTTCGGCGAACCTATGAAGCCGGCGACGAACAGGTTCTTCGGCGTCTTATAGAGCTCCATCGGCGAGCCGACCTGCTCGATATTGCCGGCATTGAGCACGACGATCTTGTCGGCCATGGTCATCGCCTCGATCTGGTCGTGGGTGACGTAGACCATGGTGGTCTTGAGCTGGTGATGCAGCTCGCTGATCTCCAGCCGCATGGTACCGCGCAGCGCCGCGTCGAGATTGGACAAAGGCTCGTCGAACAGGAAGGCCGATGGCTGGCGCACGATGGCGCGGCCGATGGCGACGCGCTGCCGCTGGCCGCCGGAGAGCTGGCCGGGGCGGCGGTCGAGGTAGTTGGTGAGGTTCAGGATCCGCGCGGCGTCCTTCACCTTCTTGTCGATGGTCGCCTGGTCCTCGCCCGCCATCTTCAGCGGGAAGGCGATGTTCTTGGCCACCGTCATGTGCGGGTAGAGAGCATAGGACTGGAACACCATAGCCAGCTTGCGCTTGGCCGGCGCCTCGCCGGTGACGTCGCGGCCATCGATGATGATGGTGCCGCCGCTGGTATCCTCGAGGCCGGCGATCAGACGCAACAAGGTGGATTTGCCGCAGCCCGACGGGCCGACGAAGACGACGAACTCTCCGTCCTCGATGACCAGATCGAGGCCGGGGATGATGGACGTCGCCCCGAAGGATTTGGAGACGTTCTTGAGCGTGATGTTTCCCATGGTTTCCTCCCCCGAAGGGCTATCTTTTCGTTTTGCGTCAGGCGATGCCCGCTACTTTACCGCACCGAATGTCAGGCCTCGGACCAGCTGCTTCTGGCTGAACCAGCCCATGATCAGGATCGGCGCGATCGCCAGCGTCGAGGCGGCCGAAAGCTTGGCCCAGAACAGCCCCTGCGGGCTGGAGAAGGAGCTGATGAAAGCGGTGAGCGGCGCGGCCTCGGTGGTGGTCAGCCGGATCGTCCAGAACGCCTCGTTCCAGGCGAGAATGATGTTGAGCAGCATGGTCGAGGCGATGCCGGGGACCGCCATCGGCGTCAGCACGTAGATGATCTCGTTCCAGAGCGATGCGCCGTCCATGCGCGCCGCTTCCAGGATCTCCCCCGGGATCTCGCGAAAATAGGTGTAAAGCATCCAGACCACGATCGGCAGGTTGATCAGCATCAGCATGACCATCAGGCCGATGCGGCTGTCGAGCAGACCGGTATCGCGGAAGATCAGATAGATCGGAAACAGCACGGCGACGGCCGGCATCATCTTGGTGGAAAGCATCCACATCAGGATGTCCTTGGTGCGTTTGCCCGGCGAAAACGCCATCGACCATGCCGCCGGTATGGCGACGAGCAGAGCCAGGATGGTCGAGCCGACCGACAGGAACACCGAGTTCAGGAAGAATTTGAAATAGCCGTTCTGCGCCTGGACCTCGGAATAGCTCTCCGTGGTTCCCGACGGGAACAGGTTGAAGCCCTGGATAGCCTCCTGCTCCGACTTGAACGAGGTGATGATCGTATAGAGGATCGGGAAGAAGATCAGCAGCGCGACGATCCAGGCGGCCGCGGTAGCAATCGTCTTGTGCTGGGTGGTGACTGCACGTGCCATCTTATCCTCCCTTATTTATCCAGGTTCTTGCCGACAGCGCGCATGGCGAAGAAGGCAACGATGTTGGCGAGAATGACGGCAATGATACCGCCGGCGGACGCCTGGCCGATTTTGAACTCCAGCAATGCCTTCTGATAGACGAGGAAGGGCAGGTTGGTGGAGGCGTAACCCGGGCCGCCGTTGGTGGTGACGAGGATCTCGGCATAGACCGACAGCAGGAAGATCGTCTGGATCAGGATGACGACGGTTATGGCGCGCGACATGTGAGGCAGCGTCAAATAGATGAAGCGGCTGATGAAGCCGGCGCCGTCCATTTCGGCGGCTTCCTTCTGCTCGACGTCGAGCGACTGAAGCGCGGTCAACAGGATCAGCGTAGCAAACGGCAGCCATTGCCAGGCAACGATGATGATGATCGCCAGGAGCGGGTGCTGCCCGAACCAATCGATCGGCTGCCCGCCGAAGAAGCGCGCAATATCGGCGAAAACCCCGTACTGCGGATGCATGATCATGTTCTTCCAGACCAGTGCTGCCACCGGTGGCATGACGAAGAACGGCGAGATGACAAGGATGCGGACGATGCCCTGTCCCCACATCGGCTGATCGAGCAGAAGGGCGAGCAGAATACCGCCAATCACCGTGATCAAAAGCACGCTGACGACGATGGTGAGCGTGTTGAGGATCGACTGCAGGAATGCCGGGTTGGAATAGAACAGCGCGTAGTTCGAAAACCCGACGAAGCCGTCGCGCATCGGATTGAGCGGGTTGTATTGCTGGAAGGAAAACCACAGCGTGAATGCCAGCGGCACAATCATCCAGACCAGCAGCAGCACCACGGATGGCGCCATCATGAAACGGGCAAGCGAACGGGTCTGCTGAGTAGCCATGACGGTCACCCTTCGAGGTCGGCCAAGTTTTTCAGCGGTGTGAAAGCTGGCCACCCGAACTGGGATTCGGGCGGCCGTTGCCGGTCGCCATTGGCAACCGGCACCGGGAGGAGCTTACTTGATGTAACCGCCTTCGGTCATCGTCGCGGTGGCGGCGTCCTGCGCCTGCTTCAAGGCATCGTCGACGCTCGACTGGCCGGCAAGTGCCGCCGAGAAGAGCTGGCCGACGGTGGTGCCGAGACCCTGGAACTCAGGAATGGCGACGAACTGGACGCCGACATAAGGCACCGGCTTGACGGTCGGGTGCGTCGGATCGGCGGAGTTGATCGAGTCCAGCGTCATCTTGGCGAAAGGTGCTGCCTTCTGGTATTCGGGATTGGCATAGAGCGACGAGCGCGTTCCCGGCGGAACGTTGGCCCAGCCTTCCTTCGAGGCGACGAGCTCGGCATAGTGCTTGCTGGTTGCCCAGGATACGAACTTTTGAGCGGCGTCGGCCTTCTGCGTGCCGGCGGGGATGGCTAGCGACCATGCCCACAGCCAATTGCCGCGCTTGCCGAGGCCATTGTCCGGCGCCAGCGCATAGCCGACCTTGTCGGCGACGGTGGAGTTCTTCGGGTCGGAAACGAAGGAGGCAGCGACGGTAGCGTCGATCCACATGCCGCATTTGCCCTGCTGGAACAGCGCCAGGTTTTCGTTGAAACCGTTGGACGACGCGCCCTCGGGGCCGTCGGCCTTCATCAGGTCGACATAGAACTGCAGCGTGTTCTTCCATTCGGGCTGGTCGAATTGCGGCTTCCAGTTCTCGTCGAACCAGCGCGCGCCGAACGAGTTCGACATGGCGGTCAGGAAGGCCATGTTCTCGCCCCAGCCGGCCTTGCCGCGCAGGCAGACGCCGTTCACGCCGTTGGCGCGGTCGGTCATCTTGTCGGCGGCCTGCTTGATGAAGTCCCAGGTCGGTGCATCGGGCATCTTGAGCCCGGCCTTTTCCATCAGGTCCTTGCGGTACATGACGAAGGAGCTTTCGCCGTAGAACGGGGCTGCGTAGAGCTTGCCGTCGACCGACAGGCCGCCGGCTATGGCCGGGATGATGTCCTTGACGTCGTAATCGTCGCCGAGCTTGTCGAGCGGCAAAAGCCAGTTCTGCTTGGCCCAGATCGGCACTTCATAGGTGCCGATGGTCATCACGTCGTACTGGCCACCCTTGGTGGCGATGTCGGTGGTGACGCGCTCGCGCAGGACGTTTTCCTCGAGCGTGACCCACTGCAGCTGGACGTCGGGATTCTTGGCGGTGAAGTCGTCGGTCAGCTTCTGCATGCGGACCATGTCGCCATTGTTGACCGTGGCGATGGTGATGGATTCGGCATGCGCGGCGAAAGCGAGGGCGCTGGCCGAGAACAGGCCTAGGGTGAACGTGCGAAGTTTCATCAAAATTCCTCCCATAAACCAAGATGAGCATTTGCCTTGGCTGTGAGCAATTACTCACTTGCGATGAATTATGTCAAGACGGATTCGTTGCTGCAGCGCAGCACGCCGGGTCTCGTGCAGCGGCAAGCCTGGGACGGTTGCGGCATGCCTGACGAAGGATTCGGCCGGGCTGATTGGGCCCGGCGCTTTGCTATCGGGCTTGCTGGGATTCAGCCTACTGGCAAGCGATCTCGCTCAGGATCCAATCGCGGAAGGCGCGGATTTTCGGCACGTTGCGTCGTGCCGTCGGATAGACCAGCCAATAGGCGTGGCCGTCGTCACCGACCAGATCAAAGGGCTGGATCAGGCGGCCGTCGGCAAGTTCGGTCTTGAACAGCGCCTTGGTAACGATCGCCACGCCGTGGCCGGCAATCGCGGCATTGGCCTCGTAGGCCTGCGCGCCCATGCTGGTGCCGGGACGCTTGGCCAGCTCCTCGACCGGCAGGCCGGCGGCGGCAAACCAGTCCCGCCACCAGATGTCACCCGGGTCGAGGATCGGCAGCCGCAGCAGGTCGGCCGGCTCCTTGACGCCGCCGATGCTTGCCGCGAGCTTTGGACTAAGGACCGGCGTGAAATCGGCCCTGAAAAGCATATGGGTCTCGACGCCCGGCCAGTTGCCGCCGCCGGAGCGGATGGCGGTGTCGATATCCTCTCTGGCAAAGTCGACAACCCTGTTCGAAGTATCGACGCGCACCGCCAGCGACGGATGCGCGACCTGGAATGAACCGAGATGCTGCGCCAGCCAGTTGGAGGCAAATGTCAGCAGCGTCGAAACGCAAAGCAAGCCGTCGGCGCCGGTGCGCGCGGCGGCATAGGCGCCGCTCAACAGCGCGAACGCCTCGCTGACCGCGGGCGCCAGGCGCTGGCCGGGTTCGGTCAGCACGATCTGTTTTGGCTGGCGCAAGAACAGGGGCGCGCCGATGCGCTCCTCCAGAAGCTTGATCTGATAGCTTGCCGCCGCCTGCGTCATCCCAAGCTCCTGGGCGGCCTTGGTGAACGAGAGATGCCGCGCCACCGCCTCGAACACCCGGATCGCCTGAAGCGGAGGAAGCTGCGAAACCAGCTGTCGTGAATTGAGCTCCGGCATAAGCCCTCCTTATGGGCAGTGATCGATGTTTGATTGGCGGCACCGGCCGGTCCTACCGATATTCCGTATTGAAGATCAATTACGCCTAGAGATAGCGAAGGCTGACGATCATGACCACAATACAGGAAAAGCTGCTTCTTGCTCCAGCCCATGGCTGGTTTTCACGGCTGGCGCGGGGATTGGCAAGCCACGCGGCGCGGAAACGGGCCTATCTCGATGTCCGGGAGCTGCCGCCGCATCTGCAGCGCGACATGGGCTTTCTCGACGGCAACGATCCTTGCGGCCGGCACCAGTAGTGACGCTCGTTTTATCGGGGATTCAGATGCGTTTCGATTTCACATGATCGTTTCCGACCGCCAGCGGCTCGGAGATCATGCGCCCGCCAGCAAGGCGGCGGCGGTCCGCTCATCGGTGATGAGGCCGTTGACCAGCCGCCGGTTGACGGCGGCGAAGATGCCCGGCAGCTTGCGGTCGCCCATGGCAAGCGCGATCACCAGCGACTTTTCGCGCGACGGCAGCGGTGCCGACGACACTCGATCATTGGTGATGCCCTCGATCATGCGGCCGTCACGATCGAATACCCAGCCGACGATCTCGGCGACGCCGCCGGCCTTCTGCAGCGCCTTTAATTCACCCTCCGAAATGAAGCCGTCCTCGTAAAGCGGCGCCTTCGGGCCGAGATCGCCGATGCCGACAAAGGTGACGTCGGCCTCGGCCGCAAGCGCCAGCGTCGGCTGGATCATCGGCTGGCTGAGCAGCATCTCGCGCTCCTCGGGCGAGGAAGCGATGACCGGCAAAGGCATCGGAAACGAACGCGCCTTGACCCTGTCGGCCATGGTGAAGATGACGTTGTAGAAGGCCGCCGAGCCGTCCGGCGAGATGTTGCCCGTCAGCGACACCACTTTGTGCTGCGGGCATTCCATCGGCGGCAGTTGCTCGATCGCGGCCTTCAGCGTGCGGCCCGTTGCCCAACCCCATAACAAAAGCACCCGCGCCCCCCCCCCCCCGTTGGGAAACGGCCCCCCCCCCAACGGCGCCCCCAATTACGGGGGAGGAAAAAAAAGGGA
>NZ_JAMYLV010000012.1:0-178228 GCF_040318195.1 Mesorhizobium sp. M1273 | reverse complement strand
CGAGCACAAGAAGGAGAGCCTGAGGGCCCTGGCCGCCTGAGCACCGTCATGTGTCCGCCGCTCCGCTAAACACGGGGGCTGCGCGGCGGACACGCCGACGTCAACGCAATGCCACGCCATTTTGCAGAACTTGACGCACACAACTCTGAAGAGGCAAAATTCCCCAATCGCAAAGAACTGAAAGCGCATACCCTCAGGGCTTGGGGATTCTTTGGGATTATCGACGCAGTGGCATAGCTATGATGCCAAGGACCTTAGGTTCTGCGGAATTTTTGAGGACAGATTTGGTCACGATGTTACAGTCATAATGACCTTTAAGCTTGGATATGGTGGGCCTATCCGGCTGGATTTTCACTTTCCTTACTACGCAGACGATGAACCTACATCCTTTGGAGTGGGCGGTCTCTCGGGCGAGGCGCTATTCAATGCACTTCGACTGCCCAGGCATCCTGAACTCGAATGGATCGCAGGCAAGAGCAAAACAAACTTCGATGCCGTCGACGGCGTGATAGCCATAACGCGAGCAATCCTGACCTATCTGAGGCCCACCATCCAATAGTCGGGCGAGCCGACCGCAGCTGGCTGATACGTGCAAACCTGCAAAACGCCGTCTCGCGTTCCCAGCTCGTTAAGGTCCTTCCACCAAATCCTGGAGATTTTTGGTGGGTGCGCACAGGATTGAACTGTGGACCCGCTGATTAAGAGTCAGCTGCTCTACCAACTGAGCTACGCACCCACTCGGCCGGAAAAACCGGCGTTGGCGGGCATATAGCCGCCGACATCCGCCATGTCCAGCCCCGTGGGATTCATTTCCCGACAAATCGCCGAAGTGCCGCGCCCGTCAAACAAAAAGCCTGCCTTCCGCCACCTTGACCGCATGGCCGCCGATGCGGGCGGCCGCCAGTTTGCCGCCTTCGACATTCAGTTCGAGGCGGATGCGCGAAGGCCGGCCCATCTCCAGCCCCTGCTCGATCCACAGTTGTGAAACGCCGTCCGTCGGGCCGTCGAAATGCATGATCGCGCCGGCGAAGGCGGCCGCCGCCGAACCGGTCGCCGGGTCTTCGTAGGACGGATTGCCGGGCACCATCATGCGGACATGGAAGGCACTGTCGTGGTGCACCGTCTCGCGGCAATAGACATAGGGGCTGGCGAAGGCCCATTCGCTTTTACGCGGTGCCAGTTCCGACCACGCCTGGTTGTCCAGCCTGATCCGGGCAGCCGCCTCCAGATTGGCGACGGGGATGGTCACGTAAGGCACGCCAGCCGACCAGAACGAAACGCGGTGGTTCTCGAAGCCGATCTCGTGCGGTCCGAGGCCAAGGGCGGCGCCGATCGCCTCGGGATCGGCCGACAATGCCAGCTGCGCCGGCAGTTTCGCCAGGTCGAACTCGGCAAAGGTCGAACCGTCGTGCTTGCTGACAGCGCAGCGCACCGGGCCGATATTCTCCTCGAGCACGAAGATGCCGGCCGCCTCTCCCGCCATTTCGGCGAGCGCTATCGCCGAGCCGACGGTTGGGTGGCCGGCGAACGGCATTTCATAGTCGGGCGTGAAGATACGGATGCGGGCCCGGTGCTTCGGATTATCCGGCGGCAGCACGAAGACGGTTTCGGACAGGTTGAACTCGCGCGCCACCGCCTGCATCGCCGCAACGTCCAGCCCGTCACAGTCGAGCACCACGGCCAGCGGATTGCCGGCCAGCCGGTTGGTGGTGAATACGTCGTAAAGCAAGTAATTCCGCGGCTGCATCTCAGTAAGTCCTCTGCCTCATTCCCAACATGAGCGAAATTTAATTTGAATTTTGAACCATAAGGCCTGATTTGTGCACTGATGGGATATCACTGAACATAGGGGTCCGGCGTGGACCAGATTGTCAATCTGCCAAAGACGGAATCCGCTTCCGCCATCGAGACGGCGCTCGGGCTCGACCACCAGGGCCTGAAGACAAAACGCCGTCGCGGTTGGGGTTACGCAGTGTTCGCACTGCTTGCCGTCGCCGCGAGTGTCGTCGGCTACCAGTGGTATGCGGGCTCGCCCGCCAAGATCGAGTATACCACGACACTGGCCGCCATGGCCGACCTTACCGTCGCCGTTTCGGCTACCGGCGCGCTGCAGCCTCTCACCCAGGTCGATATTTCCAGCGAACTCTCCGGCGTCGTCCGCTCGGTTTCGGTCAACGAGAACCAGCTGGTGAAGAAGGGCGATGTGCTGGCCGCGCTCGACACCGCAAAGCTGGAGGTGCAGATCGAGCGCGCCCAGGCCTCCGCCAAGGCAGCGGCGGCGAGCGTCGAGGACGCCACCGTGACCCTGGCCGAAAACGAAAAGGCGCTGGTGCGCGCGGCGCAACTGACCAAGCGCGGCATGGCGACGGACCAGTCGCTCGAAGCGGCAACCGCCACCCGCGACCGCTCGAAGGCGGCGCTTGATATCGCCAAAGCCAACCTCGCCATGGCCAATGCCGATCTCAAGGCGCAACAGACGGATCTTGCCAAGAGTACCATCTACGCTCCGATCGACGGCATCATACTGACGCGCTCGGTCGACCCCGGCCAGACGGTCGCCTCCTCGCTGCAGGCGCCGGTGCTGTTCGTCATCGCCGCGGATTTGAAGAACATGGAATTGAAGGCGGCGGTCGACGAGGCCGATATCGGCGCCGTCAAACCCGGCCAGCATGCGCGCTTCACCGTCGACGCGTTCCCCGAACGGCCGTTCGACGCCGAGATCCGCGACATCTCCTATGCCTCGGTCACCACCGACGGTGTCGTTACCTATGATGCAAGGCTCGACGTCGACAATAGCGAGCTTCTGTTGCGGCCCGGCATGACAGCCACCGTCTCGGTCGTCACCAAGCAGGCCAAGAACGTGCTCACCGTGCCATCGATCGCCTTCCGCTACCGGCCGGCGCAGACGGCGGAGCGCGGCTGGAGCCTCACCGACCTGTTCACCGGCCGCATGGGACGCCCCGGCGGCAACCGCCAGCACCAGGCGGCGGCGAAGCCCACCGACGGCTCGCGCACGCTCTACGTGCTGGAGAATGGGCGGCCGCATCCGGTCAACGTCAGGGTCGGCTCGACAGACGGAGAACTGACCGAGATCGTCTCCGGCCTGGAGGAAGGCGCGCAAGTCATTACCGCCTCGCAGCAGCGGAGCTGATCGTGGCATCGGGCGCGACCACCCTCATAGGCTTCGACAAGGTCTGGAAAAGCTATGGCCAGGGCGAAGCCCGGGTGCATGCGCTGGCCGGCGTCGACCTCGCCATCAGGCGCGGCGAATTCATCGCCATTATGGGTCCGTCCGGTTCGGGCAAATCGACGGCCATGAACATCATTGGCTGCCTCGACACGCCGACCGCTGGGACCTACAGCTTCGAAGGCATCGACGCCGGCCGTCTCGATCGCAATCGCCGCGCCGTACTGCGCAACCTCTATGTCGGCTTCGTCTTCCAAGGCTACAACCTCTTGCCTCGCACCACGGCGGCGGAGAATGTCGAACTGCCGCTGATCTACCGCGGCGTTGGTGCCCGCGAGCGTCGCGGCCTTGCCATGCAGGCGCTTGCCGAGGTCGGCCTTGTCGGCCGCGAGCATCATACGCCAGCCGAGCTGTCCGGCGGCCAGCAGCAGCGCGTGGCGATCGCCCGCGCCATCGTCACCAGGCCGACGCTGCTCGTTGCCGACGAGCCGACCGGCAATCTCGACACCGCACGCACGCACGAGATCATGGAACTCCTGACGCAGCTGAACAGCGAGCTCGGGCTGACTATCGCCATGGTCACGCACGAAGCCGATGTTGCCGGCTATGCGCAGCGCACGATCCGTTTCCTCGATGGCCATGTCGCCTTGGACACAGCCAATCTCGAGATGGCCTAGCCATGATCTGGGAAACCGTTCGCCTCTCGCTCCGCTCCATCCGCCGCAACGTGCTGCGCTCGTTCCTGACGCTGCTCGGCATCGTCATCGGCGTCGCCGCCGTCATCGCCATGCTGACCATCGGCTCGGGCACCACCGAGAAGGTCAAATCCGACATTTCCAAGCTCGGCAGCAATCTGCTCGTCATCCGTTCCGGCCGTCCGGCCGGGCCTGGCGGACCTGGAGGGCTCGATCAGGTCGTCCGACCGCTGGGCGACAAAGATCTCGCAGCGCTTGTCGCGCATCTGGACGGCGCGCGTGCCATCTCGCCGGCGTCGCAAAAGCAGGTGCGCGTCATTTTCGGCACCGAAAGCCTGACCTCGGGCGTCACCGGAACCGACAGCGTCTATCTCGATGCCCGCGACTGGAAGCTGGTTTCGGGCCGTCCGTTCAGCGATTCGGAAACCCGCTCGGGGACCGGCGTCTGCCTCATCGGCGAGACGGTGCGCCAGCAGTTCTTCGGCGCCGGCGACCCTGAAGGCGAGATCATCCGCGTCAACCGCACTTCCTGCAAGATCATCGGCTTGCTCGAACCAAAGGGCTATACCGGTTTCGGCCAGGACCAGGACAATGTCGTGCTGATGCCGCTCGCCGCCTATCAGCGTCGCATTGCCGGCAATCGCGACATCGATTCGATCTATGTCGCCGCCGACGACCGTACGCCAACCACGGTGCTGCAGCAGCGCGTCGAGGACATCTTGCGCGACACACGCCGCATCACGCCCGACCGCGACGATGATTTCTCGATCCGCGACATGACCCAGATCGCCGATGCCATGGCCAGCGCGACCACCACCATGACTGGCATGCTCGGTGCCGTCGCCGGCGTCAGCCTGCTCGTCGGCGGCATCGGCATTATGAACATCATGCTGGTGTCGGTAACCGAGCGCACGCGCGAGATCGGCATCAGGCTCGCCATCGGCGCCCACGAAAAGCACATCCTCATCCAGTTCCTGGTCGAGGCAACCGTGCTGTCGCTGCTTGGCGGCATCATCGGCATCCTGATCGGCCTGGCCCTTGCCGGCCTCGCCTCGCTGACGCTGACGATCCCGTTTGCGCCAAGCCCGGCGGTCATCCTGCTTGCTGTCGGCTTTTCCGCGCTGATCGGCATGGTGTTCGGCTTCTTCCCGGCGCTGCGCGGCGCGCGGCTTAACCCGATCGACGCGCTGAGGCATGAATAGGCATTGCAGCAAGTGTCGCCTCCAGACGCTGCCAATTTTTTATGCAACCTGCCCTTGTCGCAGCACATTCTGCAATGATAACAATGCTGTTGGGGACTAAGGGGGGAACAATGGATGAGCAAGAAAGCGCGACTGGCTCTGGCGATTGTGATCGTCGAAGCCGCCTTGGCAGGGCTTTGGTGGAATTTGATCCTTTATGGGATGGAGAATCCCGATCGCGTCACCGCTGACTTCCAGCAGGTAATTGGGCAGACGATGGGAACAGCGATGGGGGCGCTCCTGGGTCTCGGCCTGCTGTTGTATTTTGTTGCCGCCCGCAACGACCGCAAGGCTATTGAAGGTAGGCTACGGCGTTAGAGTTGGAAACCTTGCTCGCTCGCAAAGTGCCATTCGATCAGCGGTCTCATATGCGGCATCAGCCCGTCCGGCAGATCGGCGGCATTGCGGATGATTACAGGGCCTTCGATTTCAGGCTCTGATTCGGCGGCGACGAATGCACTGATCCGCTGTGCGAGGTCGTCGGCGGAGGCCGTCTCGCGGTAGCGGCGAAAGATCACCGTGCCGGTTGCCGTCGACAGGGCGTAATGGCGCCTGCCGCGTGTCGCACCTGATAGATCGAGCCCGGTTTCCTCCAGTACCTCGCGGATCATGTTGAAGTCGACGTCAACAATGCCGTCGCGGAAATCGGTTGGCTCGAACGAACCGGCGGCGAAGTAGACGCGCCCGGCATTGACCGTATGCGGTGCCATACGGATCGCCACCAACGCGTTGTCGCCGGCGACCAGCATGGCGTGCGCGTAGGCATGTTCGGCGCCAGGCACCTGTCGATTGCTGCGCCAAAGCATGAAGGTCGAATAACGCACCGCATGGCAACGGCCGACTAGGCGATTGTCGCGATAGCTGAGAGCGGAAAGCAGCACCACGGTGCCGTCGAAAAGCGCCGGCTTGGCCGCGGTCTCACGCCGCCAGTTCGCCGCGATCGCGTCGGCATGATCGCGCTCGAACGGATGCGGGCCGGAATCGAGCCTGACGTCGATGGCATCGACCGGCAGGATGACGTTGCGCGGCAAATCGAAACTCACGCCTGTCTCACACCATGTCGAGGGCAATTGCTACTGGGCAATGGTCGGATGCCTTCGGCCGGTCCCACCCGGCGCGTGGGAAGCGCTCGACCTCCTGGCCCGCCGGAAATATGGTGCGCCAAGGCTGCCCGCTACGGATGATATCGGGAACGGCGGTGGCGTTCTGCCTAGCTAGCGCCCTCGACAAAAGGATGTAGTCGAGCTGGCAGAGATGCCGCTCTTCCGGTCCGCGCGTGTGATAGAAAGTCCAGCGGTCCATTTCCGGCCGCCGCTCGACCGTGTTTTCGCAAAAACCGCCGGCAGTGAGCACGTCGATGCAGGACCGGGTCTCGTCGATCACCTCGAAGCGATGGCCGTCGAAAACATCGCCAGTGATCTTCACGCGCTGCCGGTAGTCGTTCATGTCGCCGCAGATTGCCCAGCGCTTGTCGGCGGCATTATCCTTACCGAAGCGCTCCTCGATGATCCGGCGCACCGCTTGCGCCTCGGCGATGCGCAGCGGCATTGTCGCCTCGCGGCCGTCGAGGCCGTTACGGGGCGAGCCCATCGACTTGAAATGCACGAGATACAGCGTCAACGGCGCGCCAGCGACCGTCAGATCGATTTCCAGGCAGTCGCGTCGGAAGATGCGTTCATTGGCCTGGTGACCAAGCGCTGCCAATTCCGCCGTGTGCAGGCCGAATTGCTCGAACGTGACATAGGCGTAGCTAGTCATGCGCACGAATTCGATTGGCTGGCCCTGCGCGGTCTCGTTGCGCATCATCACGGCGACGTCGATGCCGCGCGAATCATTGCCGGCGGTGGTGTATTTCTGCCGGTAGCCTTGCCCCACCATCTTGAACAGATAGCCATATTCGAAGGCCCTCAGCGCCTCGATATTGTCGACTTCCTGCATGCAGATGATGTCGGCGCGGGTGGCCGCGATCGCCAGCGCCGTCAACTGGCGCGTGTCGTCGGACTGCGCGATCGCCCGCGCCTGCTCGAGCATCTTGTATTCGGCCTCGCTCTGGATGTCGAAAAGCGCCAGTGTGCGATCTTCGTTGAGCTGATTGCGGTATCCGGAATAATCAAACCTGTTCATTAGGTTTTCGACGTTGAAGGTGGCAAGGCGCAGCGACATGGCTTTGAGCTTTGCCCGCAAGCGCGCCCGAAAACAAGGGCGCAGAAACCAGGCGGCTCTGATTGATCGCGCGCTCGCCATGGTTGACGGAACCTTTTTGTTCATCTTCCGTTCAGATGGAAAGTTCCATCAATAGGCCCTTCCCCGAGGTTTCTGGGCGTGGGGCCTGAATTTCGGAGAGTGCGATGAAACCGCTCTTTTTATCTTCCGTCAGATCCGGGCTGATGGCCCTCGGTCTGATCGCCAGCCTCTCGGCCCCGTCGCTTGCCGGGCCGATGCCCAAACCCCTGCTGCCGGTGGCGGGCAACGCTGCCGACATCGTGCAAATTCGTGAAGATTGGGCAGGCGGCAATGACAGGCAGATCTGGCGTTGGCGCAATCGCGGCTTTCGGCAATGGCACGGCGGCGACGATTGGAGATGGCGGTCCCACAATTTCCGCGGCCGTCATTTTTCGAGACACTGGGACAATGGCGGCTGGGACGACAGCTGGCGCTGGCGCCACCATCGCCGCCATTACCGCGGCGGCTACTATGATGATGGTGCGGGTGCCGCGATTCTTGGCTTGGGCCTGGGCCTCGGCCTTGGCAGCCTGTACAACAGCTACAACTACTACGACGCGCCGCCACCGCGCCGCTATTATCGCGCAGGGCGGCTTTCCAGTGCACATGTCCAATGGTGTTACAATCGCTACCGGTCGTACCGCGCCTGGGACAACACCTTCCAGCCCTATTACGGGCCGCGCCAGCAATGCTACTCGCCCTATAGGTAAGCAGGCCGACAACAAGCATCATTCGGCGCCGTGCTTCGCGGCGCCTTTTTCTTCCAGCCAGGAACCGCGAACATCGCCCAGTCCCGACTGCTGATAACGCTATTTTTATCAGGCAGGTCTAATAATCCTCCCGATCAGAACGCCCGAGACGCGAAAAATGGCTGGATTGCGTGCGATGGCCGAGGACGAACAGAGGGACAAACACCGGCAGCGCGTCTTGAAGGGCGCGACGATCCTGACCGGCGTGAGCAATTCCGAGGTCACATGCACGCTGCGCAACATGCACGCCGGCGGCGCCGAATTGAAGGTCTCGATCGACGCGCGCGTGCCCGATGAGTTCCTGCTCTATGTTCCGACCGACGGCATTGCCTACAAGGCCGTGGTCCGCTGGCGCCGCGAGGATCGTATCGGCGTGATGTTCACCGGTACCGAACCAAAGCCCAGTTGGCACTACGGCTGAGATCCCGGCGCTATCCGGGTGGCAGGACTCGCAGTGTCTGCTCGTCAAACAGCGGCTCATCCTGGCCGACGCGAACGAATAGAAGCTTTCGCAGTTCGGGTGATTGCACCTCGAAATACTGAATGCCGTCCGGGGCTTCGCCCCATTCGCCGCAAGGCGGTACGCCGACCTCGTCAGGGTTGGCGACGGTCTTCAATTCCTCACGATAGGCGGCATTGGGACTGAAAACATACCGGAGGATGCGCGCGGGCGTCGCCCCTTCGGTGTAAGGCATGAGCACGCAACGTGTGCTGATGGCTTTCTCGGTCTTCTCCGTAAAAATGCGCTGCAACGCAGAATCGGCGGCCTCGCCAGGTAGCATATCGAAGACTTCGACGACAGGATCGGCCGGCCCGCCGTCGCTGTATTTGATGGCAAGAGCATTGCCGCCAAGCTCGAAATGAATCCGGCGAAAACCGAAATCGCAACGCTGCACCCAGGCAGCCAGCCCGACATCCCTGTCCGCCAGCCGTTCCCAAGCGCATTTGTCGACAGGCGGACGCGACGGCTTGCTTTGGTCGGCACGAGCGCCGGTTGCCATGGCAATAAGGACCGGCAGGGCGAACATGCAGGTCGGCAGTCTCTTGCTATTCATCGCTACAACCCGTCAAACTAAAGGCGTCCCAGGCTGAACCGTCGGGATTGGCTTTGGCGAAATCGGGCCATTCGGTAAAAATCGCGCCGAAGTCAGGCAACAGCAACCCTGCCGGTGCCGGCGAGGCTTCGCGGGAATTCAACTGCTCGGCACCGCCTGCATTGAACGCATAGACCTGCCCATCCCACACTCTGCACAGCCCGGTGCCGTCCTCGAGACCAGCCTCACGATCGTCGTCGGTGCAGGTGTGCCGGATCGTGCCCACAGGAAAGGAGTACTTGCCATTGGTCCAGATAATGTCCGACGGCAGACGAATGTCGGTATTGGGCACGATCAACGAAAAGACCTCGGTCGTCAGCGCGGCCGGCTCGTTGTTGGTTGGCCGGAACTGTATCGTCGCTCCCGAACGCGGCTCGCGATAGGTCGCATGGCTGAGCGAGCATTCTGTTGCGTTCGCTGCTTGCAACAGGCTCAGCATGCTCAGAAAAATAGCTGCTGCTTTGCGGATGATCATTTAAGTCCCTTGGAGCAGCATCATTGTGAAGTTTGAGCATCGATGCTTTAGCATGGCCCAAGGCCGCGTCGAAAAGAAAGAATCGATGATGCGAAATCTCTTGATGCTCATTTCGATCTTAACATTTACGTGCGGCAGCGCCTTTGCCACGGAACCCTATGTGGGCACATGGTCCGGGGACAGATCGAACTGTACCGCCGTTGCGGATGTTCAACGCCAGACTGTCTACACATTGTACCGCGACGCGCTGTCGGTCCCTGCTCTCGGCTGCGAACACGCATCGTTTCTCAAGACGCCTACGGGCTGGGTGGCTCGGGCCAGCCAATGCTACGGATCCGACCCGTCGGCCGAAGAGCCGTTCTCCCGTGTCATCCATATTGTGGTCGACGGGGCGACGGTGAGATTGACATGGCCTGGCTTCGACAGCGGAGTTCTTGTCAGATGCTGAAGACAGGCGTCTTTTCCGCTGGATATGCAGCCTAGGACAGCAGCTTCAGATGACGCCTACCAGCAGCGCGGCTCCACCGAGGAGGCCAACTGCGCAGACCCACAGGAGCCAAAGCCCGCTAACCCTGCATTCGAGAACCGCTGCAACCGGGTTGTCGGGATCGTAGTGGACCTCGACCTTGTCGCCCTGGAGGTAGCGCTGCGATCGACCGCTGACGAGGCTCGGCAGCGAAGCCGTCACGTTTGCGCCGAACGCGATGCGATCGGCGGCGTAGCGCTGGCCGGCGACGCTATAGCTGTAGACGACGCGGGATTTGAAGACTGTCCGCCAGGGCCGATAGCCGCCTCCGGACCTGTCGCGGGTCTCGAATTTCTGCAGGCCCGAAGCATCGATGCGTCCTGCCGTGATCGGCCATTTGGCCGCCTGTTCCGCAAGTGACTTCTGGGCAAAGCCCATGCGCAGCACAAACAATCCCATGAAAAGCAGCAGGGCAGCGGCGCCGAGGTTCTGCGGCCTGGGCAAAAACGGCCGGATCGCTTCGAGGAGGCCGCCGACGGAGAAGACCAATACAAGCGCGCCGACCACCAGCCCGGACGAAAGCTGGACCATGAACTTGAAGGAGCCGTCGGGCATGGTGCGTTCGATCACCGCCTTGGCTGGATCGGCCGGATTGTAGAAGACGGTTACGCCGGCCCCGTTTGGAAATTTCGCAAGGGTTTCCGCCACTGCAAAGTTTCCAAGGTTCTCCTGCACGCTGTAGTGCGAACTGCGAAATGTCTTGCCGTTCACCTTGTATTCGAAGGTGATTGCCGGGAAGTTGCGGATTTCGGTCGACCCTCTGCTGTCCGAACCGGATCCCGAACTGGTCACTTCGCGGGCCTCGACCCGCGACGAGATGATTTTTCCCGGCGTCGGAGACCAGCGGCTGACCGCCCTCACCTCCCACCATTTCAGCAAGGTGACGAGGGAGAGCATGCCGGCAACCGCGCAGGCAAACCCGATCAACAGAAATTTGAGTTCCAACTCTCACCCCCTTGGCACTTTTGTGCCATGCCCCGCACAGGCATATCACGGTGATGAGGATAATGCGCCTGTCCAGAAGCCTGGAAACCACACGATCTTGATGCGAAAAGGCCGGCGGATCGCTCCGCCGGCCTTTCTTGATCGGCAATGAAATTGCGATCAGTTCTTGGCCTTGTCGACCAGCTTGTTCTTCGAAATCCACGGCATCATCGCGCGCAGCTTGGCGCCGACTTCCTCGATCTGGTGGCTGTCGTTGTTGCGGCGGATGCCCTTGAAGCGCGACATGCCGGCGCGGTATTCCTGCATCCATTCCGAGGTGAACTTGCCGGTCTGGATATCCTTCAGCACGCGCTTCATCTCGGCCTTGGTCTCGGCAGTGATGATGCGCGGGCCCGAGACATATTCGCCCCATTCGGCGGTGTTCGAGATCGAGTAGTTCATGTTGGCAATGCCGCCTTCATAGATCAGGTCGACGATCAATTTGACCTCGTGCAGGCACTCGAAATAGGCCATTTCCGGCGCGTAGCCGGCTTCCACCAGTGTCTCGAAGCCGGCGCGGATCAATTCGACCAGGCCGCCGCACAGCACCACCTGCTCGCCGAACAGGTCGGTCTCGCACTCCTCGCGGAAATTGGTCTCGATAATGCCCGAGCGGCCGCCGCCAACGCCGCAGGCATAGGAGAGCGCCAGGTCGAGCGCATTGCCCGAAGCGTCCTGGTTGACCGCGACCAGGCACGGCACGCCACCGCCCTTCTGGTATTCGCCGCGCACCGTATGGCCAGGCCCCTTCGGCGCGATCATCACGACGTCAACCGAAGCTTTGGGCTCGATCAGGCCAAAATGCACGTTGAGGCCGTGGGCAAAGGCGATCGCTGCGCCATCGCGGATGTTCGGCGCGATCTCGGATTTGTAGATGTCGGCCTGCAGCTCGTCCGGCGTGGCCATCATCATCAGGTCGGCCCACTTGGCGGCATCGGCTACGCTCATCACCTTGAGCCCGTCGGCCTCGACCTTCTTGGCGGTCGCCGAGCCGGCCTTGAGGCCGATGGCGATGTCCTTGACGCCGGAATCCTTAAGGTTGAGCGCATGCGCCCTGCCCTGGCTGCCATAGCCGATGATGGCGACCTTCTTGCCCTTGATCAGGTTGAGATCGGCATCGCGATCGTAATAGACACGCATTTTTGTTCCTTCCCGTTTTGAATTCAGAGGCCTTGCGGCCCGGTTTTTGCCCCGTAAAGAGCGAGAAACTGCTGCGTCGCCCGGACGGCATCGCCGCCGATCGCCGCATCAGTCAATTCCAGCCGGTCGCCAAGCAGCAGGCGGATCTGCACGTCGCGGGCGACCAGCCCGAAAAAGGTGCGGAACGCCGTCTCCGCGTCGGAAAACTCGAGGAAACCAGCTTCCTTGCCTGCCTCCAGCACCGGTTTAAGGCGCCGGGCCAGTGCGAAGCGGCCGTTCTCCAGCACGATGGCGCCGAGATCGTCCTTCCCCGAACTAGCATGGCCGACCGCCACCCTGTTCAGCGCGATCGAGGTGTCGCTCGAAATTACCTTGAGCCAGTCCGAAGCGAAGCGTTCGAGGCTCGCCGTCAGCGAAGGGAGGTCGAGCCCCTTGCGGTCGACCGGCACTACCCGCACCTTGGACGCCTGCCATTGTACCGTTGCCGTCAACAGCCCGTCGCGATCGCCGAACCATTTGTAGAGCGTCTCCTTCGAGCAGCTCGCCCGCCGCGCCACGGCGGTCATGGTCAACTGATCGCCCTCTTCGACCAGCAGGCGAAGGGCGGCGTCGAGCACGTCCTTCTGCCGCTCCGTCAGCGCCTCGCTGGTTTCGATGTCGGTCACAGCGTGCAACACAGTTTTTCCTCAGGAGGCAAACTCACCGCAGTTCAGATACGAGCTCGATGGCGTACCGTACGTTACGGTTCGGCTTTATGGCGTATTGCCCGACCCGACGCAAGCCTTTATTTCTGTAGCTTGCTCCATGCGGGGCATCACGGGAGACACTGATCATGCTCGCCGGATTGCTTGCGTTGACCGTTACCGCAGTGTTCGCGGGTGCGGCTATCTACGTCAGCGTCGCCGAACAGCCGGCGCGGCTTCGCCTCGAGGACAAAGCATTGCTGCAGGAATGGCAGCCTTCCTACAAGCGCGGCGCCGCCATGCAGGCCTCGATCGCCGTCATCGCCTGTATTCTAGGCCTCGTCGCGTGGTGGCTGACCGGCAATCTCGCTTTTCTGGCCGGCGCTGTGCTGATCATCCTGCCTTGGCCATGGACGCTGCTGGTGATGATGCCGGCAAATAGGTTGCTGGAGGCGATGGACGCGAACTCCGTCAATCCTGAAGCTCGGACATTGATCGCCAAATGGGGCAATCTGCATCTGGTCCGCGTCGGGCTTGGCGTTCTGGCGACGTTGGCATTCCTCTTGGGCAGTGCCTGACCTCGCCAATCGGTCGCCATCTTCGTCATGAAGGCGTGTCACTCCAGGGCGGGCGGATCTCGCAGGCGCCCAAGCAGAGCTGACAGCGCGTCCAGTTCAACATTGGAAAGCCGGGAGCCGACCAACTCCGCGATCGACCGGCCGTAGACAGCCCACATGCGGCGGCGCGTCTCGCGTCCCTTGTCTGTGACGCGGACTGTTTGCCCGCGGCCGTCATCGGCAACTGGAAGCTTCTCGACCTGCCCGTCGGCTTCGAGCCGCGCCAGCAGCCGGGAGATGTTGTACTGCGCAAACAGGGTGCGCTCGGTGAGTTGGAACGGCCGCAATCCGCCCTCGCCCGCCTCGGCAAGCTCGTGCAGGATGTCGTACCAGGCAAGCGGCGGCAGGCCACTGTCCTTCAGCGCGTCCTCGGCTCTTTCCAACAACTGGCGCGAAACCCGCATCAGGCGGGCCCAGGCCTTGATGGCTGGAGGTGAAGGAATCCCGGTCATGATTGCATCGTAGGCGATAGATGCAATTGCATCAAGCTTGACGATCGATGCAAATGCATCTATATAGATGCAATCGCATCAATCACGAGAGGCAATTCCGATGAAGCATGAAATCTGCAAGATCGCCGACATTCCGGAAACAGGCAGCCTCATCGCTCCGTTTTTCGGCCGCGAGGTCCATGTCTACCGCAGCGGCGAGCGTATCCGCGCCGCCGCCAACGTCTGCCTGCATTTCGGTGGCCCGCTCGACTGCAAGGACGGGAAGCTCGTCTGCCAGTGGCACGGCGCCTCGTTCGACATGGCGAACGGTGATCGCCTCGAAGGCCCGGCGCCGAAGGGCTCCCGCCTGATGTTCCTCTCCACCCGCGTCGAGGACGGTGCTTTGAACTATGTCTGGGGGGAGTGAGATGACCGACAAGCTCACTCTCGTCAGCCATCATCTTTGCCCCTATGTGCAGCGCACGGCGATTTCGCTTCGCGAAAAGGGCGTGCCATTCGAGCGCATCACGGTCGATCTCGCCAACAAGCCTGCCTGGTTCAAGGCGATATCGCCGCTCGGCAAGGTGCCGCTGCTCCGCGTTGAGCATGACGGCCAGGAAACGGTGATCTTCGAATCGCTCGTCATCCTCGAATTCCTCGAGGAAACCCAGCCCAATCCGCTGCATCCCACCGACCCCTACGCCCGTGCCCGGCATCGCGCCTGGATCGAGTTCGGCTCGGCAATCCTCAATGCCATCGGCCGCTTCTATTCAGCTCTCACCGAAGCCGCCTTCATCGCCGAACGCGGGGCTCTGGCAGCAATGTTCGATCGCCTGGGAGTGGAACTGGCGAACGGCGCGGCTGGGCCATGCTTCGACGGCGAGCGCTTTTCACTGGTCGACGCGGTCTACGGCCCGATTTTTCGCTATTTCGACGTCTTCGACCGGATCGGCGATTTCGGCATCCTGGACGGAAAGCCGCATGTCCAGGTGTGGCGCGAGGCGTTGCGCAAACGCCCATCCGTGAAGGGCGCGGTCGCTCCCGATCATCCGCAACGCCTCCATGCATTCTTGCAGGCTAAGGGTTCGCACCTTTCGGAAATCATCCGCCAAGGCGATCCGGCCACAGCGCTTCCGCAAGCCCTATCGGCTTGAATGGATTGGGCACCGTTCCTGTAACCATGGAAGCAAGAAACTGCGGCGCCGGCGGGACTTTTGCCAGCGTCGCCACCAGCCTGTCGCGGACGAACGGCATCACAATCGAATCCGATTGATAAAACGGCGTCAGCACCAGCGACAGCGTCTGGAAGACCCGCACATGCCATCGCCGCGCCCGAACGTAAGCTTCCAGCGCAGTATCGATACGGTCCGTTCCTATGAGCGCGTAGTTGAGCGCGGCTGCATCGAGCAGCGCCATGTTCGCGCCCTGCCCGAGCTGCGGGCTTGTCGAATGGGCCGCGTCGCCGATAACGGCCAATCGCCGTCCGGCTGGCGTCTTCATCGTGTGATGGCCATAGCGCGCCAGCGAGAGCTGCTCGAAACTGTCGATCTGGTCGATGAAGGCCGCGCATTCAGGCCACAGCCCGACCAATCTCGCCTTCCATGCCTCGAGACCTGCCGCCCAGACGCGCTCGGCATCCGCCGGCTTGAGGCTCCAGAAGAATGCCGCCATCTTCTGGGCATCCGGCTCGGGCCGGCCGATTGGCAGCACGCCGATCATCACGCTCGCGCTGTCGTAGTGCTGCAGCAGCGCGTGCTCGTCGAAACCCTCGCCGCGCCAGCCAAGCGATGCCCAGAACGCGCCATAGGCGAGCGATCGCGGTTCGCCCGGATTGTTCACGCACCGCCGCAGTTTGGAGCGCGAACCGCTGGCATCCACGACCAGGTCGAACGACCCTATCCGTTGTCCGTTGCCGCAGATCAATGTTGCCCGCTCGCCGGTTTCCAGCGTCTCGAGCTCGATACCTGTCTCAATGGTGAGCGCCTGGCGCCGGGCGGCGCGGAAAAGCACGCCGAACAGAGCCGCGCGGTGCACCGCCAGCCCGAAGCGGCCGCCACTCCGGGCATCGTAGCGGACGTCGAGCACTGTGCGGCCGGTCTTGGCATCTGCACCATGCAGGCGGTCTATGCGGCTGCCCAGCGCCAGAATGTCATCGAGCAGGCCGAGATCGGCAAGCACCGTCAGCCCGGTCGGCTGCAGGATCAGCCCGGACCCGACCGGTTGTGGCTGGTCGAAGCGCTCGAAGATGGTGACCCTATGTCCGGCGCGCGTGAGATAGAGCGCGGCGGCAAGTCCAGCCGGCCCGGCGCCGGCAATCGCGATGTCCAGAGAATTGCCCATCTGCCCGCCCCAACCCAGGCCGGACAATCCTTCAGCACCGCCGCTAAATCAAGCCGCCGTCTCGGCCTGGAGGCTCAGCCTTCGGCAGCATCGAAAACCTTCCGTGCCTCGCGTACAGCGCCGTGATTGAGCTCGGCCCATTGGATCAGCTGATGCAAGGGTCCAAACATCGAGCGCCCGAGATCGGTGAGGCTGTATTCGACGCTCGGCGGTTTGGTCGGGAACACCTGGCGATGCACATAGCCGTCGCGCTGCAGATCGTGCAGCGTCTGGGTGAGCATGCGCTGTGAAATATCGGGCACCAGCCGCCGCAATTCGCCGAAGCGGTACGGCTTCTCGGCCAAGGCCTCCATCAACAGTGAACTCCATTTATTGCTTATGCCCTGGATCACGTCGCGAACCGGGCAATCCGCAAGGTTTCCGCCACCGCTGCCTGCTTTGTATATCTCGAGCTTCGATCTCAGATTGACGATCTTGCCGTCCATGGCTGGTTCCCTGGGTGTGCCTACCTCCCGCAA
Source organism: Mesorhizobium sp. M1273 (assembly GCF_040318195.1). NCBI lineage: Bacteria > Pseudomonadati > Pseudomonadota > Alphaproteobacteria > Hyphomicrobiales > Phyllobacteriaceae > Mesorhizobium > Mesorhizobium sp. M1273. The sequence continues at coordinate 161,325 of NZ_JAMYLV010000012.1, read as the reverse complement.
AACTGCCTTCTTTACGAGGATGGGTCAATTCCTATTTTAGTGCTGGTCTCTTTTTGAGACTAACATATGCACCCGCCGCTCCGGCGCAACGTCAGGACATCTCATGACCGACACCCTTCTCGTCACCGGCGCCTCCGGCCAGCTTGGCCGCGGCGTCATCAATCATCTGCTTGACACGCTCAAGGTCTCCCCTCAGCGCATCATCGCCGCCACCCGTAATCCGGAAAATCTGGCCGATCTGGCAGCCCGAGGCGTCACCATCCGGGCAGTCGACTTCGACGACACCGCGTCGTTGGCCAGTGCATTTACCGGCGCGGACAGGGTTCTGATCATTTCGACAAACGAGCTCGCCGTTCCGGGCAAGCGCCTGAAGCAACATGAGACCGCGGTCGCCGCCGCAAAAAGCGCCGGCGTTTCGCATCTGCTCTACACGTCGATGCCCAGTCCGGAGCCAGGATCGCCGGTACTGTTTGCGCCCGATCACCACGGCACCGAGCAGGCGATCAAGGCGAGCGGTATCCCCTACACCATCTTCCGCAACGGCTGGTATCAGGAGAACCTGTTCATGGCGCTGCCGCACGCCATCGCCTCGGGGCACTGGTACACATCCGCTGGAGACGGCCGCATTGCCCATGGCGCACGCGACGACATGGCCGCGGCGATCGCCGCCTGTCTCGCATCGGGGGCAACCGAAAGCAAGACATACACTCTGACGGGTCCGCAGGCCTATACGGCAGCTGAAATCGCGGCCCTCGTCACCGAAGTTACCGGCAAGCCGATCGAGGTCGTCCAGCTTTCGGACGAAGCGCTGACCGGGGGATTGAAGGCAGCCGGCGTCCCCGAAGGTTTCGCCCCGGTCATCGTTTCGTTCGACACCAACACACGCTCCGGCCGCATCAGCATGGTGACCGACGCGGTCGAGACGCTGTCCGGCAGGAAGCCGCGGCCGCTGAAGCAATTTCTTGAGGCAAATAAGGCGGCTCTGGTGAGCTGAGCCTGACAAATGGCCGTGCCCTTCGAAGGGCACGGCCATTTATTTAGATAGCCACCTGCGTTCCGATCTCGACGACGCGTCCGGTCGGGATCTGGAAATATTCCGTCGCATCGGCCGCCGTGCGCGCCAACCCGATGAACAGCTTGTCCTGCCAGACCGGCATGCCGGAATTGGGCGAGGCCTTGAGAGAGCGCCGCGACAGGAAGAAGGACGTCGTCATGATGTCGAACTTCCAGCCCTGTTTGCGGCAGATCGCCAGCGCACGCGGGATGTTGGGCTGCTCCATATAGCCGAAGGTCAGCGTCACCCGCATGAACAGCTCGTTGACCATTTCCATCTTGACGCGCTCGCTGTCGGGCACAACCGGCTGCGGCGCCGTCACCACCGAAAGGATGACGTTCTGCTCGTGCAGCACCTTGTAGTGCTTGAGGCTGTGCATCAGCGCCGTCGGCGCGCTCAGCGGGTCGCTGGTCAGGAACACCGCGGTACCCGACACCAGATGCGGCTTCTTCTTCAGCAGATTGCCGGCGAGGAAATCGAGCGGGATCTCGTTCCGGCGCGTCTTGTCGAACAAATAGCGGCTGCCGCGGATCCAGGTCCACATAGTCATCACGATAACTGCGGCGATGGCAAGCGATGCCCAGCCACCTTCAAACACCTTGACTATGTTGGCGGCAAAGAAGCCGGTATCGACGAAGGCGAACACGGCCATCAAGGCGATCGCGACGCCGAGCGGCCATTTCCAGATGCGCGTCATCACAACAAAAAGCAGTACATTCGTCACCAGCATGTTGCCGGTCACCGAAATGCCGTAGGCCGAGGCCAGGCGGCTGGATTCGCCGAAGCCGACCACCAGCAACATCACCACTAGCGCCAGCATCAGGTTGATGCGCGGCAGATAGATCTGGCCCGACTGTTTTTCCGACGTATGCTGGATAACGAAACGCGGCAGCATATTGAGCTGCACCGCCTGTCTGGTCAGCGAAAAAGCGCCGGAGATCACCGCCTGGCTGGCGATGACGGTCGCCGCCGTCGCCAGCACGACCATCGGAATAAGCGTCCAGCCCTGGTTCATCTCGAAGAATGGATGACCGACAACGCCGCCATTTGCCAGCACGAAGGCGCCTTGCCCGACATAGTTGAGCAACAGACAAGGAAACACGATTGCCAGCCAGGCGAGTACGATCGGCTTGCGGCCGAAATGGCCGAGGTCGGCATAGAGCGCCTCGGCGCCGGTGACGGCGAGGAAGACCGCACCAACCGTGACGAAGGCGACATCGGGCGAGTTGACCAGGAACGACACGATGTAATGCGGGCTGATCGCCAGCAGGATTTCCGGATCGGCGATGATGTGGTTAATGCCGGAAAGGCCGATGGCCAGGAACCACAGCGCCGTGACTGGCCCGAACACCAAACCTACGCCGCCGGTGCCGAATCGCTGCACCGCAAACAGGATCGCCAGGATGGCCAGTGTCAGCGGCACCACATAGGGCTGGAATGTCGGCGTGACGACATTCATACCTTCGACCGCCGATAGCACCGAGATCGCCGGCGTAATGACTGCGTCGCCGAAAAAAAGCGCCGCGCCGACGATGCCGATGCCGAGGATCACCGCCGAGCGCGTCGGGAAACTGTTGCGCGCCAGCGCCATCAGCGACAGCACCCCGCCCTCGCCTCGATTGTCGGCGCGGAGCACGAACATGATGTATTTGATGGTGACGGTGATCGTCAGCGACCAGATGATCAGCGACAACACGCCGAGGATGTCGCCACGGTTGGCGACGTTGCCACCGGCCGATGCGTGCAACGCCTCGCGAAATGCATAGATCGGGCTGGTACCGATATCGCCGTAAACCACGCCGAGCGCGCCCAGCATCAGCACCTTGGTGCTGTGCTGCTCGACCTCAGAATGGCTGGATTGTTCGACAGGTTCTGCCTCGTTACCAGCATTGGTAAGGGCCATGGACGACACTCCGGTAAGCGGGCGGTGCTCTACGCTTGCTGCGCTGCAATATCAAGTGCCGTCACGTAATGGCTCCGTCCCGATATTGCGAGCCCTCCACGACTTGGCAGACTCAGTCCGATCGGCAGACCACCTGGAATGTCGCAACGGACACGTTTTTAAATAGCCACCTGCGTCCCGATCTCGACCACCCGTCCGGTCGGGATCTGGAAATATTCCGTTGCATCGGCCGCCGAGCGCGCCAGCCCGATGAACAGCTTGTCCTGCCAGACCGGCATGCCGGAATTGGGCGAGGCCTTGAGAGAGCGCCGCGACAGGAAGAAGGACGTCGTCATGATGTCGAACTTCCAGCCCTGTTTGCGGCAGATCGCCAGCGCACGCGGGATGTTGGGCTGCTCCATGTAGCCGAAGGTCAGCGTCACCCGCATGAACAGCTCGTTGACCATTTCCATCTTGACGCGCTCGCTGTCGGGCACAACCGGCTGCGGTGCCGTCACCACCGAAAGGATGACGTTCTGCTCGTGCAGCACCTTGTAGTGCTTCAGGCTGTGCATCAGCGCGGTCGGCGCGCTCAGCGGGTCGCTGGTCAGGAACACCGCGGTACCCGACACCAGATGCGGCTTCTTCTTCAGCAGATTGCCGGCGAGGAAATCCAGCGGGATCTCGTTCCGGCGCGTCTTGTCGAACAAATAGCGGGTGCCGCGTATCCATGTGGACATGATCAGCCCCATGCCGCAGGCGACCGTGATCGACACCCACCCGCCTTCGAGGATCTTGACGACGTTTGCGAGGAAAAATCCGGTATCGATCGTGCCGAACAGCAGTGTGAGCGCGGCTGCCAGTGCAAGCTGCCATTTCCACCGGAACCGCATCACCACAAACAACAGGATGGTTGTCATCAGCATTTCGCCAGTCACCGAAATGCCATATGCGGAAGCCAGCGAACTCGAGCTGCCAAAGCCGACCACCAGCAACATCACGCCCAGCGCGACCACCAGATTGACCCGCGGCATGTAGATCTGGCCGGACTGCATCTCGGAAGTATGCTGCACCTCGATACGTGGCAGCAGATTGAGCTGCACCGCCTGCCGCGTCAGCGAGAAAGCGCCGGAGATCACCGCCTGACTGGCGATCACCGTCGCTGCCGTGGCCAGCCCAACCATGGGCATTAGCGCCCAATCCGGCAGCATCTGGAAGAATGGATTGGTGGGTTTGCCGCCGTTGGCCAGAACGAACGCGCCTTGTCCGAAATAGTTGAGGAGCAGACAAGGGAACACCACGGAGAACCACGCCAGCACGATCGGCCTGCGGCCGAAATGGCCGAGATCGACATAAAGGGCTTCGGCCCCGGTGACCGCCAGGAACACCGCCCCGACCGTGACGAACGCACCGGTGGGCGTATTGGCCAGATAAGCGACCGCGTAATAGGGATTGATCGCCAGCAGGACCGACGGGTCGTCCAGCAGATGGTAGACCCCGGCGGCACCGATCGCCAGGAACCACGCTGCCGTCACCGGTCCGAACACGGCCGCCACCCTGCCGGTGCCAAAGCGTTGCACGGCAAAAAGCATTGCCAGGATGATCAGCGTGATCGGAACAACATAAGTTTCCAGCGTCGGGGTCACCACTTCCAGGCCCTCGACCGCCGAAAGCACGGAGATGGCCGGCGTTATGATGGCGTCGCCGAAAAACAGCGCCGCGCCGCAAAGTCCGATCCCCAGAATGAACCGGGCTCCCTTTGGATAAGCGTTGCGCGCAAGCGCCATCAGCGACAGCGTGCCGCCCTCACCCTTGTTGTCGGCTCTGAGCACGAAAGCGACGTACTTTATCGTGACGATGATCGTCAGCGCCCAGACGATAAGCGACAGCACGCCAAGGACGTCGTTGCGCGCTACCGGTCCCGACGATGCGTGCAGCGCTTCCCGAAACGCGTAGATTGGGCTCGTGCCGATATCGCCGTAAACCACGCCCAACGCGCCCAGCATCAAAACTCTGGTGCTGTGCTGCTCGGCCTTGGAGTGGCTGGATTGTTCGATGGGTTCTGCCTCGCTACCGGCGTGGGCAAGAGCCATGGACGACACTCCCATAGACGTGCGGCGCTCGACGCTGCGGGATGGAAAGGACGCGCTGCCGTGCCCGGAACGCATGGCCTATCGGCTCGCCTTTCTCTACCAGCCACAAGCCTTCAGAAACCGCCTGACCGTTGCGGCCATGCCATACTCCAACGCATCGGCTGTCAACCCATGTCCGATCGACACTTCGGCCAATGCCGGGATGCGCCTGGCCAGCGCCGGCAAATTGCTCACCACAAGGTCGTGCCCGGCGTTGACCTGGAGCCCTGCCGCCAATGCGGCATCCGCCGTCTTTCCCAATTTCTCCAATTCCTTCGCCGCTTTTGCCGAATCGGAATGATAGCTGCCGTATGGACCAGTATAGAGTTCGATCCGATCGGCGCCGGTGTCGCGAGCGGCGTTCACGCCAGCGGGATCCGGATCCGAAAACAGCGACACGCGAAAGCCTCCCTTCTTCAGGCGCTTGACGACCGGTGTCAGGAACGCAGCCTCGGCGGCGAAGTTCCAGCCATGGTCGGAAGTCGCCTGCGCCGGGTCGTCGGGCACCAGCGTCACCTGCTCGGGCTGATGCTTTTCCACAAGCGCCAGGAACTCCTCGGTCGGATAGCCCTCGATGTTGAATTCCGCATTCGGGAACTCGTCGTCGATCAGCGCCCTGATCTCAGGCAGATCGGAATGCCTGGTGTGCCGCTCGTCGGGTCGCGGGTGCACCGTGAGCCCATGCGCGCCGGCGGCAAGGGCGATGCGTCCGAGCCCCGTCACGCTTGGCCACGGCAGGTCGCGCCGGTTGCGCAGCATGGCGATCGCATTGAGATTGACGGAAAGCTTTGCAGGCATTTGCACGGCTCCAGGCTGATCTTGGCGCGCATCTATACCGCCTTTAATGGGAACAGACAGAGGGTTTCAGGTGTTCCAAGGTGTGCGAAGGAAATCGAGCGCAAGGAGTTCCCTGTTGAATTTTCTCGAGGCCGTGCCGGCGGTTCGCCGCATCGACACCGATCGCGAAGACCTCTTCGCCATCGATGTCGTCGGCCATGTCGCAGCGGCTGACGCCGAAAACCTGTTCGGATTGCTGGAGGCGGCCTATGCGCTGCATCCGAAGATCGACGTGCTGGTGCGCCTGATCGACCATGAGGGTGTCGACTGGGCCGACGTATCGGACGAGACGATCGAACAGGGCATAGCTCATGCCGTGGAGCATATCGGCCGCTGCGCGGCGATCGGTGAGCCGAACTGGATACCGGAGGCAAGAGCCTTTTTGCCTGCCTCTTTGCCTATCGAACTCCGGCATTTCGAGGCCAAGGACGAAGCCGCCGCCTGGGAATGGCTTGACGCCAGACCGATCGCCCAGCGCTGATACGACGGACCTGACAGCCCTATCGGACGATCGTCAGCCGTTCGGCCGCGCGCGTGATCGCGGTGTAGAGCCAACGCTGGCGAGTTTCCTTGAATGCCCAGCTTTCGTCGAAAAGCACGATCTCGTTCCATTGCGACCCTTGCGCCTTGTGCACGGTCAGCGCGTAACCGTAATCGAAATCGTCGAAGCGCTTCTTCTGCTGCCAGGGAATGTCGGCGTCGGGATCCTCGAATGCGGCTTTGAGCAGCTTGATCTTGGCGACGCCGCGATCCGGGTCATCTTCCTCCGGCGAAACCAGCAGATTGATGCCGGGCTTGACCGTCTCGCGCGACGAGGTCATCACCTTCCACAGCGAGCCATTGAGCAGCCCCTTGGCCGGATCGTTGCGCAGGCAGACCAGCTTGTCGCCGGCCTGCGGATAATCGGAGTTGAACCCCTTCAGCTCGCGCAGCCGCTGGTTATAACGGCGGCGCGTACGGTTGGTACCGACCAGCACCTGATCCGCCTTCAGCACCAATTCCTGGGTGACGTCTTCCTTGCCGATCACTTGCGCCGCGCCATAGTCGCCACGCATGAATTCGCGGCCCTCGCGCACGTCGAGCGCAAGCCGGATGATCGGGTTGTCTCGCGCCTGGCGATGGATTTCGGTGAGCAGAATGTCCGGCTCGTGGTCGGTGAAGAAGCCGCCGCCGGAGATCGGCGGCAACTGGCCGGGATCGCCGAGCACCAGGATCGGCGTGCCGAAGCTCATCAGGTCACGGCCAAGCTGCTCGTCGACCATCGAGCATTCGTCGATGACGACGAGCTTGGCGCGCGAGATCGGGCTCTGCCGGTTGAGCGAAAATGTCGGCGACATCGATGTCTTGCCGGTCACCTCGTCCGCTACCGATTCCTCGCCCTTCGGCCGGTAGATCAGCGAATGGATGGTGCGGGCATTGACCGCCCCCTTGGAACGCAGCACCTGCGCCGCCTTACCGGTAAACGCGGCGAACTGCACCTGGCCGTCGACATGCTCGGCGAAATAGCGCGCCAGCGTCGTCTTACCGGTGCCGGCATAGCCGAACAGCCGGAACAGCTGCGGCTTGCCTGCTTTCAGCCAGCCGGCCACCGCCTTCAGCGCCTCGTCTTGTTGAGGAGAGAATTCCATCAGCGCGACAGACCGGATTCGCGAGGGAAAGACAAGGTGACTGCCGTCACCGGCAAATTTTCATCGCCGGCAATCACGCCGCTGCGACAGGGTCTGGCTATCAGTGACGAACAGGAACGTAAAGAGAACAAGGCCGGGCGGCCGCAGCTTACCCGGCCCGCTGTGGATCGTTCTCCAGCTGGATCGGCTTGCCATGCGGCGTTGCGTGCGCGGCGCGTTCCCAGGCAGCGGCGAGCGCATCGACGTCGCGCTTTCCGGCAACGCCCTTGGCCAAAAGCAGCTTTTCCAGCGCTGCCAGCCAGTGCTCGTAGTAATCGTGACCGTCGCGCGCGGCGCCCGGCCGCTTCACCTCTGCCGACAAAGCATCCGCCCATTCGCTCCACGAAAACAGCCCGTTGTCGTGCAGTGCTACCGTCATGGCAAAGGCCTCTGCTTGCCACGGCTCGGCAAACACAGGCGCCTCGACACCGGCGGGCAGCATGGCGGCAACTGAGCCCGTCTCACGCCGGCTCAAGGTAGCTCTCCCAGGCGTCGATCGACACGACAAGTGTCGGATCGGCGCCCTCGCCCCAGATTTCGCCGCCGGTGAAGGCCACCGTATAGACCCATTGCGGGTTTTCGCCCTGGCCGTGCGCATTGGTGTCGGGAAAGACAAAGCCGTCGCGCACAGCCTCGACGACGCCTCGCTTGCCGCGTGCATAGCGCGGCAGTCTGGTGTGGCCGGTCGGATGAAAGTTCTTGGTTCGCACGGGGTCGCCCGCCTTGAACCGCGCAGGCGCGGCGACAGGCCGGTCGCAGTGCCCGCCCTTGGCCAGCACCGCCGGAACGTCCTTAGCCTTCAGCACCCGTTTGGGTGTCGCTGCCGGGTCGACTGCGTCGCCCGTAGTCAGGTCCCGGTCGCTGACGAAACCATGGCGTTTGAGCAGCACCTCCAGCGCCTTGATCCATATCTGGTAGTAGCTGGAGGCATAATAATCCGCTGGATGCAGCGATTCCCGCGCGTGCCGGCTCTCGTCGATGGTCCAGGCGCCCATGGCGCCGGCGCACAACGTCACGCCCAGCGCCCGCCTTTCCCAATCGGCATGGAAATAGGGTTCGTCAGGTTCGGGCGCGACCGGCCCGAAACCCATCTGGCCGCCGAGATCTTGCGGCCCGTTCATGCCGGTTCCCGCACCAACGCCGTGCCGATCATGGCATCGCGCGTCACCAGATCGGCGAGCCTTGCCTCATCCCAGCCCTCCGTACCCCGGGGGCGCATCGGCACCACCAGATAGCGCAGCTCGGCGGTCGAATCCCACACCCGGATTGTCGTCCTCGCCGGCAAGGTCAGACCGAATTCCTCGAGCACGCCGCGCGGATCGATCACTGCGCGCGAACGGTAGGGCGGCGCCTTGTACCAGACCGGCGGCAGGCCGAGCACCGACCACGGATAGCAGGAGCATAGCGTGCAGACGACGAGGTTGTGCGTGTCGGCCGTGTTGAACACCGCCTGCATGTGCTCGCCTTGCCGGCCGGTGTAGCCGAGCGATTCGATTGCCGCCGTCGCATCACGCTTCAGCCATGCGGCAAACCCGGGATCAACCCAGGCCTTCGCCACCACCTTTGCGCCGTTGCGCGGCCCGATCTTAGTCTCATAGGTGTCGACGATAACATCGATCGCCGCCGGATCGATCAGGCCTTTGCGGGTGAGAATCGTCTCCAGCGCGCGCACCCGCGCCGCAAAGGGATCAAGCTCGTTGTCGTGGTCGTGATTGTGCGGCATGGCGTCAAATTACGATCGCGGACCCCCGGCCGCAAGCACCACGGCTTGGGCCAGCGCTATTCGGCTGCCGCCTTTTGCGGCACCGGTTCTTCCTCCTCGTCGAACAGTGACGGCTGGTCGACCGCTTCGACCGGGCTCGGCTCGCCCCGGCGCCGCGCCCACAGCCTGACCAGCCAGCCGGAAAAATGCTCCATGTAGACGTAAATGACGGGTGTGACGAACAGCGTCAGTGCCTGCGAGGCGACAAGACCGCCGACCACGGCCACGCCGAGAGGCTGGCGCAGTTCCGCGCTGGCACCGGTGCCGAGCGCGATCGGGATGGTACCCATCAGCGCGGCAAGCGTGGTCATCATGATCGGCCGGAAGCGCATCAGGCAGGCCTTGTGGATGGATTCGACGGGCGACATCCCCTCGCGCCTGAGGTCCAGCGCCACGTCGATCATCATGATGCCGTTCTTCTTGACGATGCCGATCAGCATCAGGATGCCGATCACCGCGATCACCGACAGATCCATCCCCGCCAGCCGCAGTGCCACCAGCGCGCCGAGCACCGCCGATGGAAGCCCGGTCAGGATGGTGAGCGGGTGGATGAAGCTCTCATAGAGCATGCCGAGAACGATATAGATGGTCAGGATCGCGCCGCCGATCAGCAGCCCCTGGTTGGAAAGCGAATCCTGGAATGTCTTGGCCGTGCCCGAGAAGGCGGTCGAGATCGTCGGCGGCATGCCGATCTTGTCCTTCAGCGCGTTGATGTGGCTCACGCTGTCGCCGAGGGCCACGCCTTGCGGCAGATTGTAGGAGATGGTCACTGCCGGAAGTTGGCCGAGCTGGTTGACGGTCAAAGCACCGGCGGTCCGATCGACGCGGGCGAACGCACCGAGCGGCACTAGGCTGCCGCTCGCCGTTCTCACCTTGATGGCCAGCATCCGCTCGGGCGACCACTCGATCTTCGGATCGAGCTCCATGATCACGTCGTAGCTGTCGGCCGAACCGAAGATGGTCGACACCTGCTGGGTGCCGAAACCGCCGTAGAGACTGGAGCGCAGCGTGTCGGTATCGACGCCGAGGTTCGCCGCCTTGTCGCGGTCGATCACCAGCGTCGCCTGTAGCGCGTTGTTCTGCAGGTCATTGGTGACGTCGGTGAAGGCGGCATGATCGGCAGCCATCGCGTCCGTCAGCCTCTGCGCCCAGACGTTCGTCAGGCCAGTATCGAGGCCCTGAACGGCAAGCTGGTAGGCACTCGCCGAAGAACGCGCGCCGAGCCGCAGGTTCTGCACCGGCTGCATGTAGGTTTCGATGCCGGGCACATTGGCCAGCTGGCGCCGCAGGTCCGTAAGCACCTTGTCGATGTTCGGTCGGTGGTCCTTGTCTTTCAGCTGCACAAACAGCTGGCCCTGGTTGAGCGCATTGTTTCCACTGCCCGCCGACCAACCGACATGCGCGACGTAGGGCGAATGGGTGAAGACATCCGCCACTTGCCCCTGCAGCTTCACCATCGCGTCAAACGAAATGTCCTGGCGCGCGATGGTCGTCACCGAGACCTGGCCGATATCCTCCTGCGGGAAGAAGCCCTTCGGCGAAATCTGGATCAGCCACACCGACAGCCCGGCGGTCACGAGGAAGACAAGGAAGACAAGGAAATTGTGGCGCAGGCAGAATGTCAGCAGCCTGTCATAGCCCCGCATGAAGACGTTTTGTCTATGGCCTTCACCGTGCGCTGCTTTCTGCTCGGCTTTCGATAATGACAACAGCCGCGAGCACAGCATCGGCGTCAGCGTCAGCGAGACGAACATCGACGCCAGGATGGCGACCGTCACCACCACCGCGAATTCGTTGAAGATGCGCCCGATCACGCCGCCCATCAAAAGCACCGGAATGAACACGGCGACCAGCGAGATCGAGATCGAGATGATGGTGAAGCCGATCTCGCGCGCGCCCTTGAGTGACGCCTCGAGGGCCGAGAGCCCGTCCTCCTCCATATGGCGGAAAATATTTTCCAGCATGACGATGGCATCGTCGACGACAAGGCCGACCGCCAATGTCAGCCCCATCAATGAGACGTTGTCGATGGAAAAGCCGAACAGGTACATCACGCCCAGCGTGGCGATGAGCGAAATCGGTACCGCCACCGCCGGGATGATCGTCGCCGACACCCGGCGCAGGAACAGGAAGATCACCATCACCACCAGCGCGATGGTGAGCAGGAGCGTGAACTGCACGTCATCGACCGCCTCGCGGACCGATGTCGAGCGGTCGTTTAGCAACTGGATGCTCGCCGCTGCCGGCATCTGATCGTCGAAGGAAGGCAGCATCGCCTTGACGCGGTCGACGACGTCGACGGTATTGGCATCCGGCTGGCGCTGCACCGCCATAATGATGGCGCGGGTGCCGTCATACCAGCTTGCCGTTGTCGTGGTCTCGACCGAATCGATGACGCGGGTCACCTCGCCGAGCCGCACCGGATGGCCGTTCTTGGTGGCGATGATGATGTTCGAGAATCCCGCCGCATCGGTCAGCTGCGTGTTCGCGGTGATCGTCAGCTGCTGTTTGTTGTTCTTGAGCACGCCGAGCGGCGTGTTGCTGTTGGCCGAGGCAATGGCCGTCTGCAGCTGGTCGATCGAGATGCCGCGTGCGGCGAGCGCCGTGGGATCGATCTGGACGCGTACGGCATATTTCTGCTGGCCGTAGATCGAAACCTGCGCAACGCCGTCGATCGTCGACAGCGACGGCGAAATCACATTCTCGGCAAACGCGTCGAGATCGGTCAGCGGAATTGTGTCGCTGACCAGCGACATCAGCAGGATCGGCGCGTCGGCTGGATTGACCTTGCGGTAGCTCGGCGGGCTGGTCATCTCCGGCGGCAATTGTCGTTGCGTGCGTGCGATCGCTGCCTGGACGTCAGCGGCGGCTGCATCGATGTCGCGGTTGAGCACGAACTGAATGGCGATCGAGGTCGAGCCGAGCGAGTTGGTCGTCGAGATCGAATCGATGCCTGCGATAGTGGCAAACTGCTTGATCAGAGGCGTTGCCACCGAGGTCGCCATGGTTTCCGGCGAAGCCCCGGGCAGCGAGGCCGAGACGTTGACAACCGGAAATTCGGCGCTTGGCAGCGCCGCGACCGGCAGGAATTTGTAAGCAAATAGTCCGCCCAGAACCAGGGCGAACGACATGAGCAGCGTGGCGACGGGCCTGCGGATGCAGAATTCGGAAATCATGGCTGTGTTCCGCCCGTCCGGTCAGCCTCGGCAACCTTCGGAGCCGCCTGATCGCCGGTGCCGGTCGAAGCCTTGCCTTCGCGCACCGCCGCGCCGTTCTTCAGTTTGGTCTGACCCTCGACGACGACACGCTCGCCGCTTTTCAATCCTTGGCTGATCGCGGTGTTGGTGCCTTCTGTCAGCGCGACCTGCACGGGCCGCATTTCAACGGTGTTGTCCGGCTTGATTACATAGACGAACGGGCCCTTCTGGCTGGGCTGGACGGCGACCGTCGGAACGGACGTCATTTGTGGCATGATCCCGGCATCGAGCACGACGTTGACGTATTGGCCCGGCCATAGCGAAAGATCGGCGTTGGGCACACTGGCCCGCGTTGCGATCGTGCCGGACGCCGTGTCTACGCTGGAATCGACGAAATCCAGCGTTCCCTTGCCGATCGGCTTCGGGTCGCCGTCCTTGGTCAGCGTCACCGCACCTTGCTGCGGCGCTGCCAGCGCCTTGTGCAGCAAGGCAAGATCGCTTTCGGGGAGATTGAAGTTCACCTGCAGCGGGTCGACCTGCGTGATCGTCACCAGTGGAGTCGACGTGCTGCTGCCGTTGCTGGTGGTGACGAGATCGCCGACGGCGACGTTGACTGCGCCAAGCCTGCCGGAGATCGGCGCCCTGATCGTGGCGAAGCCAAGCTGGATTTGGTCCGCATCGATCGTTGCCTTGTCGGCGTCGACGGTGGCCGCGGCGGATTTCTGTGCCGCGACGGCCTGATCGTAGGTCTGCTGTGTTCCGGCCTGCCTGGCGACGAGATTTTTGGCGCGCTGAAGATCGGCCGTGGCGCTGGCAAGCAGCGCCTGGTCTTTTGCGAGCGTCGCCTGATCGCGTGCCAGTTGCGCCTTCAACGAGCGATCGTCCAGCGAGAAAAGAAGGTCGCCGGCCTTCACCATCTGTCCGTCCTTGACCGCGATTGCGACGATCTGGCTCGAGACCCGCGCGTTGATGCTGACCACGGCAGGAGAGGACACAAAGCCGATGGCATAGCGCCGGACCGGAAAATCGGCCGTCGCAGCGGTGGCGGCAACCACCGAAGTCGTACGCGCGGCATTTGCCGCTGCAGCGGGCTTGTCCGCCGTCGCCGTCTGCTTCGCCGATAGCATCTGCTGAAGACCGCTCATTGCGCTGGGCGAAAGATAGAGCCACGCCGCGGCAACGCAGGCTGCAGCGATCACCGCTAATACGATCTTTCCGCGCATCGACAAAAGACCTCTCGATCCGACACGCCGCTATCCGGTGGCCGTAGTCTAGCTCAACTCGCAGCCTCTTGCCGCGCTTTTGCCAGATAATAGAGGATGCCGAAGGCGAAAAAGGGCCAAAACCCGTCATTACGAAGATTTAATGTGCAGTGCACAATAGAACGGCAGCTAACGCAGCATCGGCCACAGCGTCGCCGCAAGCATCACACCCATGGCGATGTTGAACCATTTGAGCCGCACCGCATCCGCCAGAAAGCCGCGCAGCGCCATGCCGAAACCGGCCCAGGTCGAAATGCTCGGCAGCATGACGACGGCGAAAGCGGCTGCGATCAGCACCACCGACATAAACGGGCGTTCCGGATTGGTATAGACGGCCATGGCTGTAATCGCCATCACCCAGGCCTTGGGATTAACCCACTGGAATGCCGCAGCCTCGATGAAGCGCATTGGCTGGCCCTTCGCCTCGCCTTCGCCGCCGAGCGAGCGCGACATGGCGATCTTCCAGGCGAGATAAAGCAGGTAGAGGCCGCCAGCGATCTTCAACCCGGTATGCAGCACCGGAAAGGCCGTCAACACGGCGCCAAGCCCGAGGCCGACGGCCAGCAACAGCACGAGGAAGCCGAAGCCGATGCCGAGCATGTGTGGCACGGTTTTGACCAAGCCGAAATTCACGCCCGAGGCCAAAAGCATGAAATTGTTCGGACCCGGCGTGATCGAGGTCACGAAGGCATAAACCAGCAGAGCAAGGAATGCATCGAAGGTCATGGAGGATCGCAAAGATCAATAATACTGAAATACTGACTTAAATCGATGAGGTGCTGAGTGCAAATGCAATTCGTTGGTCCACGCGCCCCAAGCGTTCCTTCATATCTTAGGCCAATATCCGCTGAGAACATCTATCTGCGGTAGGACTGCACCGACCATAGATCTGAATCCGGGGCAGTTTCGCGCTGACGGCGCACGCGTCGCAGCCCTTTGCGTCTCGGCGTATTCTCCGGAATCTTGACGCTGTGCGCCAGACCCAGGATCGCCAGAACCTGAATGAATAGCCAGCCGAGATCGATCTGTCCGTGTTCCAGACCAAGCCGTGCAGACTCGGGAAACGCGTGATGGTTGCCGTGGAAACTCTCGCCGAACGTTACCAGCCCGAAACGCGGCAAATTGTATCCTTGCACGGCAACGTCGTCGACGCGCCATCCTTGCTCCCCATCTCGGTGCGCAAAATGCCCAACCAACCAATGTCCGGTAAGCGACACTGAAACGCGCACCGCGATTCCCCATACCACCCAATCCCAGCCGCCAAGCGCGAAAAAGAGGATCGCCCAGGGCAGTTGTTGCAGCATCCAGGTGCGTTCGACGAACTTGTAGAACCGGTCATTCCTAATCGAGGGTTCGATGACGAAGGTGGGTGGATTGCGCAAAGCGACCGCGCAATGCATCTGCCAGAAGGCATCGGTGAAAAATGGCCGACGATGGGCATGGAGATCGTGACATGCGGTCTGGCGCTGAGCCCAGTCACGAATATCGTGAGCATAGATCATCCCAAAAGGACCGGCCATGCCGACGAGCACGCCAAGGTAGACCAGCGCATGCTCGACCCAGATATGAACCTTGAACGACCGGTGGATGAGCAGACGGTGCATCCCCACCGAGTGTCCGGCGCAGATTGTCGCCGCCGTTGTCGCAACGAATAAGGCGAAGGCACTCCAGCTAAATGTCATCGGTCCCAACACAATGGCGACGATCGTCATCGCCCCGACCCAGATCGACTTTGCCGGCACCCACACGACTTTGCCGTCTTCGGCGTCACTGTCCTGTTGGGAAATCATTCTGCCCGTGGATATGGTTTTCATCGGTACCCCTCCTCCTGCATGAACATTTCCGGACCACAGCCTTGCCTTCTGGCGCGTCGTCCGTTACTTAGGCAGTAAGCTAATCGTCTACTACTGCGAATTAGGTATTTAGGCAATAGTCTAAATGAAAATAAGAAAAGCGGACCGAGGCGCAGCCAACGCCTCGGCATCACAAGGTGGCAGACAGTGATCGAAGATGCAGAGCACGCAGCGGATGCCGAAACGGTTGCTCACGCAAATGGCGCGATACAGCGCGTGTTTGAAGCGCTATCTTCAGCGCCCCGGCGCAAGATCCTCGCCTATCTTGCGCACTCTTCCCTAACGGCGGGCGAGATCGCGGCGCGCTTCGAGATGTCGAAGCCGTCGATCTCGCAGCATTTGAGCATTCTGGAGACGGCCGGGCTCATCGCCAAGGAGCGGCACGGACAGTTCATCCACTATTCTCTGGTCCAGAACAATCTTGTGAACACGCTGAATGGATTTGTTCAGGATGTCTGCCCGGTATCGCGCCCTATCAAGAGAGAAAGCAAAGAACTTGGTCGAGGCGAGGCAGCGCAAAGATCGCACTTGCGCAAATCTGAAAAGCCCTAGCGGCTTTGCATCGTTTTCATGAGCGCCTTGGCGTATCGGCAGGCGTCAAATTCCACAGCGATCTCGCAAGACTTTTTGTAAGCGGCCATCGCCTCGGCTTCGTCCGCAGAGACGCCTTCACCATGCTGAAGGGCGCTGCCATACATGGTGCAACCCCAGGCATCGCCCTCATTGCAGCTCAGCTTGAATGTGCGATAAGGGCAAGATTCGTTTGCACTACCGGCGGCAAGCAGTTTGTTTAGCCCAAGCCGACCCAAGAGAATTCCCGCGCCGCGATTTGTGCAGCCGCCGATACTGCCAGTAGCGCAGGCCTGGGCGAACATCTCCTCGGTCCATTGCTTGTCTTCTGGCGAGTGCTCCTGGATGACCCTGGCCGTCTCGAAACAGGCTTCGCCCCTGCGTCCGTCGAAACACCGCCTGGCACAGGCCAAGACGTCTTTCTCACAACTTTGGTAATCTATTCCCGGCGTGGAAAAGAGCGCGTCATCGACGCCCGACGCCCTGCGCCAAATATCGGCCGGGCATTGTTGGAAATAATAGCTCGGTGTGCCCCTGCGGTCGATTTCTTCAAACAATTTCGGCAGCACTGACTTGTCGGCTCCTGGCTGGCCGCCGCCGTCGTGACCGCAAGAACGATTGCGCCGGCGCCTGCTAGAATTGCCGCCGCGAGCATCATGATCACATCCCTTGCGGGCCGCGGTTCATCGCCGCCACTCCGGTACGGCAGATCTCGACCAGCCCGAGCGGTTTCATGATGGCGATGAACTGATCGAGCTTGGAGCCCTTGCCGGTGATCTCGAAGATGAAATGCTCGGTGTTGGCATCGATGACGCTGGCGCGGAATGCATCGGCGAGCCGGAGCGCCTCGACGCGGGCTTCGCCGGTGCCGGCGACCTTGACCAGCGCGAGTTCCCGCTCCAATGGCCGCTCCTGTCCGAATTCCTGCGACCGCACGGTGAGATCGACGACGCGGTGCACCGGCACGATGCGCTCGAGCTGGTGCTTGATCTGCTCCAGCACGTGCGGCGTGCCGCGCGTCACGATGGTGATGCGCGACAGGTGCTTTTCGTGCTCGGTTTCCGAGACCGTCAGGCTCTCGATGTTGTAGCCACGTCCGGAAAACAGGCCGATGACCCGCGCAAGCACGCCCGGCTCGTTGTCGACCAGGACCGAAAGCGTGTGGTTCTCTGGTTTTTCCGTCTCCTTGGCGATGAAATAGGCGGAGCCGGTCGGTTGCAACTGTGCGTTCATGATATGAATCTCGATTTCAAACTTTTGCGCTAATCTGCTGTTTCCGCACAGCTTCCTCGAACCAGGCTACACCAGTTCCCTGCCCTTGGCGTCGATAGCGTTGGCCACAGCTTCGTCCGTCGCCTCGTCCGGCAACAGCATCTCGTTATGCGCCTTGCCGGACGGGATCATCGGGAAGCAGTTGGCGAGCGTCGCCACGCGGCAGTCGAACAGGACAGGCTTCTTGACCGCGATCATCTCCTTGATGGCATCATCGAGTTCGTCCGGCTTGTCGCAGCGAATGCCGTGGCCGCCATAGGCTTCGGCGAGCTTGACGAAATCCGGCATCGCCTCGGTGTAGGAGTGCGACAGCCGGTTGCCGTGTAGCAGCTGCTGCCACTGCCGCACCATGCCCATATACTGGTTGTTGAGGATGAAGATCTTGATCGGCGCCTCGTGCTGCACCGCCGCGCTCATCTCCTGCATCGTCATCTGCACCGAAGCGTCGCCGGCGATATCGATGACCAGCGCATCCGGGTGCGCGATCTGCACGCCGAGTGCCGCCGGCAGGCCGTAGCCCATCGTGCCCAGTCCGCCAGAGGTCATCCAGCGGTTCGGCTTCTCGAAATGATAGTGCTGCGCCGCCCACATCTGATGCTGGCCGACCTCGGTGGTGATGTAGGTGTCGAGGTCCTTGGTCAGCGCATAGAGCCGCTGGACGGCGTATTGCGGCATGATCACCTCGTGGTTCATCTTGTAGGCGAGCGAATCGCGCGCGCGCCATTTGGCAATCTGCTCCCACCACGGGTGAAGCGCTTTCTTGTCGGCCTTGGCGGTTGCCCGCCACAGCCGCACCAGATCCTCCAGCACACGCCCGACATCGCCAATGATCGGCACGTCGGTGTGGACGTTCTTGTTGATCGACGACGGGTCGATGTCGATGTGGATCTTCTTCGAATTCGGCGAAAACGCCGTCAGCCGCCCGGTGATGCGGTCGTCGAAGCGCGCGCCGATGCAGAGCATGACGTCGCAATCGTGCATCGCCATGTTCGCTTCATACGTGCCGTGCATGCCGAGCATGCCCATCCAGTTCTTGCCCGACGCCGGATAGGCGCCGAGGCCCATCAGCGTCGAGGTGATGGGAAAGCCGGTCAGGTCGACCAGCTCGCGCAGTAGATGGCTCGCCTCCGGGCCGGAATTGATGACGCCGCCGCCCGAATAGATGATCGGCTTTCGGGCAGCCCCCATCAGCTCGACCGCCGCCTTGATCTTTTCCAGGTCGCCCTGGACCTTCGGCTGGTAGCTGGTGCGCGGCGCCGTCTGCGGCGGGACATAGATACCCCTGGCGAACTGCACGTCCTTCGGGATGTCGACGACGACCGGACCGGGGCGCCCTGTCGTTGCCACATGGAAGGCCTCGTGGATCGTTGCCGCGAGCTCGTTGACGTCCTTCACCAGCCAGTTGTGCTTGGTGCAGGGCCGCGTGATGCCGACCGTGTCGCACTCCTGGAACGCATCCGAGCCGATCAGCGAAGTCGGCACCTGGCCGGTCAGGCAGACCAGCGGGATCGAGTCCATCAGCGCGTCCTGCAATGGCGTCACCGCATTGGTGGCGCCCGGCCCTGAGGTCACCAGCATGACGCCGGCCTTGCCAGTCGAGCGCGCATAGCCTTCCGCCGCGTGGCCCGCGCCCTGCTCGTGGCGGACGAGGATGTGCTCGACCTCGTCCTGCTGGAAGATTTCATCGTAGATTGGCAGAACCGCGCCGCCCGGATAGCCGAAAACATGCTTGACGCCATTGTCCTTCAGCGCCTGCACCACCATTTCGGCACCCGTCATTTCGCTCCTTGGCATTTCAGTTCTTGGCATTTCGCGCCGCTCATTCTGTCCACTGCTCATCGTTCTGGTCCCGTACTGTTCGCCATCTGGCGATTGCTCGTCGTTTAGTCGTGTTTCGGGCAATAAAAAAGGCCCCCGAGGGAGCCTGTGTCTTGCGCATGGGAGGTCACCGCCCGGCGGTTACACCGCCTTGCCCACGCGCTTTCCTACGAGAATGAGTGCCTTTTTCATGGTGGCGGACAATAGAATTGGTTTGACGCCGCTGTCAACGGCGAATGTGCACTTGGCCTGACGTCGGCACATCCGCCCATTATGCACCCGCGCCGCCTTTCCGCCGCGCGGGTCTTCCGTTTCAGGCGCAGAGCACCACACCCCTCGCCTTGGCCCAGCGCTCGATGATCTTGCGCTCCTCGAGCGAGGCGAGACGATTGCCGAAACCGCGCACCTGCACCGCACGGTTTTGCGGGTCGAGTTCGATCGTCAGCAACCGCTCGATCTTGCCCAGCGCCGAGCGCCGCAGCACCCAGATCGAGGCATTGCCGGCGATGCATTTGGCCGCGTATATCGAGACGCAATGATGCATCGCCCGGCTCTCGGCGACCAGATCCTCAGCTGTCTTCAACTGACGGACGAAGAAACGCTCGCCATGCGCCTTTGCCTCCTTGGTCGACGGCTGCCAGTCCCAGTCGTCCAGGCACGAGCCGTCCCAGGCGCGACCCTGCGACTGCGTCCCGGCAGTACGCGTGGTCCGCCCGGCAGCGCGGCGGCGCATTGCCTCGATGCGTTCGATCGCGGCAATGTCTCGATGCCATTCCAGCATCTGCCGACGCAGCGAGGCAAGCGTGCGACCCTTCAGGCTGTACGCCGCATCGCGCTGGTGCACGGCGCCGATATAGTCGCAAAGATCGTCGATCTCCTCCTTCGACGCGGGTTGCCCGCAGAAGAACCGTGTCACCTCGCGCCAGAAGGCCAGATCGTTACGTGGCGTGCGCGCGATTTTCGACTTGGCAAGTCGGGCCGCCAACCCGGAATCATCCGTGTAGGACCGGACGATCGCCACCCAAAATGCCTCGTCGAACGTGAAATCGCCGGGCAAGTTCAAGAAGCAATGCACCTCCTTGCGAGACAGCCACGCACAGGCGCCCGCCTTGTAAAGCGAGTCACCACGCGCCACTGCGATATACCAAGCCTTGCGAAGCGCAATCTCGCCGACATTCAACCCCGAGCTGTCCAGCCAGATCCCCTCGAGCGCGGCTGTAACCGGGTAGCGCGCATAGAGATGGCGCGCCGCGGCCAGCCGCAGCCGCTCGGGGTCGCGCGTCTTCAGCTTTGGACGCCACAGCGCGCCGTCGCGGATCGCCATGCCGGCAAAGCCCCGACGTGCCTCGTCGAGCGCCCGCTCGAAATCCGGAGCGGGACGCGGGACGGGAAAAACCCGCCGCAGCGTTACGGCATATGCTTCAATGCGTTCGCGCTCGGCATCCTGCCTGCGCTGGATCATGGACTTTGCCATGGCCGTTCTTCCTGATTGGAACCCTGTCAGCCGCACGCAATTCCAGCGTCGGCACGGAATGTGTCGATCTGGATCGCCGGGTCATTGACAGGTCTCCTTTCAGGACGACGGATCAGAATGGGCGGCTTCTCTAAGCTCGCCGCCAATTTGACGCAAGAGCTATTCTTTCCATGCCCGCGATGGTCTGACGGGTGTTGCAAAGGTGCATCGTTGTCGCCATCAGCGTGTCCGGCCGACGCGTTTCCAGTAGATGAGGGTGCCTGTGAGCCCGCCATGCGGCTTCAGCGCATAATCCGGTATTTCGCCGGCCAGCGTGAAGCCGAGCTTTTCATAGAGGCCGGAAGCCCCCTCCTCTTTTGCCGTGTCGAGGACCAACAGCGTGCGGCCTTTCTCCACGGCAACGGCTTCCGCCGCCTCCATCAGGCGGGTTGCGATGCCCTTGCCGCGATAATCGAGGCGGGTCATCAGCTTGGCGATCTCGGCCCGGTGCGGCTGGTTGGGCGGGCAGTCGAGCAGCAAGGTGACGGTGCCGACCAGAGCCTCGCCGTTCCAGGCCCCAAGCACCGCCCTTTCGCCTCTGGCGGCCGCCTGAAGCGACCTGTTCCAGAAGGCCGCGGCCATCTCCGGCGCCAACGGATGCATGAAGCTGACCGAGCCGCCCGCAGCGACTGTCCCGATCAGCAGTTCCGTCAGCATTTTTTGCGTTCCGTCAGCATTGCTGAGTGGCCTGATTTCGATCGAACTCATGTCGTTCCCCTGTCGCCGTCCGTCAGTCGAAACGACTGGTCCGCTTCCGCTTCCTGGCCCGCCGGATTTCCGCGATGCGATCGGCGTCTTCCTCTTGCAGATGTCGCCCGCGTTCCAGCAGTTCGAGCGTGTATTCCTCATAGGTCAGGCCCAGCCGCTCGGCCTTGTGCAGCCGCATCAGCATGATCTCGCGGCTCGGCACTTTCCATGCCTGGGCATGGGCGGTCCGCCAGGCAAGAAAGACATAGGGGTCGCCCTTGCCCCAGGGCGGACCGTCATAGTCGTCGAGCGGCGGACCGCCATTGTCGCAGCGTTTTGGACGGCGCGCCTTCACCTCAGCTCCTGGCCAACGCAACCAGATAGTCGGCGGCGTCCGGCCCCGGAGCGTGAAAGACGCAATCGGATGGCGCGCCGAGCGCCAGGCAGTCGCCCGGTTCGAGCCGGTGAACGATGTCCCCCTCGGTGAATTCCAGCCGCCCGGAGATCAGCCATATCTGTTGCCTGATGAAGGCGTAAGACGCCGCCGGGAAACTTACCTTGGCGCCGGCCGGCAACTGGATCCGGATCAGTTCGAGGGGTATGTCGGAGACCGGCGAAAGATGCCGCCGCACATAACCCGTAGCCGGATCGCGCCAGAGCGGCTGGTCACGTTCGCGAAGCAGGCCACCGCCCTGCAATTCCGCCCTTGCGATCAATGTGGACAGCGTCATGCCGAAGGCGGCCGCAATACGCACAAGGAGTGCCGCCGTCGGGCTGGTCATGCCGCGTTCTACCGTGCTCAGCATGGCTTTCGAAACATTGGACCGCTCCGCCAGCTCTGCCAGGGACCAGCCTCGAGCCACTCTTTCGGTATGTATTCTTCTGCCGATGGTCGAGGAGATGTCGTTCGCTATATCATCCATTAATCCAATATATCGAAATTCTTCTACAGAGCAACGGCCGTTTCATCCAGTTTTCGCAAACTCCTTAATGTCCGCTAAACCATCCGGCCTCATCCCACCTTAACCCCGTTCGCCTAGGCTCATCGCTTGGGAAAAGGGGACCGGCGTATCCATGCTCGTTGAACGCGAAGCCTCCATTGGGGAACCGACTTTGCTGGAGCGCCGCAGGGCGGAGCAGAACGACAAGCGCATTCTGGGCAATGTCGTGCAATGCGACGGCGCGCGCGCCACCATCAGCGCCTATGCCGACGATATCGAAGGCACGGTCACCGGCCTGTGGAGCGTCGGCAAGATGATCTCGATCAATCTCGGTACATCACGAACCGTCGGCCTGGTCTATGAAATCGGCAAGTCGGATCGTGCGTGGAGCAGCGAGGGCCAGAATCCGATCGAGGTCAGCATCGAATTGATCGGCGAGGTGCGCGACGGGGCCGAACCCGGCGCGAAGCCGATCTTCGACCGTGGCATCACAACCTACCCGCATATCGGCGCCATTGCCCATCGTATCCGCAGCCGCGACCTGCAGGCCGTCTACGATCTCGCAGGTCGTCATTCGATCACCATCGGCACGCTGTCGCAGGACGAGGCGATCGACGCCAATATCGCCATCGACGATACGCTGGCGCGGCATTTCGCCATTGTCGGCACCACCGGGGTCGGCAAATCGACCGCCGTGTCGCTGCTCTTGCGCAAGTCGATCGCCGCCCGGCCCGACCTGCGCGTGCTCATCCTCGATCCACACAACGAGTTCGCCGCGTCGTTGCCCGAATATTGCGTCAGGGTCGATTCGACGACGCTCGACCTGCCCTTCTGGATGTTCAAGCTAGAGGAATTTGCCGAGGTGCTGTTTCGCGGCCGCGAGACGGTCCCGGAAGAGGTCGACGCCTTGCGCGATCTCATCCCCGCGGCCAAGAACCTCTACCGCAATCCGAACTCCGGCAACTATCTACGGCGCAGCACCGATGCGCTGACCGCAGACGCGCCGGTGCCCTATCGCATTGCCGACCTCATCAAGCTGGTCGACGAGCGCATGGGGCTGCTGGAAAGCAAGAACGATCGCCCGACCCTCAGGTCACTGAAGACACGTATCGAATCGGCGGCATCCGATCCGCGCTACCGTTTCATGTTCAACTCGCGCCTGATCGAGGACACCATCCACGAGACGATCGGCAACATCTTCCGCGTGCCGCATCACGGCCGCCCGGTGACCTGCTTCGAAATGGCCGGCATGCCGTCCGAGGTGGTCAATTCCGTTTGCTCGGTCCTGGCGCGGCTGGCCTTCGACCTGGCGTTGTGGAGCGAAGGCCGCCTGCGGCTGCTCTTCCTGTGCGAGGAAGCGCATCGCTATATGCCGGCCGATCCGCGCCTCGGTTTCGCGCCGACGCGGCACGCGCTGTCGCGCATCGCCAAGGAAGGCCGCAAATATGGCTGTTATCTCGGCGTCGTCACCCAGCGCCCGGGCGAACTCGACCCGACCATCCTGTCGCAGTGCTCGACGTTCTTTGCCATGCGGCTCGCCAACGAGCAGGACCAGGCGATCATCCGCTCGGCGATCGCCGATTCCTCGGCTTCGACGCTCGCGTTCCTGTCTTCCATGGGCCAGCGCGAGGCTATCGCCTTCGGGGAAGGCGTGGCGACGACGATGCGGATGAAGTTCGAAAAGCTCTCCGAGGATTTGATCCCCGGCACCGCCAGACGCGAGAATGCCTTGCCGTCCGAAACCGGCGACGAGGTCGACCTCGTGGCGATCGTCGAACGGCTGCGCAACGTGCCGAAATCACAACAGGCAATGCCTTTCGCGGAAGTCGTCGATCCGGGCCGGCAGGCCGGCGATTCGGACTATCGCAAGCCGTCGGCCGCACGCACCCAGCGAAACGACGATTTCGACTTGCGCTACGGCCTCAAGCCGGCGACCTTCGGCCTGCGTCCCCCAGAATGATTCAGCCGAGCGACTTCTAGGCAGCGCTCGCAGATATCAAAGCTGAGTTTCGATGGCTGTCTTGTCTATAACTGACCACACCTGGCGAATTTTCCCTCTCTGAAACTCATAAAATACGTTCTCGGCAAACGAAATTCTCTTCCCGCTTACATCGAGCCCAAGGAACGTTCCCCTTGGCGCGCAGTCGAAGCTTAGCCGGCTCGCTACATAAGGCGGATCGGCAACCAATAGCTGAATGTTGAAGTAAAGGTCCGGAATTTCGTCGAAGTCTCTCACCAACATCTCGAGATAGCCGGACAATCCGAGCTTGCGACCGTTGTGGGTCACTTCATCATGAACAAACCGCCCCAGATTTGGCCAATCCTGCTTGTTCAGGCATGCAATATAGCCTCGGTAAAGACCGGAGAGATCGGATTTAGTCACGGCAACACCTCTATTTCCGGCAAGCCCCGCAAAGGCAGCATCTCAGCTTGACGGGGTGATGTCGGTCTGCGTGCACCGGAAACGAAGAAAACGATACCAGACGGCCGGCATCACGAATTCAATGACGGAATTTCAGGCACAGACGCGGTTGCGCCCTTGCCTCTTCGCCTCATAGAGCTGGCGATCGGCACGTCGATAGAACTCCTCGGCGGTTTCCTTGCGATCCCAGACGGCAAGCCCGACGCTGGTGGTGATTTTCAGTCGGACGTTACCCGTCAGCACCGACATGTTGGCGATCGCCTTGCGGATGCGCTCGGCGAATTTGGATAGCAGCTCGGCGTCCATATTGGGCGTGACCACCGCGAACTCCTCGCCGCCCAGGCGCGCCACCACGTCGTGATAGCGTGTCATGTCCTTGAGACAGTTGGCGACCGCCCGCAACACCTCGTCGCCGACATCGTGGCCGTGGCTGTCGTTGACCTGCTTGAAATGGTCGAGGTCGAGGATCATCAGCCCTACTGGTTTCTCGATGCGGCGGAACTCTTCGAGATATTCCTTCAGCGCATCGTCGAAATAACGCCGGTTCTGCATGCCGGTGAGGCTGTCGGTGAGCGCCGCATGCTCCAGCGTCTCCGAACGCGCGCTGAGCGAAACGGTCATGGCGCGCAGCTTGCCTTCTTCCGTCGCCTGCTTTCGGATCAGAGGGTAGATGAAGAAAATGCCGAAGAACAGCGCAGTCGCCAACAGCACGCCCGTCGCAAACAGCAGCTTGTTGAGATAGACGATTTCATCGAGTTTTGAAGGCGTATTGCTAATGTCGGCGGCCAGGGTTTGCAGGAGCCCATAGGCGTAAAGCGTCACCAGGCCGGCGGCCAGGATCACAAAAATAAAGACGAAGAAGGCTGATTCCGCCTTGTGGAAACGCATCTGCTCCCCGTTGGAAAGTTCGTAGCGATCTTATGGCATGCGGGAACTTACGGACAGTTAACCTGGACAACTTCAACGCGAAATGTCCCCTCGGTGTCGACTTTTCAGGTTGCGCTCGAAGGAGGGAGTGAGAGCATCGAGTCGATCCCCCCATCAGGACGCAATCTCTGCCATTCCGGGCCTAATTGGTGCCTGAACCAGGTCGCCTGCCGTTTGGCATATTGCCGCGTCGCGATTTTCGCGCGCTCGATGGCCTCGGGAAAACTGAAGGCGCCGGCCAGCGCGGCCTGAAGCTCGCGAACACCGATTGCTTTCATCGCCGGCAGGTCGGGATCGAGGCCGAGCGCTGAAAGCTGTTTCACCTCGTCCAGTGCCCCCTCATCCAGCATGCGGTCGAAGCGGGCATCGATCCGCTCCACCAGAGCCGCTCGCTCCGGCTCGATGACGAAAAAGCGCGCGCTGCTCCCGTCGATCAACGGCCGGCCACGCGCGGCCTGCCAGTCCAGGATGGAACGGCCCGACGCGTCGAGCACCTCCAGCGCCCGCACGATGCGCTGCCCATCCGTCGGCTTCAGCATCATGCCGGCCGCAGAATCCTCGCGCAACAGGATGCGGTGCAATCTCACTGCGCCCTGTTCCTGGAGCTCGTAGCGCCAGCGATCGCGGATCGACTTCGGAATGTCGGGCATCTCCGAGATACCTTCCGTGAGCGCCCGGAAATAAAGCCCGGTTCCGCCGACGAAAATCACTGGCCGCTCCGAAAGCGTGCCGTCGTCGATCAGCTTTATGACATCACGCAACCAGGCGCCGGTTGAATAGGCGGTGGACGGATCGACGTGTCCATAAAGAAAGTGGGGGACGCGGGCGAGTTCGGCAGGACCAGGCCGCGCCGTCAGCACGTCGAGCACCGAATAGCCTTGCATGGAATCGGTGTTGACGATGACACCGCCATTGCGCTCGGCGAGGTCGAGTGCGAGCGCCGACTTGCCGCTGGCGGTCGGCCCGGCTATCAGGATCGCGTTCTTCAGGCGGCCTTCGCCCGCCCGTCCGCTGGAATTTTCGATGCCGCTGATCGCCACGCTTCTATCCCATCCCGCCGGCCGCGCATTGACGTCGACGCTAGCGAATATGGCCTCGCGGTCGGTCGGCGCAAGCGCTGTTCGCTGGCTGGCCGAAGGCATCGCCTGCGAGCTCGACTTGCCGGAGACCGCCGACGCTTCCGAAATAACGGCGCGCCTGCGTGCCGCGCTGGCTTCCGAACCGATCGACGTGGCCGTCCAGCCGGCCGAGAACAGGCGCAAGAAGATCCTGATCGCCGACATGGATTCGACGATGATCGACCAGGAATGCATCGACGAGCTTGCCGACGAGATCGGCGTCAAGGATCGCGTCGCCGCCATCACGGCGCGATCGATGAACGGCGAGATCGCATTCGAGCCGGCCTTGCGCGAGCGCGTGGCGCTGCTCAAGGGTCTCGATGCCGCAATCATCGACCGCATCATCGACAATCGCCTGACGCTAGCCTCCGGCGGCCGCACGCTCGTCCAGACAATGGCGGCCAATGGCGCCTGGACGGCGCTGATCTCCGGTGGTTTCGACATCTTCACCACCCGCATCGCAGCATTGCTCGGCTTTCACGAAAATCGCGCCAACCGCCTGATCGAGCAGGATCGCCGCTTCACCGGCCTGGTCGCCGAACCGATCCTCGGCCGCGCCGCCAAGGCCGAAGCCCTTATCGAGATTTCCGCCGGCCTCGGCCTGACGCCTGCCGATGCCATTGCCGTCGGCGACGGCGCCAACGATCTCGACATGATCCGTCTTGCCGGCATCGGCGTCGCCTTGCATGCCAAGCCGGCCGTCGCAGCCGAGGCAAAGATCCGCATCGACCACGGCGACCTCACCGCCTTGCTTTATCTGCAGGGTTATCGCCGGGAGGAATTTGTCGAATGACGCCGATCCGCACCGAGCGCCTGATCCTGCGCAACTGGGAAGATCGTGACCGCGAGCTCTTCCATCGCATCAATTCCGACGAGTTGGTCATGGAATTCTTTCCGTTTCGCCGCGACCGTGCCCAGTCGGACACCAAGATGGAGGAGTTGCGCGCGGCTATCGATCGCGACGGCTTCGGCTTCGCGGCCGCTGAGATCGCAGCCACAGGCGAATGCATCGGCTTCGTCGGCATAACCCGAACTGATCATTTGCCATTCCTGCCGCCCGGCACGATCGAGATCGGCTGGCGGCTGGCACCCGAATTCTGGGGCCGCGGCTATGTCACCGAAGCAGCCGAAGCCTGGCTCACCTATGGCTTTGAAAGACTTGGCCTCGACGAAATCGTGTCCTTCGCAGTCAAGGATAACAGCCGGTCCACTGCCGTTATGGAGCGCCTGGGCATGATCGCCGACCCCGCCTCCGATTTCGACCATCCCGGTGTTCCGGACAGCCACACCGCACTCAGGCGACATGTCTTCTACAGGCTGTCACGCACAGACTGGCAGGCAAGAAAAAGAGCGGCCCGCTAGCCGCCCTTTTTCGTTTCAAGATCAGAGCATTGCAGGCTCTTCCGGACTCAATCCATCCGGATTGTCACAAACCTCAGCTCGCCGGTCTTCGACGCCAGCATCAACAGCGCGTTCTTGCGCCCCTGCTCCTTCAGCGCGCCGATCCGGTCCATGACGTCCTTGGGCGTTGCGACCGATTCCTGCGCGATCTCGGTGATCACCTCGCCCGGCTGGATGCCGCGTTCGGCAGCCGCCGAATCCTTGGAGACGTCGGTCACGACGACGCCGGAGACGTCGGCGGCGATGCCGAATTTCGTGCGCGTCTCCTCATTGAGCTCGCCGATCGTCATGCCGAGCACGGCAGCCGTCGAAACCGCAGGCGCCTTGTCGGCATCGTCCTGGTCGGCGTTGCCGTTTTCACCGCCGCTGGCAAGCTTTTCGCCGTCCTCGAGCCGGCCGAGCGTCACCTTGACGGTCTGCTCGACCCCTTTGCGCACGATGATCACGTCGACCGCCTTGCCGACCGGGCTCTCCGCCACGACGCGTGGCAGGTCGCGCATTTCATGGATGTCCTTGCCGTCGAACTTGATGATGACGTCGCCGGCCTGGATGGTGCCGTTGTCGACCGGCCCGCCCTTGATAACGCCGGCGACCAGCGCGCCCTTGGCGGTCGCCATGCCCAGGCTTTCGGCAATGTCGTCGGTCACCGGCTGGATGCGCACGCCGAGCCAGCCGCGCCGCGTCTCGCCGAACTGGCGAAGCTGGTCGACGACGCCCGAGGCAAGCTGCGACGGGATCGAGAAGCCGATGCCGATCGAGCCGCCCGATGGCGAGATGATTGCCGTGTTGATGCCGATGACCTCGCCGCTGCTGTTGAACAGCGGTCCGCCGGAATTGCCGCGGTTGATCGCGGCATCGGTCTGGATGAAGTCGTCATACGGGCCGGAATTGATGTCGCGATTGCGTGCCGAGACGATGCCGACCGTCACCGTGCCGCCGAGACCGAACGGATTGCCGATCGCCATCACCCAGTCGCCGACACGCATCGTGTTGGAATCGCCGAACTTCACCGCCGTCAGCTTGTGCCCTTTCGGATCGACCTTCAGCACCGCGACATCGGTCTTGGTGTCGGTGCCGACCAGCGTCGCCTTGAGCGTCACCCCATCGGAGAAATTCACCTCGATGTCGTCGGCATCGGCAATGACGTGGTTGTTGGTCACCACGATGCCCTGCTCGGCGTCGACCACGAAGCCGGAGCCCAGCGACTGCACCTTTTGCCCGCCGCCGCCCTTGTCGCCGCCACGGTTCTTGAAGAAATCGTCGAAGAAGTCCTGGAAGGGCGAGCCCTCCGGCAGCTGCGGCATCGGCACTGCGCCCGGCCCTTCAGTGCCTTTAACAGTCTGCGACGTCGAGATGTTGACCACGGCGCCAAGCAGGCCGGCGGCGAGATCGGCAACCGAGGGCGGCCCGTCGGCTGCCATCGTCGGCGCCACGAACGACGGAACGGCAATGGCGCCGACCAGAAGCGCAGCGGCCCCGGCGATGAACGTCCGCCTCGCTGCACGCAGAAGGGTGGTGGATGTCATCGAAAGGCCTCCGGGTGTTCTGAAAAAAGCGCTTCGGCAAAAAACGCCGCGTCGCGTCATGTTGGCAAGAAATAAGGCACGTTTGCGGCTATGGCTACCGCCAGAGAATAAATCCTCTGTTACGCCGGCTATCCCTGCACCGGCCCTACTGGCCGGTGCTTGGCTGAGCCGCCGGTGGCGCGGGAGCGGCAGGTGCTGGCGGTGCTGCCGCCGGTGCCGCAGGCGTTTCCTTGCTGTCCGGGTCGCGGAAGAAGCGGAAGAACTCGGAATTCGGCGACAGCACCATCGTCGTTCCTGCGCTGTTCAGCGCCGTGCCATAGGCATTCATCGACCGGTAGAAATCGAAGAAGGCCGGATCGCGCTGATAGGCCCCGGCAAACGTCGCGCTGCGCTGGGCTTCACCTTCACCGCGCAGGATTTCAGACTCTTTCTGCGCTTCGGCGACGATTTCGACCACTTCGCGGTCGGCGCGAGCCCTGATCCGCTGCGCTGCCTCGTTGCCGCGCGCCCTCAGCCGCTCGGCTTCGGCGAGACGTTCGGCCTTCATGCGGTCGAAGGTCTGCTGCGAGACTTCGGCCGTGAGATCGGTGCGGCGGATGCGGACATCCTCGATCTGCAGGCCAAGCGAGGTGGCATCAGGCCTCAGCTGATCGCGCACCTCGCGCATCATCACGGCGCGCTCTTCCGAGAGTGCCGCCTCGAAGTCGCGCAGGCCGTAGACGCGGCGCAAGGCAGCGTCGAGACGCGTCCTCAGCCGGGCCTCGGCCAGTTCGATCTGGCCGGAAACCGCGGCGCGGAACACACGCGGGTCCGAGATACGATAGGCGATAAAGGCATCGACCTCATAGAATTTGCCGCCCGAAACCTGGACACGGATGTTGTCGAGGTCGAAGCGCAGGACCCTGTTTTCGATCAGCTGGACGGTGTCGGCATCGAAGAAGGAGAATGGCGCCTTGAAATAGATGCCCGGCTGGTTCTTGACGTCGACGATTTCGCCGAACCTGAGCACCAGCGCCTGCTGGCGCGCATTGACGACGAAGACCGACGAATAGAGCAGGAACAGGATGACCGCGGCGATGACCGCAATGACGGGAAGACGGTTGGCCATCACTGGTTTCCTCCGGTGGCCGGTGCCGGCGCCTTCTGCTGCAATGCCGGCAGCGGCAGGTAGGGAACCACCCCTTGCCCGTTGCCTTGCTCGACGATGACCTTGCTCGAATCCTTCAGCACCCTCTCCATCGTCTCCAGGTAGAGCCGCTTGCGCGTCACTTCCGGCGCCTTTGCATATTCGTCATAGACCGAGATGAAGCGCTGCGCCTCGCCTTCGGCCTCCTGCACGACCCGGTTCTTGTAGGCGGCCGCGTCTTCGCGGATCTGTGCGGCCGCACCGCGCGCCTGGCCGAGCTTCTGATTGGAATACTGATTGGCCTGCTCGACGAACTTGTCCTCGTCCTGTTCGGCCCGCTGCACCTCGTCGAACGCGTCTGCCACCTCGCGCGGCGGCGCGGCGTCCTCGATGGAAATTGCGTTGACGTTGAGGCCGGCCTTGTAGCCGTCCAGCGTCGTCTGGATGATCTCACGCACCGACGCCGCAATGCCTTGCCGGTCGTCGCGGAAAATGTCCTGCGCCGGGCGCCGGCCGACCGCTTCGCGCATCGCGCTTTCGGCGACCTGCTGCAGCATGCCGCCCGGGTCGGACACGTCGAACAGATAGGCCTTCGGGTCGGAAACCTGATAGGCCACCGAGAATTGCACGTTGACGATGTTCTGGTCGCCGGAAAGCATCAGGCCATCGCCGCTGGTGCTGCCGCCGCCGATGCTGACAAGCTGCTCGGCGATGTTAGCGGTCTCGACCGTTTCGATGGGCCACCAATGGAAATGCAGGCCCGGCTGCGACAGCTCCGCCTTCGGCTTGCCGAACCTGAGCTCCACCGCAACTTCATCTGGCTGGACGGTGTACACTGCCTTGAACGCCCATAGCACCACCAGCGCCGCGGCAATCAGCCCGAACACGGCAGGGCTCGCGCCACCGCCGCCCGGCAGCGCGCGCCGCAACCGGTCCTGCCCGCGCCGGATGATATCCTCGAGATCGGGAGGCGAGCCCTGCGGGCCGCTGGGTCCTTTTGGTCCCTGACCCCAAGGCCCCTGATTGTTGCCGCCGCCCCACGGGCCGCCGCCGCCGCTCTTGTCGTTCCAGGGCATGAATGTCCTTTCGCTTGGAATTCCCTCAAGCGCCGGCTCACCGGCGCAAAATCCAATATTATTCTTCTATAGGGATGCGACGGCACGCTTTCAACGCGATCGGCTGCCGCCACTGTCCGCCTTTGGGTCCATCTAGACCTGTCGCGACCCCTTTGTCGCCTTCAATGCACGTCGCGGCGCCGCTCGTAAACCGAATAGCGTGTCGCATGGCTGTCCTTTTCGCCAGCCTCCACCTCCTGCGAGCGGACGATCCGCCACAGCGCCGGATCGATCGGCGGGAAATGGGCATCGCCGTCGACCGCGGCCAGAACATGGGTCACGTGCAGCCGATCGGCCAACGGCAGCGCCTGAGCGTAGATTTCGCCGCCGCCGATGACGCAGATCTCGTCGGCGCCGGCCATGCAGCGCCCGCGCACCGTCGCCAGCGCGATTGCGTCCTCGATCGAGTGCGCGACTTCGACGCCCTCGGCGCGCCATGCCTTGTCTCGTGTCACCACGATGTTGAGCCTGCCCGGCAATGGGCGGCCGATGCCTTCATAGGTCTTGCGGCCCATGATGATGGGCTTGCCCATCGTATCGGCTTTGAACCGCTTGAGATCGGTGGACAGCCGCCACGGCAATCCACCCTCGCGCCCGATCACGCCGTTCTCGGCGATGGCGACATAAAGCGCGAGGTCCATCAGCCGCCGTTTCCGC
This sequence comes from Mesorhizobium sp. M1273, assembly GCF_040318195.1. Classification (NCBI taxonomy): domain Bacteria; kingdom Pseudomonadati; phylum Pseudomonadota; class Alphaproteobacteria; order Hyphomicrobiales; family Phyllobacteriaceae; genus Mesorhizobium; species Mesorhizobium sp. M1273. The sequence goes on along the minus strand of NZ_JAMYLV010000012.1, from coordinate 128,586 downwards.
CATCCGATGGCTCGAGCAGCAATATGTCGATGTCGTGCTCGGGGTAGAAGTTCTGCGCCTTCATCTCGAACGTCGTCGGTCCGATCTTCCTGACGTTTTCGCCGCAAAACGAGACCAGGTTCTTCGCATCGCCCTTGTCGACGGTCAGCTTGAAACTGCCGATGTTTCCCGACGCCCAGTTGCCGCCCGTGGTCAGGATATAGGCGATGCGGTTCTCGAAATATTTGGGATAGCCGTCGGGATCGTCCTTGGCTGCCTTGCGCACGGCATTCTCGAAGGCATCGTCCATGCAGTAGCGTGTCTTGTAGGCGGCATACTGACCCTGGAACTGGCCGTCATAGAAGAAGCTGACCGAGGAGGTGCCGCCGACGCTCGGCTTGTAGCGATGCGAGACATGGACCGCCTTGTTGGCCGGAAACGTCGAGCGCCACCAATAGGTCGAGCGCAATTGCCAGAACGGCGTATAGACGGTCTTCATGCCCGAACCGTCGTCAGCAGTGTCCTCGATGATGATGCCGCGGTTGACCCAGTCGTCGGCGACCGCTTGCGGCAGCTTTGCCAGCGCTGCCTTGGCCGCATCGCCGAACGGATAGAACGGCACGCCCTGCGCCTTCAGGTCAGCGCCGATATCGATGCCGAGCGCGAACACCTTCTGCTCGAGCTGCGGCTTTGCCGGCTCCCCGTCGATCGTCACTTCGAAGCCGAGGAAATTGTCGCTCTGCGCCTCCGGAATCGCTGGTATTTCTTCGGGGTCGCCTTCGATGTCGGGCATCGGAAAGGCGACGATCGCATCGACATCCTTGTCGGTGTTGTTGCGGAAGACGTAATCGACCATCACTTTTTCCGGCGAGATGTAGAGATCCTCGCTTTCCATCGCCACCGCATCGCTGCGCGAAAGGATCAGCCCACCGGTGCCGAGTTCTGCGACCGAATCATTGGCGAGCGCAGGCGTAGCCGAGAGCGCCAAGGCTGCGGTCAGGACGTAACGGAACATGGAAACTCCCCCGGCGAGAATGCCAGCATGACTCTAGCTGTTCAATGTGGCGTTTCAAAGCCTTTCGGCAAATGCGCCGGCGCCTGCCGGCATGTCGTGTCGGTCTAGACACGCCGGTCCCGATCGGGCAGGAGTTCGCCCATGCGCAAGCTTCTCGTCATCGGCATCGGCGCCGGCAATCCGGAGCACATGACGGTCCAGGCCATTAATGGCCTCAACCGGGCCGACGTGCTGTTCATTCCCGACAAGGGCGCGAAGAAGAACGATCTCGCCGAATTGCGCCGCCAGATCTGCGACCGCTTCGTCATCAATCCGAACTCGCGCCGGGTCGAATTCGATGTACCGGTGCGCGCCGAGCCGGCGCCTTCCTACCGCTCGACCGTCGACGACTGGCACGAGGCGATCGCCGCGATCTACGAAGGCCTGATCCGCGACGAACTCCCTGAAGATGGCTGCGGCGCCTTCCTGATCTGGGGCGATCCGTCGCTCTACGACAGTGCGCTGCGCATCCTTGAGCGCGTGCGCCTCAGAGGCAATGTAGCGTTCGAGCTGGAGGTCGTCCCTGGCATCACCGCCATCCAGGCACTCGCAGCCAGCCACAAAATGGCATTGAACCGGATCGGCGACGCCATTTTGATCACCACCGGCCGCCGGCTCGCCGAGGAAGGTCTGCCCGAAAACGCCGGCAGCACCATCGTCATGCTGGACGGCAAATGCGCCTTCAACACGCTGGACGACAACGACGTCACCGTTCACTGGGGCGCCTATCTCGGGACGCCTGACGAGATCGTCATCTCGGGCCGGATTGGCGACGTCGGCGACAAGATCGTGACCACCCGTGAGCAGGCCCGCCGGAAAAAAGGCTGGATCATGGACACCTATCTGCTGCGCAAGCCGGGCGAGCCTAAGAAGTAACAGGGATCACACGCGGCATGAATTCCGCCGGCGTCACGCTGCGTCGATCTCGGCCTGCAGCGCCTCCATATGCGCCGCCGCTGCTGAAGACGCAGCCCGCTCGATCGCGCGGAAGCGGCTGACCACAGCAAGCCCGACCGACGTCAACTGGGCGCCACCGCCTTTTTTGCCGCCCGTCTGTGCCGCAACCAGCGGCTTGCCGAACACGCGGTTCATGTCTTCGACCAGATCCCAGGCGTGCTTGTAGGACATCTCCATGCCGCGTGCCGCGGCCGAAATCGAGCCGAAGGCGGCGATCTGTTCCAGAAGCTCGATCTTGCCCGGTCCGATGCGGCCATCTGGATCGAGATTTATCCGCAAACTCAGCGACGGCATTTGCTCCTCCGCGGTCACGCTATTCTACAAGTTCCGCGGCGATACCGCTATTCCAAAACGATATAGCGAATCATCGGCCGTTCACTCATCCGCCTTGGCGGGCAGGCCGGCGCCGGTATTCGCCCGGTCGAAGCTGACCGTCTTGACCACGGCGAAGGCCTGTCGGCCAAGCCGAAGCCCCAGTGTCTGCCGCGACTGTTCTGTGATGCGGGCAAGCACGGTTGCGCCATTGCAGTCGAGGCCGATCTCGACGGTAGGCCCTTCGCCCGGCTCTATCGCCACGATCGTGCCCGGCAATATGTTGAGCGCGCTGAGGCCAACCGGCTGCTCGGTGGCGATCATCACGTCGCGGGCACGGATGCGGACGCGCACCGGCGCACCGACTGGCGTTGCCAGAAGCGGCACCCGGATCTCGCCCGCCAATGAGCCTAGCACCGTCATGCCGAAGGCTTCGTCGTGGCGCAGAACCGCGGTATCCAGCACGGCGCCGCCCTCGCCGCGCTCTTCGGCCGGCAATAGATCCAGACGCTGCATGATCGCTCCGGTCGGACCGGAAGCGGCGACCTTTCCTTGCATCAGCACCACGACGTCGCTCGCCAGCCGCGCCACTTCGGCGATCGAGTGGCTGACATAGACGATCGGGATTTTCGTCTCGTCGCGCAGCCGCTCGATATAAGGCAAGATCTCGGCCTTGCGCCGCTCATCGAGCGAAGCCAGCGGCTCGTCCATCAGCAGCAATTTCGGACTGGCAAGCAGCGCCCTGCCGATTGCCACACGCTGCTTCTCGCCACCGGAGAGTTTTGCCGGCCGCCGGTCGAGCAAATGGCCGATCCCGAGCAGTTCGACCACGCCATTGATATCGGCGTAACGCTCAGCAGCCGGCGTGAACCAGCGGCCATAGCGCAGATTGCTCGCCACGCTCATATGCGGAAACAGCCGCGCATCCTGGAACACCATGCCGATCCGCCGTTTGTGCTTCGGCACGAACAGACCGGCATCGCTATCGACCAGCACGCGGCCCTCGGCCGCGATGCGACCTTTGTCGGGGCGGATCAGCCCGGCAATCAAATTGATCAGTGTCGTCTTTCCGGAGCCGGAAGGCCCGAACAGCGCAGTCAGCCGCCCGGCGCTTTCGAAGCGGGCATTGACGATGAAATCGCCAAGCCGGTGGCTGATGTCGACCTGAACCGTCATTCGATGTCCATCCGCCGGCCGACACGCCGCGCCAGCACTTCCGAGGCAACAAGTGCCGCCATCGAGATGACGATCGAGATCAGCGTCAGCCTGAGCGCGCCGGCGTCGCCGCCGGGAACCTGCGTGAAAGTGTAGATCGCCGACGGTAGCGTCTGCGTCTCGTTCGGGATGTTGGAGACAAAGGTGATCGTCGCGCCGAATTCGCCCATCGCCTTGGCGAAGGAGAGGATCGCACCGGCGATCAGCCCGGGCAGGATCAGCGGCAGCGTGATCGTGCCGAATACCCATAGCGGATTGGCGCCGAGCGTGCCGGCGGCCGCCTCGATTTTGCGGTCGACGGCCTCGATCGACAGCCGGATGGCCCGCACCATCAGCGGAAAGCCCATCACGCCGCAGGCGAGCGCGGCGCCAGTCCAGCGGAAGGAAAAAACGATCCCGAAATGTTCGGCCAGGAAAGCGCCGGCCGGACCACGCTTGCCGAAAGTCAACAGCAGCAAATAGCCGGTCACCACCGGCGGCACGATCAGCGGCAGATGCACCAGACCATTGAGCAGCGTCTTGCCCCAGAACTGGCCGCGGGCAAGCACAAGAGCGATCAGGACGCCTGGCGGCAGGCTGGCAATCATCGCCACGGTCGCCACCTTGATCGACAGCTGGACCGCATTCCATTCGTCGGGAGCGAGATCCAGCAGCCAGTTCATGTGCGGTGCCGTACGTCAGTTGCTCGGCGCGAGGATTGTAAAACCTTGCGCCTTGAAGAGTTCGCCAGCCTTGGCGGATTGCAGGCATTTCAGGAATGCAGGGGTATCCCTGCTCTTCGAATCCGCAAGCTGGGCGACTGGATAGATGATCGGCGGATGGGTACCCGCGGGGAAAGTGCCGACCACCTTCACGCCAGGCTCCGCATGCGCATCCGTGGCGTAGACGATGCCGAGTGCTGCCTCGCCGGTCGACACCAGCTTTAGGGCGGCGCGGACATTCTCGGCCTGCGCCACCTTGCCTTCGACCGAAGACCAGGCACCGAGCGATTCGAGGGCTGCCTTGCCGTATTTGCCTGCCGGCACAGCTTTGACATCGCCCATGGCAAGTTTGCCGTCACCGACGAGCTTGGCAAGATCGAAACCCTTTTCGATCCTGGTTTCAACCTTGGAATCCCGTGGCGCAACCAGAACGATCTGGTTACCGAGCAGTTTCACTTCGGTTTCGGGCTTGGTCAGCTTCCTGTCGGCAAGATATTTCATCCAGTCGAGATCGGCCGAGATGAACAGGTCTGCTGGCGCGCCGCTTTCAATCTGCCTGGCCAGCGCCGAGCTCGCCGCGTAGGAAATGGTCGCCGCCTCGCCGACATCGGCCTCGCAGGCCTTGTTGACGGCATCGAGCCCATCCTTCAGGCTCGCCGCGGCAAACACGACCACCTTGTCATCGGCATGGGCCGCCGGCGCCGCGGCCATCAGGATGGCGGCGAGACCCGCGATGGCAATCGTCGTCGAACCTTTGCGCGCCAGCATGAAACTCTCCTCGTCTCGGAACGCCCGAAGCCGTCCATCGATATATCCATGTGAACATAACAAGGAAAGGCTCTTTACCGCCTACGGCATTCTGAGCTGAGGTTTTCCCGGCCTGCGATAATCTTCGTTGGATACAGCGGCACCGAGGCCGAAGGAAATATTCACATGAAAATCAGCGACCAGGGATTGCGCGTCAAGTCGACGTCGGCCAATAAAGATGGATGCTGACAACGCCCGAGGGCGTAGCCGCAGTAGGCAATGTCGACATGCACAGTCGGCTATGGTGCTAGACCGCGATCGGTGCCTTGATCGTCGCGTCGGCGAAATAGTTCTCGAGCCGGAAATCCTCGAAGCGGAAGGCAAAGAGATCCTTCACCTCGGGATTGATCCACAGCGTCGGCAACGCCTTGGGCGTGCGCCGCAATTGTTCGCGCGCCTGCTCGAAATGGTTCGAGTAAAGATGCGCGTCGCCGAGCGTGTGGATGAAATCGCCGGGTTTCAATCCGGTCACCTGCGCCACCATCAGCGTCAGCAACGCATAGGAAGCGATGTTGAACGGCACACCGAGAAAGATATCGCCCGAACGCTGGTAGAGCTGGCAGGAAAGCTTGCCTTCCGAAACATAGAACTGGAACAGGCAGTGGCAGGGCGGCAAGGCCATGCCCTCCACCTCGGCCGGGTTCCACGCCGAAACGATCAGCCGCCGCGAATTAGGATTTTGGCGTATCTCCTTCAGAAGATTCGCAATCTGGTCGATAGCGCCGCCATGGCCGTCCGGCCACGACCGCCATTGTTTGCCATAGACCGGGCCGAGATCGCCGTTCTCGTCGGCCCACTCATCCCAGATCGAGACGCCGTGATCGTTGAGATATTTGATGTTGGTGTCGCCGGCCAGGAACCACAAAAGTTCGTGGATGATCGACTTCAGGTGCAGCTTCTTGGTGGTGGTGACCGGAAAGCCGCGGGCCAGGTCGAAGCGCATCTGGTAGCCGAATACCGAGCGCGTTCCGGTGCCCGTGCGGTCGCCGCGATCAGCGCCGTTTTCCAGCACATGCTTCAGAAGGTCGAGATACTGGCGCATCGGCTCCGGTCCGATTCGGGTTGTCAGCCATCATAGCCGAATGACCGTCGGCCGAACACAGCAAAGCGAGACGATTCCAGCAGAAGTCTCACCAGCACCGGCGGCGAGGTTGCTCAGAGCGAGCCGAGCATGCCCAGATCCTTGGCGACGAGGTAATAGAATGTCACCCGGCTCTTGCTGTTGTCGGCCGCCATAGCCTTGCAGGTCTTTTCGATAGCCGCATCCGCCTTGGCACCGTCGGTGACGCCGAGCTTGCCGGCGACCCAGCTGTTCCTGACGCGCTTCAGTTCCTCCGGGTCGGTGCAGGACACCAGCGAGGAATCGCGGTTCCTGAGCGCGATGCCCAGATGCTTGACGATCTTGGCGACCGCGTCGGCATCCGCCGCCGCATCATACTTCTTTACGTCTGCGAGATAATCGGCCATCGAATTTCCCCTCGTCGGCGCCACGGGATCCGGTCGATGAGGATTGTGGCGCGCTGCCGCAAGTATGCGCTAGGTCTCCTCACCGCCACAAAGCTTCGGTTGAGACCGGCTGCAAGTCAACCCTTCATGATCCACTTTGGCACGGACGAAAGTGGCATTCCGGCCTTTCATTTTCCACCGCCAGTCCCTATATTCGCTTCGTCGGCTCGACCGACTATGGCGATAAACAGGCGATGAAATAAGCCGTTCGGACCCGGGGGCGGTACCCGGCGCCTCCACCAAAAACCGCTGCTCAGGAGCGGCTTTTGCTGGGGGCGAAATAGGATCGACGAAGGTGTAAAGATCGTATTTTTGCCCGGCATTGTACCACCGTTATCGGGCTAAACTTATAGTTGCCAACGACAACTATGCGGAAGCACGTCTCGCCGCGTAAGCGGTGCGATAGCTTCAATTCAAGCCCTAGTGGTTCGCACTTCTAGGCGGGGTTCGGAGGTACCTGGCAACAGAAACCTCCATTTCTCCCCCTTTTTGATATGCGCAGCCGCAGGCTCGCCCGATATGTGCAGCTGCGGGCCTGGGCTTTTTACGCCCTGATACGCCCTGGCGCCGCTGCGTTCATACCAGTCCCTGGCTGATCGTTTCGATCGCGCTGCCAAAGGTTTCGTCGGCAGCCTCATGTGACATCTCGTTGTGCGCCCTGCCCGTCCTGATCATCGGAAAACAATTGGCGAGCTTGGCAACACGACAGTCAAGGAGCACCGGCCGGTCCACATCGATCATTTCCTGGATCGCATCATCAAGGTCGGCTGGTTTGTCGCAGCGCAGGCCGACCGCTCCGAACGCCTCGGCCAATTTGACAAAATCGGGCAAGGCCTCGGAATAGGAATGCGCGAGGCGGTTGCCGTGAAGAATTTGCTGCCACTGGCGAACCATGCCCATATATCCGTTGTTCAGGATGAAGACCTTGATCGGCGCGTCGTACTGGACTGCCGTCGACATCTCTTTCATGGTCATCTGAACCGATGCGTCGCCGGCGATATCGATGACGAGGCTGTCCGGATGTGCGATCTGCACGCCCAGCGCCGCCGGCAGGCCGTAGCCCATAGTCCCGAGGCCGCCCGAACTCATCCAGCGGTTCGGCTTTTCCAAGCCGTAGAATTGGGCCGCCCACATCTGATGCTGGCCCACTTCAGTGGTGATGTATGTGTCGCGATCCTTCGTCAGCGCGTAGAGACGCTCCACCGCGTATTGCGGCATGATCACATCCTTGTTCATCTCATATGAGAATGAATTGCGTGCGCGCCAGCCGGCGATCCTTCTCCACCAGTCCTGGAGGCGGCCTCCATCCGGTTTCTGAGACAATGCGCGCCATAGACGAACCATGTCATCCAGAACATTGCCGACATCGCCTTGTATGCCGATATCGACGTGGACGTTCTTGTTGATCGAGGACGGATCTATATCGATATGGATCTTGCTGGAGTTCGGCGAAAAAGCGTCCACACGCGAGGTCACGCGGTCATCGAAGCGCGCGCCGATACAGATCATGACGTCGCAATCGTGCATCGCCATGTTCGCCTCATAGGAACCATGCAGGCCGACCATCTTGAGCCAGTTTTTGCCGGAGGCGGGGTAAGCTCCAAGGCCCATAAGCGTCGAGGTGATCGGAAAGTCGGTCAGTTGAACCAGCTCCCTGAGCAATCTCGATGCTTCCGGGCCGGAATTGACGATGCCGCCGCCGGCATAGATAACGGGACGGCTGGCATTGGCCATCAGTGCTATCGCCTGGCCGATCTTGCCGATATCACCCTGAAGCTTCGGTTGATAATTTTTCAGCGCAGCAACACCCGATGGCGGCGTATACACGCCGGACGCAAACAGAACATCCTTTGGCATGTCGACGAGAACAGGCCCCGGTCGCCCCGACCGGGCGATGTGGAACGCCCTATGGATTGCTGACGCCAGGTCATTGACGTCTTTGACCAAAGAGTTGTGCTTGGTGCAGGATCGCGTGATGCCAATCGTGTCACATTCCTGAAAGGCATCGGAGCCGATCAATGTTGTCGGCACTTGTCCGGACAGACAGACGATCGGTACTGAATCCATCAACGCGTCCTGCAGGGGCGTCACGGCATTCGTCGTGCCTGGGCCTGATGTGACCAGCATCACGCCGACCTTGCCCGTGGACCGGGCATAACCCTCCGCGGCATGGCCGGCGCCCTGTTCGTGGCGCACGAGGATATGCTTGATGTCGTCCTGCTGGAATATCTCGTCGTAGATCGGCAATATGGCCGCGCCGGGATAGCCGAAAATATGCTCCACACCATTGTCTTTGAGTGCGCGGAGAACGATCTCCGCTCCTGTCATGCGGTTGCTCGTATGCTGAATGGAATTATCGCTTGTCATGGTTCTGTCCCGTAGCGTGATGAGGATGGGTTGACGGGGCGTCGCCGAAATCGGGCGTAAGAAGAATTTCGGGCATAAAAAAAGGCCCCGTCGGGAGCCTGTTTGTCGCGCACGGGTGGCTGTCGCCGGATGGTTACACCATCCTGCCCGTGCGCTTTCCTACCACTGCAAGAACGATTGCGATCTTCATGATGATCGCTGCTACACAGAAAATCGCGCATCGTCAACGTCTCAGGCTGAGGCGTCTCAGGCTGAGGCGAAAGCCCAAGGGCCTCCCATCATCGGAACCTCCGATGGCAGCATTCGTTTCTTCCCGTTTCCCTTCTTCTACGCCTTTGCGGGACAAGGCCTCAGTTTCTCGCCGCGTGTGGTCATGCCCGGCGAGCTGCCTCATGGAGAGATAAGATGAACCAGGAAACCACACCAAAACACGAACGCATCCTGATCGTTGGCGGCAGTTCCGGCATGGGGCTGTCGCTGGCCGAACAGCAGCTTGCCGCCGGCGCCGAGGTTACGATCGTCGGCCGCTCCGAGGACCGGTTGTCGGCCGCACGGCAGCGCTTGCCTCACCCGGAAAGGCTGAGGACGATCGCAGCCGACGTCACAAGCGAGGACGAGGTCCAGCGCCTGTTCCAGGATGTCGGCACGCTCGACCACATCGTCTCGACCGCCGCCGACGTTACCGGCGTCTATGTGTTGCTTCCCGAGATGGATATCTCGGTGGCGCGCAAAGTGATGGATTCCAAAGTCGTCGGACCGCTTCTTCTTGCCAAACATGGCGCGCCTCGTCTGACGCCCGGGGGATCGATCACGCTGACCTCGGGCATCGCCGCCTATCGTCCGGCGGCGAAAGGCTCGGTGGTGGCAGCCGTTAATGGGGCACTTGGCTCACTCGCCTACGCGCTTGCCGTCGAACTGGCGCCGATCCGCGTCAACGTCGTTTCGCCCGGCTGGGTCGACACGCCGATTTGGGATGCCGTCGTCGGCAGCGGAAAGACAGCCGCGCTGGACGCCATGGCAAAGCGTCTGCTCGTCGGCCGGATCGGCCAGGCAGCCGACATTGCCCAAGCCATCACGTCCCTCATGCACAACGGCTTCATCACCGGAACCGTGCTTCATGTCGATGGTGGCCAGCGACTGGTCTAGCGATGGCCAAAATTTCGCGGACCATTGCAAGGAACAGCCGCAGCACCGGCGCTTGAATGCGCCGGTGGCGCCATACCATGGTGACCGGCGTCACCGGGCTGCTTCCGACCCAGGGCAGCACGACGATATTGGCGTCAGCCGCGGAAGCCACGAGACGCGGGACCAGCGCGCATCCAAGACCGCCTTCAACAAGGCTCCGTATCGCGCCCATGCTGGCGAACTCGCCGACGAGTTTTGGACGGTCAGGCAATGTTGCGGCAAACGTTTCGTCGAACATCCGCCTATAGACGCAACCGGGCTGGGTGACGAGGAAGGCCTCGTCGGCCAGATCGTCGGGCGTTATGGCAGAATATCCAGCCAACCGGTGATTTGCCGGCATTATGGTGACGAGCTCTTCTAATGCCACTTGCTCGCTTCGCAGCTCCGGCGCCGCCGCCGGGACGGCTCCGAAATGGAAAGATACGTCCAGCGCCCCGCTTGTCACGCCGGCACGCAACCCACTGCTATCGTCCGCCCTGAGGTTCAGTTCCACATCGGGATGGCGCCGACGGAATTCCGCCAGCAGAGCTGGCAAGCGTGTCGAGCAAAGCGTCTCCAGGCCGCCGACAGTCAGGCGACCGGCAACCGTGCCGCTCGCGTCGGCGACAGCGGAACGGGCTTCGTCCGCGAGGTCGAGGAGATCGTTTGCATAGTCCAGCAGGCGTTGTCCCGCCGCCGTCAGCTTCAAGCCACGCCGTGACCTGTCGAACAGCGACGTGCCTAGATCGCTTTCCAGCGCCTGGATCTGTTCGGTCACGCTGGATTGGGCAAGATGAACCCGCTCGGAGGCGCGTGTGATGTTCAAGGTGGTGGCGACCGCCACGAAGGTTTTGAGATGTCGAAGCTGCATGTCCTGAACCCGTCATATAGGCATAGGCTGCTTTGAACCGGGACCGCAAACGTGAAAAGGCCGGGAACATCGCCCGGCCTTTTTGTCTCGATAGGCGAAGTTTACTCCGCCGGCGCTTCCGCGACGTCCCGGCTGCGGCCGAGCGTTATTTTGGCCAGTGTGAAGGAGATCGCCGCGCAGAGCGTGATGCCCGCCACCATCGGCAGCGGCGTGCCGTCGAAAAACACGCCGGCGACGCCCATGGCGACCGCGCCGATGGCGAAGTGCAGCGTGCCCATCAGCGCCGACGCGGTACCCGCGATCTCGCCATGCTCTTCCATGGCCAGCACCGACGTCGTCGGGATGACCAGGCCGAGAAAGCCGTAGCCGATGAACAGCAGCGCCGCCATCACGTCGAGCCGGTCGACACCCGATGCCATCACCGCGAACAGCACCACCATCGTCGTCGCATAGCCGGTCACCGCGACACGCACCACGCGCTGCAGCCCGAACCGCTCCGACAGCAACCCGGTCAGCTGCGACATGCCGATAAAGGCAACCGCATTGATCGAGAAGAACACGCTGTAGACCGAAGGCGACAGGCCATAATGGTCGATCAGGATGAAGGACGAGCTCGACAGATAGACGAAGAAGCTCGCAATGCCGAAGCCGGCGATGGCCGTCAGGCCAAGGAAGTTGCGGTCGCCCATCAGGAAGCGGTAGCCGGAAAGTGCCGTCCCGAAGGACGACCCGGCGCGCTCCTCGACCGGCCGTGTCTCCTTGAGCGAGGTCGCCAGCAGGATGGTGGCGAGCACGGCCGCGCCCGTCACCGTCCAGAACACGGCGCGCCAGCCGAAATTCTCGATGATCTGGCTACCGGTCAGCGGTGCCAGGATCGGCGACACCGAAAACACAAGCATCAGCAGCGACATCAGCTTGGCGGCCTCGGTGCCGGTATGCAGATCGCGCACGATCGCGCGCGGCACGGCCATGCCGGCGCTGGCGCCGAGCCCTTGCAGGAAGCGGAAGGCGATCAGCCATTCGATCGAGGGAGCCAGCGCCGAGCCGACGCCGCCGACCATGAACAGCGCCAGGCCGCCGTAGAGTGGCAGCTTGCGGCCGACCATGTCGGAGATCGGTCCGACGACGATCTGGCCGAAGCCCATGGAAAGAAAGAAGATCAGCAGGCTCATCTGCACCGCAGCAGTGCCGGCATGCAGATCCTCTCCGATTGAAGGCAGGGCCGGAAGATACATGTCGATGGCAAACGGGCCGATCGCGGACAATAGGCCGAGCACGACCGCAATGCGGAGGAATTTGGCGTTCATGATAGCAGGCTCTTTCGAATTCTGGTTGCCGCCGAGGACCGGCGTGTAACCCTAGGACGTTCCATCCCGTGGAGTTCCGACTCTTCTGCGGAACGAAACCCCCTTCGTGCAAGTCCACAAATTTAGACAGGCTTGTCTAATTCGTCAACCACCTCTATATAGTTTTGCATGAAGGCCAACGTCTCTCCTGACATTTTCCCGCCGCGAGGCCACGAGGCCAAGCGCATGTCGATTGTCGATGCCGCCGCCTCGGTCTTCTGCCGCGAAAGCTTTGCCGGTGCCAATATCGACATGATTGCCGCCGAGGCCGGCGTCTCCCGCCAGACCATCTACAATCATCACGGCGACAAGGAAAAACTGTTCGTTGCCATCGTCCGCGACCTCACCGAACGTTGCAATGCCGGCATCTTTGCCACGATCTCCACTTTTCCCGATCAGCCGAAGGATCTCGAGGCCGACCTCATCGCCTTTGCTGTGCGGATGAACCACAACTGCATCTGCAACCGCGACGGCAAATTCCTGCGCAAGCTGATCCAGACCGAGGGCGGGCGCTATCCCGAGTTGTTCGCCGAATGGCGCGAAGAGGGACCGGGCAGGACATGGCCGGCGATCGCCGCCCGCTTCGCCCGCCTCGCTCATGCGGGCTTCCTTGATATCGACGATCCCGATGTCGCAGCGCGCCAGTTCATGGCGCTTGCCAATGCCGAGTTGCAGACGACGTTCATGCTCGGCGGTACACCGACTGAGGACGAGGTGGTGCAATCGGCGACAAATGGCGTGCGCACCTTCCTGCGCGCCTTCGGCAAGCGGCAGCCTATGGCCCGGGCGAGCAAACAGGGCGCGCTCGCCAGCGCTTGACGATCAAAGCCGTTTGACGATCAAATCGTCGCCAATGGGCTTCGCTTCCGCACGCCGGCGATCTATATCCGGTTTACGCCGCGCTCAAGCTTGATTACAGCTATCAGGACGATTCAACGGAACCCGACAGCCACATGGCCGACGACCACATCCGCTACGACATTCTGGCCCAGGAGGCGTTGCGCGGCGTCATGCGCAAGGTCCTGGCCGAAGTCGCGCGCACCGGTCTCCCGGGCAACCATCATTTCTTCATCACCTTTCTCACCGGCGCGCCGGGCGTGCGCGTGTCGTCGCGGCTACGCGAGCGCTATCCCGAACAGATGACCATCGTCATCCAGTTCCAGTATTGGGACCTGAAGGTGAGCGACACCGGCTTTGAGGTCGGGCTGTCGTTTTCCGACGTGCCGGAGAAACTGGAAATCCCGTTCTCGGCCGTACGCGGCTTTTACGACCCGTCCGTCAACTTCGAGCTCGAATTCGACGTCAAGACCGATACCCCGGCGGAACAGGAGACAAAGGCCAAGCCTGCTCCCGAACCGCTGGCCATCGTCGCCGAGAAAAAGCCCGAGACGAAGAAGAAAACCGCCGAGGCGGAAAAGAAGCCTGCCGCGGCCGACGCCGTCGCCAAGGGCGCCGACGTGGTGTCGCTTGACGCCTTCCGCAAGAAGTGACCCGACGGGCGGCGTGACATGGCCGAGATCGTCAATCTCCGTCAGGCACGCAAGCAGAAGGCGCGAGCCGAGAAGGAGCGCCTGGCCGAACAGAACCGGGCGCTGCATGGCCGTTCCAAACCCAGCCGGGATCGCGACCGCCTGATCGCCGACAAGGCCGATAAATTCGTCGCCGGCCATCGCCGCGAAAATTCGGGCGATTCGGACAAATCCGATGCTTGAAGTGTGAGTAGGATCGTCTCGTGAGCCCGGTGGAAAAACGCTCGGTCACCATTCGCGGCCACCGCACCAGCTATTCGCTCGAAAAGCCTTTTTACGACGACCTGGTCGCCATCGCGGCCGTGCGAAAACTGACGCTCGCCGCCCTTGTCGCCGAAATCGACGAGAGCCGCCCGCGGGATGCCAATCTCTCCTCGGCGCTCCGGCTCTATGTGCTGGATTGGGCCAAGCGCGGCAAGTTGTAGCCTTCAGGCAACGCTATCCTGTTTCCTGCGCCGGATACGGAAGCCCAGCAAAGCCGAACGGTCGCGTTCTTCGGCCTGCCAAGCGGCGTATCCTGCAGTTTCAGGTCGGCGAGCGTGAACTGGCCAAAATAGGCGATGTTCGTGGCAAGCCGGATCAGCTTCAAGAGGGCAATGCCGGCAAACAACCCCGCCGTCGCAACCACCACCGCTATGCCGGCAATGAGCAGCACCCGGGCATCGGTGGTAAAATCGCGCAGATGGCTGGGGTTGGCGTGATCGGACTTCATTTGCAGACCTTGCTTTCTGGCGGCGTGCCGACTTGCGGATGGGTCGCCGGCCGTGCCACCGAGGATGGCGGGCACGAGCGATGTTGGTGACACCACGCCAGCATCAGGCCTGCTTGCAATCAAAGGGTTCCCCGGCGGAGGGCCAGTGACCATTGGCGACCTCGCGGAGCGCCTGCGCATCCGCCATCACAGCGCAGTGGAATTGGTCAACCGTCTTTGCGAAGCCGGGCTGGTCGCGAGGGACCACGACGAGGAGGACCACCGCCGCGTGCTGCTGCGGCTGACCGAGCGCGCCGACGACAGTCTCGCCGATCTGTCAGCAGCTCATCTCGACGAACTCGGGCGGATCGAGCCGATGCTGAAGCGCTTGCTTGCTGGAGGCGACACATAAGGGATGCGCCGTCACCCGCCATTCAGCGATTTCAGCAGATCGTCGATCGACGAGGGATCGAGCTTGAGCTTTGGCGGGGGCTGCACTGGCGGTGGCACGTTGTTTGCGGCCGGTGGCTCCCGTTCCGCGCGCTCCGCCGCGGCCTTGCGTTCGGCGT
This sequence comes from Mesorhizobium sp. M1273, assembly GCF_040318195.1. Classification (NCBI taxonomy): domain Bacteria; kingdom Pseudomonadati; phylum Pseudomonadota; class Alphaproteobacteria; order Hyphomicrobiales; family Phyllobacteriaceae; genus Mesorhizobium; species Mesorhizobium sp. M1273. The sequence continues at coordinate 113,518 of NZ_JAMYLV010000012.1, read as the reverse complement.
CGAGCCTTGCCTTCTCTTCCGAGGCGATCCGCAACGCCTCTTCCGCCCTCTGGCGTTGCTGTTCTTCGGCCTGCGCTGCTTCCTCGGCAGCCTGTTGCGCCGCCTTGGCTTTGGCTTCGGCATCCGCTGCGGCCTTTGCAGCCGCCTCGGCTTTCGCCCTGGCCTCGGCTTCGGCTTTCGCCGCTGCATCCGCCTTTGCCTTGGCTTCAGCCTGCGCCCTGGCCTCCGCTTCGGCTTGGGCCTGCGCCTCAGCTTCGGCCTTTGCCTTGGCGTCCGCTTCAGCTTTCGCTTTGGCCTCAGCCTGCGCCCTCGCCTCCGCATCCGCCTGTGCCTTGGCGTCCGCTTCAGCCTTCGCCTTGGCTTCAGCCTGCGCCCTCGCCTCGGCTTCGGCCTGGGCCTGAGCCTCGGCTTCGGCCTTTGCCTTGGCGTCGGCCTCGGCCTTCAGCCGCGCTGCTTCCTGTTGCCTGCGCAGTTCCTCCGCCGCTCTTTCACGCTCGGTTTGCAGCGCAGCGTAGTAGCGCACCTCACGCCGCAGCCTTTGTTTCTCGAGCAGTGCGGCTTGCATGGCTTCGACCCGCTGCTGCTCCTTTTCCAGCGCACGCTGGGTCAGGAACTGTGCCAGCGGCTCGCTGTCGAACTGCCGTTTGGTGGCGCCAAACGGCCCGTCGACGCTGAAATTCAAAATCGGTTCGGAGCCGACCAGCGCCTCATCGCCGGGCCGGTAGGCGATCTCGCCCTTGGCATCGACGGTGCTGGTGTTCAGATCGGCGGTGATGTCGGCGGACAGCGTCGCGCCCGGGCTTTCGAATTTGACCGGCGGCGCCCTCAGCGTGCCGCCGGCGATGGTGAAGGCAATATCGGTGTCCTGCGCCGGAAAACTGCCCGCCGCGGCGATCTGCGGCACAAAGCCGGCGGTCTTCGACGCGTCGATATCGCGCCCTATCGCGTCGGCCTTGGCAATGAATGCGCCAAAGGCATCGGGATTGAAGCCGGCAATAGTCATGCCCTTCAGCGTCGCCGTGCCGGAACCGGACAGCGCCGCAACCATCGCGTCGACCGATTTGCCGCTGGTCGAAAGCGCCGTCGAGAACTCGCCGCTTCCGCTGATGCCGGCCTCCGGCAGCACGGCTGCCAGATCGGCGCCGGCGAGTTTCATCTGACTGGAGAAAAGCCCGGTGCCGTCATTGTTCTTGAGCTCGAACAGGCCACTCAACGCGCCGCCGAGGAACTTTGCCTTGAGGTCGGAAACGCGGATGCCCTCCTGGTCGAGCTGCAGCGACAGCGCAGCGTCATAGGCGGTGGCAAGCGGGCCGGCGGCAAGCGACGCCGCCGTCAGATCGAGATCGGCGGTAAATGGCAGACTGGATTTCTGGCTGAACGGTGCTGTCGGCCAGGTCCTGTCATTGACAAGGAAGGCCTGGTCACCGAACAGCATCACCGCCATCGGATCGAGGTCCAGCTCGTCCAGCGACAGCGCGCCGGCAAGATGCGGCAGCCCCTCTTTGATGTCGATATTTACGTCACCGGAGACCGCCGCTTCGTTGACGGCGCCGCTGAGGCCGCTCAGCACCAGGAGACCATTGCCGTAATCGGCATCGGCTGCAAGCGACGTCGACATGCCGGTGCCCATGCCGGGCAGGCCAACGCCGGTCGTCATCAGCCATGGCTCGATGTCGGCCGTTTCAAGGCTGACCTTGCCCTTGGCGGCCGCGCCTTGAGCCGTGTCGGCAATTGTCCCGTCGAAACCAGCTTTGAAGTCGTTGCCGGCCAGGCTGAATCGTGTCGCCAGGCCACCGCCAAGCGTGCCTTTGGCCGAGACCTCGGTGGTCGCCTCGCCGAGCATGCCGAGTGGCAGCGCCGGCAAACCGTAAAGCGCCAGCAGCGCCGTGGCGTCGGCATTCCTTGCGTTGAAGGTCAGCGTCACCGGCGCTTCGAGAGGCCGGTCGAGCGCCCCTTTGCCGGATAACGACGCCGAAAAGGCCGAGCCACCGGCCTTGCCCTGTGCGCTCATTGCCAGTCCGGTCGTACCATCGCCATTGTCTGCGGCACTCGTGACCGCATCGATACGCGCATCCTGGAACAGCTCGGGATAGGCAGCAGCACGCTCCGCCAGGCCCTTCAGCACTGCATTGCCGGGATAATGCTGGACGGCGACGTCGATCAGCGGCTTGAGGTCGACGGCGACCACCGAGGCGTCGAGCTTGCCGGTCGGGCTCGCCGGGAAATCCTTGATCCGGCCGGTGGCGCTGATCGAGGCGCCGGCAAGTCCGCCGACCGACAGTCGGTCGATCTCAAGCAGCCCCTCGCGCAATCTAAGCGCGGTGTCGACGCTATCGGCGGTCAACCCGCCGGCGCTGACCGGCCCGGCCTTGATCTGGAAATCGAGGTCGCGGTCGGAAAAGCGGTTGGCGCCCTTGTCGCTGACGAAGATCGAGGCGAAGGCGGCGAGCCCGTCGACATCGAGTTCGCCACCTTCCAGTTGCATCAGCACCGATGGCCTTGTGTCGTCGGGCTGGCTGGAATCGATGCGGCCGGAGAACTTCGCCTTGCCGAGGATGAGTTCGAGATCGCTGAAGGCCTGGTGCTTCTCGCTCAAATCCACCTTGGCCTTGAAGCCGGCGGCCGGCAAGCGGCGGATCGCCTCGTCGACGTCCTTCGACAGCCATGCGGCGAAGCCGGAGGGCTGCGCCACCGCCAGAAGCAGCGATCCGGTGAAACCGAAATGGTCCTCGACGCTGACCATGCCGTTGGCTTCCAGCTTGGCGCGGCCGGGCAGCGTGGCGGCCAGCGATTTTACCGACCAGCCGCCCTCGGCTGGCTCGGCGGACAGGTGCACGTCGCGAACGGTGGTATCGCCTGCCACCACCGCCGGCAGTTTCACCTCGACCGTGCCCGGTATGGTCGGCTTCGGCAGATCGAGCAGCGCCTGCTCAAGCGCCGCCACCCGCTCGGACAGCGTCAATCCGGCACCGGCCGCCGCCCCCACGGCCTCGTCGAACTGCACCTGCGCGCCATTGGCCTCGATCGAGAAATGCGGCTTCAGCCCAAGGTCGACCGCAGCCTTGCCGTCGGCGGTGTAGGGATTGTCGCGTGGCCCGGTCTCGAAGCGGAATTCGTCGACGCCGAGCTTCTGGTGGTCGAGCGAAAACTTGCCGTTCAGCCTGAAGCCCGGGTCCGGTTTGCCGGCGCTGACTTTCAGCGCCTCGCCGCCGGTGCCCAGCTGCCGCGCCGCAGTCGGGTCTGCGCCCGATATCTTGAACTGGCCCGAATAGACGGCGGCGCCCTCGACGAGGCCCACATAGCCGTCGGTCTCGATGACCAGCGGATAGGCGTCCGGATCGGCCTTGAGCCTGAGCCGCATTTGCCCGTCCGGTTCGGCCTTGCCGGTGGAAGCGGCGATCGTCGTCCGCAACCCGTCCAGCAACAGCGAGCCGTCCAGCCGCCAGGGGCCGGCCAGCGACTTGGCCGAGATCGTCGAGTTGATCTCGGAAATAAGATGGCTGCGCCCGCCGGCGGCGTGGCTGAGCGCGATCTGTCCTTCCGTCACCGTCAGCTTCTCGATGGAGATCTGGCCGGGATCGAAGGGCGAGGACGGCCGTATCGTCCAGTCGACCGTGCCGTCGGCGGCGATGTCAATCGTCGCCTTCGGTCTCACCAGGCGCATGTCGAAGATCAGCACCTCGCCGCGCAGGAATGGCGCGAGTTCTGCATCCATCGAAAAGGTTTCGACGGTCATCGCCGGCTGGCCGTTAGGGCCACCGGCAACGGCGACGTTGGAAAAGGTCACCGAGGGGAACGGCAACAGCCTTGCCGTCGCATCGCCTCGCACGGTCACCTTGCGGCCCAGGACGGCACTGGCCTCGCGCTCGAAATCGGCACGGTAACCTGTCCAGTCGACAAAGTACGGCACCACCAGCGCCGCACACAGCACCAGCACAAGAAGCCCACCGAAGATCACGAACAGGCGTGCGAGCATGAACTCCTAGACAGTTGATAGTAAAGTCAGTGGCACTCTACCCGCATCAGCGTGTCGATAAAGAGGCAAATCGGGGCGCGGCAGCGGCCTGATGTCAGTCCTTTCCCGGCAGTATCTTCCCCGGGTTCATGATGTTCAGCGGGTCGAGCGCCTGCTTGATCGTGCGCATGATGTCGACGCCATGGCCGAGCTCATGCCGCAGGAAGCCGATCTTGCCCTGCCCTATGCCATGCTCGCCGGTGCAGGTGCCGTCCATGGCGATGGCGCGCAAATTGAGCCGCGCCACGAATTTTTCGGCCAATGCGATCTCTTTCGGGTCGTCCACGTCCATCAGCACCAGCACATGGAAATTGCCGTCGCCGGCATGGCCGACGATCGGCGCGATCAGGCCCATCTCGGCGATATCCGCCTCGGTCTCGGTGACGCATTCGGCAAAGCGCGAGATCGGCACACAGACATCGGTCGACAGGCCCTTGGCGCCCGGCCGTAGCGTCAGCGACGACCAGTAGGCATCGTGCCGGGCTTTCCACAATTTTGTCCGCTCTTCGGCGACGCTGGTCCACAGGAACGGACCGCCGCTATTTTCCTCGGCGATCATGCCGAAGGTCTCGGCCTGTTCGGCGACACTGGCATCGCTGCCGTGGAACTCGACGAACAGGCACGGGCTCTCCGGATAGTCGAGCTTCGAATAGGTCTTCATCGCCCGCATCTGCAGCGCGTTGACCAATTCTATGCGCGCCACCGGAATGCCCATCTGGATGGTCGCGATCACCGCGTTGCACGCCGCCTCGAGGCTGGGAAACGGGCAGACGCCGCCTGAAATCGCCTGTGGAATGCCCTGCAGCTTCAAGGTCAGCTGGGTGATGATGCCAAGCGTGCCTTCCGAACCGATCAGCAGCCGCGTCAGATCATAGCCGGCCGAGCTCTTCTTGGCGCGCTTGCCGGTCGTCACTGCCTCGCCATCGGCCATCACCGCCGTCAGCGACAGGACGTTCTCGCGCATCGTGCCGTAGCGCACCGCGTTGGTGCCCGACGCTCGTGTCGCAGCCATGCCGCCGAGCGAGGCATTGGCACCCGGGTCGATCGGAAAGAACAGGCCGGTGTCGCGCAGGTGCCGGTTCAGATCCTCGCGCGTCACGCCGGGCTCGACGGTGCAGTCGAGGTCCTGCGGATTGACTGCAATGATGCGGTTCATGCGTGACGTATCGAGCGAGATGCCGCCGCCCGGCGCATTGGTGTGGCCTTCCAGCGAGGAGCCGACGCCGAAGGCGATCACCGGCACGCGATGCGCCGCGCATGCGCGCACGATCTCCTGCACCTCCTCCGTCGTCTCGGCAAAGGCGACGCCGTCCGGCGCCTGCGTCGGAATATAGGTCGTGGTGTGCGCGTGCTGGGCCCGGATCGCCTGGCCGGTCTGGAATCGCTCGCCGAGCCGCTGCTTGAGGATGCCGAGTACGGCGGCAATGCCTTCTTCGTTGCGCTCGACCGGATTGAGGTCGCTTAGAGCCATCGATTCCTCCGCGAATGGACCAGCGTCCACCCTTGTTCTGCATCTACGGATGCGTAGTCTCACCAACCACGCTCTGTCCAGTCCACGCTCATCCCGGCATGACGAGAAGGAAGTTTCCGATGCCCATCCCCGCCCCTTTCGTCTCCCGCGCCACGGACATCGAGGAGGCCTGGATCGACTACAACGGCCATCTCAACATGGCCTACTACAACGTGCTTTTCGATCGTTGCTCCGACGAAGCCTTCGAGATGATGGGGATGGGGCCGGATTACGTGAAAGAACGACGGCTGACCATCTACACGGCGGAAGTCCATGTCTGCTACGTCCAGGAGTTGCATCTCGACCACAAGGTCACGGTTTCGTTCCAGCTGCTGGACCATGACGAGAAGCGGCTGAGGGCCTATCAGGAAATCCGTCATGTCGACGGGTGGCTCGCCGCCACATCCGAAACGCTGTCGCTGCACGTCGACATGGCTGGCCCGAAGGTCGCGCCCTTCCCCGCCGACGTCCTGGCCCGGGTGGAAGCGATGCGCGCCGCCCACGCCGCCCTGCCGATGCCGGAGCGCGCCGGCCGCTCGATCGGGATTCGTCGTAAGCAGGCTTGAACCACGGTCCAACCGCCGTTAACCTTACCGAGGTTTTAACGTGAACAAGCCGAATTGAGACGTTGAACGACTCAGCGCGGCGTTGGAAAACCGTCCGCATCGAATTGCGATACGGGCGGCGGAGCAGCAGCGGTTCGGGGAACGTGCATGAAAACCGATATCAAGGTCGAGGCGGACAGGCTGGCGGCTGATCCACGCATCACCGACTATGATTTCTGGCGCTCGCTGAAGAACCTCAATAACGAGATCTTCCACATCGCCAACAACAACGAGCCGATCCCCTTCGCCATGATCCGCTGGCGCGCCATCCTGAAGCAGGCGCGGATGAAACGCGGCCACGCCTGAACGGTGGGGGAAAAAACAGACCGGCCGTCCGGTTTGCATTTCTGATGATGTGCTGACGAACGATCCCAAGTGTCAAGGCTGGCGCTTCACCGCACCCAGCGGCGATCGCGGCACCACCGGCGACGACTGGATGATCGCCGTATTGGTCATCGCGAACGGAATGATCCGGTCGATCACCCGCTCGAGCTCGGCCACCGAGGCGACATGCGCCAGCGCGATGAAACAGTCTTCACCGGCGACCCGGTCGCATTGGGCGATTTCCGGTAGGTCGCGGATGATTTCGGCCACGACAGCGAGCTGGCCCGGCACCGGCCTGATCCGCAGCCACGCCGACAATTTCATGCCGAGCGCGGCCGGATTGATGCGCACCGTGTAGGCCTCGATCACGCCGCTCTCCTGCAGCCGCTTGATGCGCTCGGCCACGCTCGGCGCCGACAGGCCGACCGACCGCGCCAGTTCGGCGGTGCTGGTGCGCGCGTCCTTTTCCAGCAGGCGCAGGATTTTCAGGTCCGCCGGATCCAGATCGCTATTTTCATTTCGAAGGCGTTTCAGCGGAATGCTCCTTTCTTTCGGAAAGGAAATGGCCGAAATGCCCGGCCATTATCCATATCAATGGCAAAAATCGCCTGCGATACTGATCCCATGCAAGATCGGACGCAAGCCCCCGCAGCAAGTCCGGCACTCGCCGGCCCCGCCTTTATCTTGGCAAACGCGGTCCCGCCGCATCTCTGGTTCGGCGTCAGCGCCGTGTTCCACTATCTCGGACCGGCCTTCGCGGTGCTGCTGTTCCCGCATGTCGGCGTGCTCGGCATGGCGTGGCTGCGCATTGCCACCGCGGCGCTCGTCTTTGCCCCGCTGACCCGACCGTGGGCGGTCTTCGCCCGCGCCGATCGCTCGACGCAGTTGCTGCTTGTGGCCTTCGGCGCCTGCCTTGGCGTGATGAACTGTTCTTTCTACCTGGCGCTCGATCGGCTGCCGATCTCGCTGGTGGCAGCGATCGAATTCGTCGGCACGATCGGCGTCGCGCTTGTTGGTCTCAGAAGCCCGCGCAATCTCGCCGCCCTCGCAATCGCTGTCGCCGGCACCCTGTTGCTGATCGACGTCAAATGGTCGAGCGATCCCGTCGGCCTGTTCTGGGCCTTCCTCAACGGCACGCTGTTCGTTGGCTACATCGTTCTTGGCCACCGCGTCGCGCGCGCCGGCGCTGGTGACGGCATCGCCGGGCTGGGTGCCGCCATGGCGGTCGCCCTTCTCGTCGTTCTGCCGATCGGTTTCGCCGATGCTCTGCCGGCTTTCTCGGCGCCGCCGCTGCTGCTTGCGGGGGTCGGCGTCGGCATCTGCTCGTCGGTCATTCCCTATATTTGCGACCAGCTTGCCATGTCGAGGCTGCCGCGCTCCAGCTTCGCGCTGATGCTGTCATTGCTGCCGGTCACCGCAACGTTGATCGGCGTCATCGTGCTACGGCAGGTGCCGAGCCTCACCGACTGCCTTGGCATCGCCCTGGTGGTGGCCGGCGTGGCGTTCCATAAGCCGGCGCCGGACTGATCAGGCCAGTTTCTCCTTGAGGAAAGCGATCGTCCTGCCCCAGGCGAGGTCAGCCGCCTTCTTGTCATAGCGGGCCGCCGACGTGTCGTTGTTGAAGGCATGGTTGGCGCCTTCATAGACATAGACCGAGTATTCGACATGATCCGCGTCGAGTGCCTTCTTGAAGGCATCGATGCCGGCATTGGTGCGGGTGTCGAGCCCGGCATAATGCAGCATGAGCGCGGCCTTGATCTTCGGCACGTCCTCGGCCTGTGGCTGCATGCCGTAATAGGCGACGGCGGCGGCGAGGTCCGGCGCGTTGACGGCCAGCATGTTCACCGTGCCGCCGCCCCAGCAGAAGCCGACGGCGCCGACCTTGCCGTTGCCGTCCTTGTAGCCTTTGAGGTAGGCGACGGTTGCCACGGCATTGGCGGCGACCTGTGCTGGATCGAGCTGGGAAAACAGGTCACGTGCCCTGTTTTCATCGTCCGGCGTGCCGCCGAGCGGTGTCATGAAGTCCGGCGCAAGCGCCACGAACCCTTCCAGCGCCACGCGCCGCGCCACATCGCGAATATGCGGGTTGAGACCCCTGTTCTCGTGCACCACGATGACGGTGCCAAGCTTGCCGGTCTGGTCCGCCGGCCTGACCAGATAGCCCTTCATCTCGCCGGCGCTGCCGGGAGAGCTGATGTCCTTACCTTTCACACGCGGATCGTCTTCCGCCACGATTGCCGCCTGGGCCGAGTTCGCCGCCAGCAGCGGCGCGATCGCGGCAGCTGCCGCACCCGATCCGGCAAGCCTGGTCAATTGCTCCATGAAGCGCCGCCGGTCGAGCGTCAGGTGCGTGTATTCGTCATAGGCATCGATCATCGCCTGGGTAATGACAGGCTCGGCGGCGGTGGGTTCGGCAGGTGTTGTCATGGCGCGCTTCTCGTCGGCGCCCCCCGCGGCAACATAGAGCCGAAGCTTGCCTGGTCCAGTCACGGCTGAGTGAGGCTGCCATAAGTCCCTGCACGAGGGCCGTGATGCCGCTAGCCCCACTGTCGTTAAATTTTGGTCCTTTGTGGCAATGCTAAATGCACGCACCACAATGTAAAAAGAAGTTACCGGGCTATGCCTCACTCGGGCCATTTGGCGAACGACAATGGCCATTTGGCGGGAAAAGAATGCCTGATTGACGACGAAGGAACACGCCCATGACCTTTCCCTCCCCGCTTCTGGCAAGTGGGTTCGCCCTCGCCGCTATGGCTTTGCTGGCGCTGCGGTTCACTGCCTTCACCGCCTTCAAACGATCGTTGATCAAGATCCGCGCCAACCGGCACCCGCCCGCAAACACCAAAGCCTGAGGAAAGGTCATGGACGTTCAGGACATCATCAACACCGTCTCCCAGAAATCCGGTCTCAACCAGGCTTTGACGGAAAAGGTCGCCGGCACGATTTTCTCGGTGCTCGAACACGAGGCGGAAGGCACGACTCTGTCCAGCTTCTTTGCCAAAATCCCGGGAGCCGACGCCCTGGCCAAGCAATATGATGTCATGGCTCCCGGCGCGGCTTCCGGTGGTGGCCTCCTGTCCTCGCTGGAGGGCGCGCTCGGCGGCGCTCTCGGCGAAAAGACCGGCGCGCTGATCAACGGCGTCGCCATACTCAAGGCATCAGGCCTCACGCTCGCTCAGATCAGCCAGGCCGGCACGATGCTGGTCCAGCAGGCCGAGACAGCCGCCGGCCCGCAGCTGACCAGTGAGGTACTTGCATCGGTACCCGACCTGAAAGGGCATCTCGGGCTCTGAAGGAACTTCTCTATTTCGGCAGCGTATAGGCCATCACATAGTCGCCCGGCTTGGTACCGACCGAGCCGTGGCCGCCGGCAACGATGACGACCAACTGGCGTCCGTCGGCTACCGTGTAGGTCATCGGTGTCGACTGCCCGCCGGCCGGCAGCCGCGCCTGCCAGAGCTGTTTGCCGGTCGTCAGGTCATAGGCGCGCACATAGTCGTCGACCGCCGCACCGAGGAAGGCGACGCCGCCGGCAGTGATCATCGGCCCGCCAATGCCGGGCACGCCGACCTTGAACGGCAGCGGCAGCGGCGTCATGTCGTAGACGGTGCCGTTGCGATGCTTGTAGACGATCTTGCCGGTCCGAAGGTCGGCACCCGCCACATAGCCCCAGGGCGGCGCCTGGCAGGGAATGCCGAGCGGCGACAGGAACGGCTTCAATATCACTGCGTAAGGCGCACCGTCATTGCGGTTCAGGCCTTGTTCGCTGCCCTTGGTGTCACCGGGCGGCGGCACGTCGGCGCGCGGCACCAGCTTGGAGATGAACGCCAGGTATGTCGGCATGCCGAACATCACCTGCCGGACCGGATCGACTGCCACGCCGCCCCAGTTGAAGGTGCCGAAATTGCCGGGATAGATCAGTGAGCCTTGCAGCGACGGCGGCGTGTAGCGGCCCTCATAGCGCAACTTCCGGAGCTCGATCCGGCAGGCCAGCTGGTCGAACATGGTAATGCCCCACATGTCGGCACCGGTCAGCGGTTTCGGACTGAAGCTGAGATCCGAGACCGGCTGCGTCGGCGAGGTATGGTCGCCCTCGATCGCGCCGCCCGGTGCCGGCACTTCCTTGACCGGAACGATCGGCTCGCCGCTGCGCCGGTCGAGCACATAGAGGTCGCCCTGCTTGGTCGGCCCGACCAGCGCCGGCACCACGCCACTTTCCGTGGTGATGTCGACCAGCGTCGGCTGCGCCGGCACGTCCATGTCCCAGAGATCGTGGTGCACGGTCTGCCGCACCCAGCGCAATTGTCCGCTGTTGAGATCGAGCGCGGTGATCGACGAGGAGAATTTCTCGTCATTGGCGCTGCGCCCGGCGCCGAGCTGGTCCGGCGTCTTGTTGCCGAGCGGCACATAAAGCAGGCCGAGCTTCTCGTCGGCGCTTGCCGTCGACCACATGTTGGGCGAGTTGTTGGTGTAGGTCTGGTCCGGCGGCAGCGGCGTCGTCTGGTCCGGATTGCCGGAATCCCAATTCCACAACAGCGCGCCGGTGTCGGCATCGTAGGCACGGATGACCCCGGACGGCTCCTGCGTCGAATAATTGTCGTTGACCGCGCCGCCGACGATGATCTTGTTGGCGACGATCAGCGGCGCCGAGGTCGAATAATAATAGCCCGGCTTCGGATATGGCATGTTGGCGAGCAGGTTCAGCGTGCCGCCTTCGGCGAAAGTCGGGCAGACCTGGCCATTCGCCGCATCGAGCGCGATCAGCCGGGCGTCGGATGTCGGCAGGTAGATGCGTGTGGCACAGGGCTGGCCGGCGGCGACCTTGGCATCGGCATAATAGGACACGCCGCGGCAGGTCTGGTGCTGGCGGTCCTTGTTGAGCTTGACCTGCGGATCGAACCGCCATTTCTCCTTGCCGCTCGCGGCATCGATGGCGATGGCGAAATTATGCGGCGTGCAGATGTAGAGCGTGTCGGCGATTTTTAGCGGCGTCACCTGATAGGTCGTCTCGCCGATGTCGTCGGGCCCTTTCACGTCGCCGGTGCGGTAGGTCCAGGCCGGCTGCAGATTGGCAACGTTTTCAGCGGTGATCTGGTCGAGCGGCGAATAGCGCTGGCCATATTGCGTGCGACCGTAATAGTGCCATTCGCCAGCCGGCACGTTGCCGCCAAGATCGGCCGTCGGCGTCACCTTGTCGGTGTTGAGTTCACCCGCAATATCCTTTGGATCGGTCGTCATCGAATAGCCGGCGACGGCAAGCGATGCCAGCACGGCGAGGATAAGCGGCGCGCGTCCGTCGGGACCGGTAAGCCCGCGCCGCGCCCATGGCGTCAACAGCCATAGCGCGACAAGCACGATGATGCCGCCGCGCGGGCCGAGCTCCCACCAGTCGAAGCCAATCTCCCAGACCGCCCAGGCGAGCGTGCCGAGCACGATCGCCGCGTAGAGCCACAGCGCCGTGGATCTGCGCCTGTAGAGCAGCCAGGCCGCGACAAGGAAAGCTAGACCGACGATGACGTAGTACCAGCTGCCGCCCAGCGTCACGAGCCAGATGCCGCCGCCGCCAACCGCCAGGCCGATGAGGAAAAGGATCAGGGAGGTAATGACCACAGCCAAGACGGTGCTCCTTCGACTGGTGCGCTCCGCGACGCGTCCATGGGCAACCCGGCATTGCGCTCCTGCCCCCACGCAACTTTCTCCGGCCCGCTTCCCCTGTCAAGCAAGCTCGGCGTTTTACGGTGCCGACCCTCAGCAAGCCCGGCGTTTTGGTTAGCGGACCCATTCAGATTGTGAGTCTACCGACTGGACAGAGAACAAAACGGAGACACTTCTGGCCTTTCGCTGCCGAATCACTACATTCGGGGGGAGATGTCCGGCTTTTCGGAAGACATGCCCTTTTTTGACGAACCGAACGCGCGGCCCGCGGCCCCGTCGGGCATTGCCGCGCGCGCCATGGCTGCCCGCAGCAACCAGAACAACGCGCCCGATTATCTCAACGGCCTCAACCCCGAGCAGCGGCTGGCGGTGGAAACCACCGAAGGCCCGGTGCTGGTGCTGGCCGGCGCCGGCACCGGCAAGACGCGCGTCCTGACCACCCGCATCGCCCACATCCTTGCCACCGGCAAGGCTTTCCCCTCGCAGATCCTCGCCGTCACCTTCACCAACAAGGCGGCGCGCGAGATGAAGCAGCGCATCGGCCTGTTGATCGGCGAAGGCAATGTCGAGGGCATGCCGTGGCTCGGCACCTTCCACTCGATTGGAGTGAAGCTGCTGCGCAGACATGCCGAGCTGGCCGGGCTCAAATCCGACTTCACCATTCTCGACACCGACGACGTGGTGCGCCTGATCAAGCAGCTTATCCAGGCCGAAGGGCTGGACGACAAGCGCTGGCCGGCCAAGCAGTTCGCCCAGATGATCGACGGCTGGAAGAACAAGGGCCTCGGTCCCGCCGACATCCCCGAGGGCGATGCCCGTGCCTTCGCCAACGGCAAGGGCCGCGAGCTCTATAAGGCCTATCAGGAGCGGCTGAAAACGCTGAACGCTTGCGACTTCGGCGATCTCCTATGCCACCCGATCCGCATCTTCCGCGCCAATCCGGACGTGCTGAAGGAATACCATAAGCGCTTCCGCTACATCCTCGTCGACGAATATCAGGACACCAACACCGCCCAGTACATGTGGCTGCGGCTGTTGGCACAACGGCCGCAATCCTCCCCCCTTGAGGGGGAGGTGCCCGCGAAGCGGGCGGAGGGGGTTGCCGCAGAAGGCACCGCTAGAGCGTCGAGCACTGCCGCCGGTAGGTCGAGCACTGCCGCACGGACCCCACCCGACCGGGCTTCGGCCGGCCACCCTCCCCTCGAGGGGGAGGGAAGCCCGCGCCTGTCCACCGTAAATATCTGCTGCGTCGGCGACGACGACCAGTCGATCTATGGCTGGCGCGGCGCCGAGGTCGACAACATCCTGCGCTTCGACAAGGATTTCCCCGGCGCCACCATCATCCGGCTGGAGCGCAACTATCGCTCGACCGCGCACATCCTCGGCACCGCCTCCCACCTCATCGCCCACAATGAGGGCCGTTTCGGCAAGACGCTGTTCACCGAAAAGATCGCCGAGGACGACGAGAAGGTGCATGTCCACGCCGCCTGGGATTCCGAGGAGGAGGCCCGCGCCGTCGGCGAGACCATCGAGGCCTATCAGCGCCAGAAGCACAATCTCAACGACATGGCGATCCTCGTCCGCGCCTCCTTCCAGATGCGCGAATTCGAGGACCGCTTCGTCACGCTCGGCCTCAACTACCGCGTCATCGGCGGCCCGCGCTTCTACGAGCGCCTCGAAATCCGCGATGCGCTGGCCTTCTTCCGCGTCGTCGCGCAAGGCGCCGACGACCTCGCCTTCGAGCGCATCGTCAACGTGCCGAAGCGCGGCCTTGGCGAGGCCACCATCCGCCAGATCCACGACACCGCACGCGCCCTGCGCATCCCGATGCTGGAGGCGGCGGCAAAACTCGCCGAAAGCGACGAGTTGAAGCCGAAGCCGCGCGCCGCACTGCGCGAGGTATCGGCCAATTTCGAGCGCTGGCAGAAGGCGCTGGAAACCACGCCGCACACCGAGCTCGCCGAGACCATTCTCGAGGAGAGCGGCTACACCGACATGTGGAAGAACGACCGCTCGGTTGAAGCGCCCGGCCGGCTCGAGAACTTAAAAGAACTGATCCGCTCCATGGAGGAGTACGAATCGCTGCGCTCCTTCCTCGAACACGTCGCACTCGTCATGGACGCCGAGCAGAACGCCGAGCTCGACGCCGTTAACATCATGACGCTGCATTCGGCCAAGGGCCTCGAATTCGAGACCGTTTTTCTCCCTGGTTGGGAGGAAGGTCTTTTTCCGCACCAGCGCTCGCTCGACGAGGGTGGCCGCTCCGGGCTGGAGGAGGAGCGCCGGCTTGCCTATGTCGGCTTGACCCGCGCCAAGAAGAACCTGCACATCTGGTTCGTCTCCAACCGCCGCATCCACGGCCTCTGGCAGTCGACCATCCCGTCGCGCTTCCTCGACGAGCTGCCGGAAGCCCATGTCGAAGTTTCCGAGAGCGGCAACAGCTACGGCGGCTACGGCAATGCCTATGGCGGCGGCTCGTTCGCCTCCGGTCGTGGAGGCCAAGGGGCGGGCAGGCAGAACCCTTATGGGGCATCGCGCTTCGACAACATAGGCGGCAATAACGGCGCCGAAAAATCCGGCGCTTTCTCCAGCACCTATGCGACGCCGGGCTGGCAGCGCGCCCAAGCCAACCGCACCGAGGCGACCGACCGCAATTGGGGCACGCGCTCCGGCCACCAGGTCGAGCGCATCGGCTATGGCGAAACCGACTCCGGCTACGGCGCCGGCCGTACCTCGGTCAAGGGGCGCACCATCGACGGCGAACTGGTCGCCAAATCCGTCGCCGACACGCCGTCCCCCTTCAGCGTCGGCGACCGCGTCTTCCACCAGAAATTCGGCAACGGCAACATCTCGGCCATCGAAGGCAACAAGCTGACCATCGACTTCGACAAAGCCGGCCAGAAACGCGTACTGGACGGGTTTGTCACCGGGGTGTGAGGCCGCCGGGCGCTAGCGATACCGCGCCTGGTTCCACTTATGGCCGAGCAGCGACAGGATGATGATCAGGCCGTTGAAGAACTGGACATAGAAGCCGCTCAGGCCTGCCGCGACGACGCCGGTCTGGATGAACGAGACCGTGACCGCGCCGATCGCGCCGCCGACAACCGTGCCGATGCCGCCCCAGGTCGGGGTGCCGCCGACGAACACCGATGCCAGCACCGGCAGCAGGTATCCGTCGCCCGCCGTCGGCCACCAGGTGAAGTTGATCATCACCGAGAAGGTGCCGGCGATCGCCGCGCCGATACCGACGAAGACGAACACTTTCACCCGCACGCGCTTGACGTCGATACCCATCTGCTGGGCGCTGTCTGGATTGTCGCCGACCACCTTGACCTGGGCACCGAAGCGATGGCGGTTGTAAAGCAGCGCCGACAGCACGACGAAGCCGATGGCCCAGAAGATCTGCACCGGAATGCCGTAAAGCTGGCTGGAGAAGATCTTGTAGGCCCAGCTGTCGGCAAGGCCGGTCAGCGCCGTCGACCTGCCCTCGTTGATGATCTGGATCAGGCCGCGCAGCAGGAAATTCATGCCGAGCGTGGCGATCAGCGACGACAGCCCGCCATAGACGACCAGCGAGCCGACCAGGAAGCCGAGCAGCATGCCGGTGACGATTGCGGCGGCGATGCCGAGGAACGGGTCGTAGCCAGCCTGCACGACCAGCGCAAACACCCAGGAGGCAAAGCCCATCGTCGCCGGAAACGACAGGTCGATCTCGCCGCAGGTGACGACGAAGACCAGCGGCACCACCACGAACAGCGCCACCGGCAGCGTGGTGAGTACGGAGCTGTAGAGATACCAGGTGGTGAACACAATCGGGTTGGCGATCATGAACACCGCCATCATGACGATGAACACGGCAAGCGTGCCGAGCGCGGCGCGGTTGTCGAGGATGAACCCGCGCAGCCAGTTGTCGGACGGGTGTCTCCACTCTTTCCCGGCGGCCTCATTATGCGTGCCGCCGAGGGGGCTCTGCAGATCGGGTTCCATGGTCTTGCTCATCGTGCCGCCCTCTCCGCATCGCCCGCGTCGTGCAACCCCGGCAATCCGCTGGGGTGGGCGACGTCTTCCATGAAATTGATCAGGTCCTCGGCCGATTTGACCTCGCTGCGGTCGGCGCTGAGCGCGACCTTGCCGCGGTCCAGCACCACGAAGCGATCGGCGATATCGAAGACGTGGTGGATGTTGTGGCCGATGAACAGGATCGAGCGACCGCTCGCCCGCACCTGGCGCACGAAGTGGAAGACCTTGGCGGTCTCGGTCAGCGATAGCGCGGTCGTCGGTTCGTCGAGGACTATCAGCTCCGCCTTCTTATAGATGGCCCGCGCGATCGCCACGCCCTGCCGTTCGCCGCCCGAGAGCTGGCCGACGATCGACTGTGGCGTGAACACTTTCGAGGTGAAGCCGATCTCGCGCATCAGCCGGCTCGCCTCCGCGATCTCCTTGTTGACCTTCAGCCAGCCAAGCCAGCCGGTGAGTTCGCGGCCCATGAAGATATTGCGTACGATCGTCTGCTGCACGGCGAGCGCCCGGTCCTGGAACACCGTTTCGATACCGGCGTCGCGCGAGCGCGCAGGGCTCCATCCGGTCACCGGCTTGCCGCGGACGAGAATCTCGCCGCTGGTCGGTTTGACCACGCCGGACAGGATCTTGATCAGCGTCGACTTGCCGGCGCCATTGTCGCCGATCAGGCCGACCACCTCGCCGCGATCGACGCTGAGATTGACCCCGCCCAGCGCATAGACCTGGCCGTAGGACTTGGTGATGTCGCGCAGTTCGATGATGCGTTCGGCCATGGCGATCCTCGCTTGATTTTCGCGTGCCGGCCTTTTCGCCGGCGGTCCCGCCGGCCGGGCTCGATCCCGGCCGGCGGCTTGGGAGGTCAACGCAGCGCCTGCTTGGCGAGCTCGGCGACGATCTCGTAATTCTGCGGCGTGACGAAGCCGGCGCCGGTATCGACATTCATCGGTGCGAGACCCAGCACAACCTGCTGGCAGAGGCTGAGGATCGGCAGATAGCCCTGCAGGAACGGCTGCTGGTCGGCCGTCAGCTGCACCCAGCCGCCCTTGAAGCCCTCGACGATCTGCGGGCTGGTGTCGAAGCCGAAGTTGAAGACATCGCCCGGCTTCCTGCCCGCCGCCTGCATGTAAGTCGGGACGTTGCCCAGCATCTGTCCGCCGGGATAGCCAACCGCCTTGACGTCGGGATTGTTGAGCAGTGCCGCGGTGATCACCGGAATGGCCAGATTGGGGTCGGAAGCCCATTCGCCGCTCGGTGGCGAGGAGAGCTGTATGACCTCGACGCCCGCTTCCTTGAGGGCAGCGACAGTGCCGCGTTCTCGCGCGCCGCGGCTCTCGTTCTCGAACGGGCCGATCATGATTGCCTTGTCGCCGGCCTTGAGCCCGGCCAGCTTGACCGCCTCGGCGCCAAGCGCGCGGCCCTGCTGCTCCTGCTGGGCACCGACATAGCCGCCGCCGAACGCCGCCGTGACCGTCGGCACCGGCACGTTCTGGTACATCATCTTGATGCCGTCCTTGTGCGCCTGTTCCGCCAGCGGCATGATCGCGGCGTCGCCGGGGTGGCCCATCATGGCGATGCCTTGGGGCTTGACCGCGACAGCCTCGCGCAATTGCTGCACCATCTTCTCGACATCCCACTGGGAAAAGATGTAGTCGACCTTCGGCCCGAGATCGGCCGCCGCCTGCTTCGCGCCATTATAGACGATCGTGCCGAAGGCATCGCCCTCGGCGCCGCCGACGAAGAAACGGATATGGACATCCTTGCACCACTGGGCATCGAGCGCCTGCGCCGGCAAGGTCGAGAGTGCGGCGGCGAGCGCCATCGCGGCTGCCGCGACGGTCGAGCGCAGAACTGTCCTTCTCATCGTAATGCTCATGCACTTATCCTCCCTTTGTTCCCTCGCTAGCCGAGGGGTTTCGACGATCGCTTCGGCATTGCGCCGCAATCTTTCGCTGGCCGGCACCTCCCGTCGGCTTGTCCTGTTTTTATGCATGTCGTTATCGCAAAACCGCTGGGCACTTTTGCGCGACATGCATTAGCCTCACACCGGGTTCGGCAGGTAGCTCGCGCCTCCCCGGCATTGTTGGAGATAATCCAGTGCCCGCGCCTGGCCGGTGATCTCGAGATCGCCGCGATAGACCGGGTCGTGCCAGCCCTCAATGTCGATGGCGCCCTTGTAGCCGGCCAGCCGCAGCTCGCTGATCACCCGCGTCCAGTCGCTATCGCCGAAGCCAGGGGTGCGCATCTGCACGAACGGCAGGCGGCCGAACACGCCATGTTCGCGGATCACGTCCCAGTGCACCGTCGCGTCCTTGCCGTGGACGTGGAAGATACGCGGCGCCCATTTGCGGATCTGCGGGATCGGGTCGATCAGATAGACCAACTGGTGACAGGGCTCCCACTCCAGGCCGAGATTGTCGTCCGGCAATTCGTTGAACATCAGCTCCCAGGCGTCCGGGTTATGGGCGATGTTCCAGTCGCCGCTGGCCCAGTTGCCGTCCATGGCGCAGTTCTCGAAGGCGATGCGCACGCCCTTGTCGGCGGCCCGCTTTGCCAGCTTCCCCCAGACCTCGCGGAAGCGCGGCAGGCTGTCGGGCAGCGGCTTGCCGCGAATGCGGCCGGTGAAGCCGCTGACCACATTGGTGCCGAACAGATGCGCGTTGTCGATGATCGTTTCCCACGCCTCGAGCACGCCGCGATCGATCTCGCCGCTCTCCAGCGGATTGCCGAACACGCCGATCGACGAGACGATGACATCGGCATCGCCGATCGCCTCGCGGATCTCGCCCGCCAGCCGCGGAATGTCCTTGCCGCCCAGCGTCTGCCAGAAGAACGGCTGGATGCTCTCGAAGCCGAGCGGCAGGATCTGCCTGACATAGGCGGCCGGGTCGTCCAGATTGGCCCGCACCATTGTGCCGATCCTGATGTCGAGCAGCGGGTTTGGCATCATGATCCTTCCTGTGCAGCGATAGCGACCCGGTGCCCGGTTTCGGCGCTCTCGATTGCGGCGAAAACCATGGCCAGGCTCTTGATGTTGTCGGCGCCGCGCGTCTCCGGCTCGGTGCCGGTCTCGACGGCGCGGACGAAATCCTGGATGATGCCGAGATGGCCGCCGACGCGATCTGCCGGGTCGAGCGGCGGCACGGCTATCGATTCGGTGCGGTCGAACAGGCCTTCACGGACCGGCCGCACGACTTCCGCCTTCAATCCGTCCGCGCCGTCCCAGACAATGCTGCCGCGCTCGGCGACGATCCGCCATGTACTGTCCCAGCTTGTACGGAAGCCGGCCGCGCACCAGCTGCCGGCATAGGTGAACAGCTTACCGCTGCCGAGGTCGAAGCTTGCGGTTGCCGACGACCCTTGCCGATACCAGGAGTTGGCCGGCTCCCACTCCTGGCAATAGACGCCGGCCGGTTCGCCGGCCACCATGTAGCGGGCTGCATCGAATGTGTGGATCGCCATATCGAGCAGCAGCACATGGCGCATCTCTTCGCGAAAACCGCCGAAATGCGGCGCAACGAAGAAATCGGCGTGGATGCTGGTTGGCGCACCAATGGCGCCGGAATCGAGAAAGCGCCGGATGCGCCTGACGTTGGCGACATAGCGGCGGTTCTGCACGACGGCATGGATGCGGCCGGCGCTGCGGGCCGCCTCGACAATGGCACGCGCATTGTCCGGGCTGTCGGCGAGCGGCTTTTCGGTCAAGAGATGGCAATGGTGGGCAAAGGCGGAAAGCGCGACCTCGCGGCGGGCGGCGGGAACCACGACGTCGAATACCGCGTCGGGCCTGGTCTGGTCGAGCACGGCGTCGAGGTCGGTTCCGATGACGGCGCCGGAAAGCTCGTATTCGCGCGCCCTTGCCCGCGCCCTTTCGGCGTCGAGATCAACCAGGCCGACAATGGCAAGCCCGTCGATCTGCCTGGCCGCATCGAGCCAGGCTTTGCTCATCGCGCCGCAGCCGACCAGGACGACATTGATCATCCAGCACTCCTCCCTCTCGGCCCCTCCAGACCGATCGCCACGGCGTTCACGGCAGAGCCGCAAGCGTTCTTCCGTAAACGTTTACGAGAACACACCCGATGGCGTAGAATGTCAATTGGCCGGCTGTGAAAAATCGTGGCGTCGGCTTGGCCCGGAGAGCAGCCGGTGCTAGCCAAGCAAGGGGGAGTACTGTCCTTTGGCGTCCAGCATTCACGACCTTGCGCGTCACCTGAATATTTCGATCGGCACGGTGTCGCGCGCGCTCAACGGCCGCGCCGACGTCAATGCCGACACACGCCAGCGCGTGCTCGATGCGGCCAAGAAGCTGAATTATTCGCCGAACCAGTCCGGCCGCAGCCTACGGCGCGGCGCCACCCATTCGATCGCCTTCATGCTGCAGCCTCATCCGGGCGACCAGGAATATGGCGAGCCGTTCTTCATTCCGTTCCTGACCGGATTGCAGGCCAAGCTCGCCGAAAGCGGCCTCGACCTGATCGTGGTGATGGGCGCGCCGGGCGACTATCAGCAGGAGCGCCTGCGCCGTGTCGTCGAGACGCGGCGGGCCGATGCCGTGGTGCTGGCCTGGACGCGGCGCGAGGACGAGCGCATCGACTATTTGACCCAGGCCGGTTTCCCGTTCGCGACGCTCGGCCGCAGCCGCTCCGGCGGCGATGCCTATCCCTCGCTCGACCTCGATTTCGAAAAAGCCGGGGCTGACGCGGTCGATCGTCTCGTCACGCGCGGTCACCGCCGCATCGCCGCCATCCGCCCGTCGCTCGACCTCAATTTCGGCTATCTGTTCCTCGCCGGCTATCGCAAGGCGTTGCGGCGGCACGGCATCGAATTCGACCCCGCGTTGATCGCCGACGGCTTCATCAACGAGGCCGGCGGCTACGCGGTGACGCCGAAGGTCATGCACTCCAAGGACCCGCCGACGGCCATCATCTTCAACAACGACGCGATGGCGCTTGGCGGCTGCAAGGCTCTGGCCGAGGCGGGCATCAGGCCCGGCCACGACGTTGCGGTGATCGTCATCGTCGACACGCCGCTCTGTCGCTATTTTTCGCCGGCGCTGACCGGCTTCCGCCCGGCGCTGGAGCCGATGGGCGAGCGGTTGGCCGAAATGCTGCTGGCATCGATCCCGGCTTACGCCGGCGCCGAAGGCGCACGCATCATCCGTGAAGTCTGGCCGCTGGAACTGATCGCGCGCGACAGCGATTGAATCGCGGCGGTCACTGAGCAGGCTCAGATTGATCAAGACCCCCGCGCCCGCGCTCCGGCGTTGCGACCAGCGAGGCAGCGGCGGCATTGGCGGCGGCAAGTGCCGCCTCGACGGGCTCTCCACGCGCAAGCCACGCCGCAAAGGCGCCGACGAATTCATCACCGGCACCGTGGGTGCTGACCACCTCCACCGGCATCGCCGGCAAGGCGAATGCCTGGCCGTCGCGGTCGCAATAGGCAACGCCCTCGCCGCCGGCCGTGACGATTGCAGCCGGATAGAAACCGACGAGCATGCCGGCCGCCTTCGCAGCACCCTCGAGCGTGTCGACGACCGAAACGCCGGCCAGGAACTCCGCCTCGATGGCGTTGACGATGACGATGTCGGTCAGCGCGATCAGTTCGGCTGTCAGCTTTCGCGCCGGCGCCGCATTGAGAACGACGCGGCCGCCATGCGCCTTCACCGCTCGCGCCGCGGCAATGTTGGCAGCTTCCGGCACCTCGTTCTGCAGCAGCAGCACCGCCGTTTGCGCGATCGGCTCGGCCGCCTCAGTAATGTCCTTTTCGCCGAGAGTGAGATTGCTGCCCGAGACGATCACCGCGCCATAGTCGCCGCTGTCGTCGAAAATCGCTACGCTCATGCCCGAGCCGGCGCCCGAAGCCACTCCCACGAAGCGCTGGTCGACGCCGTTGCGATCGAGATTGTCGAGAAGCGCGCGGCCGAAATCGTCGTCGCCGACAGCGCCGATCATTGCCGCACGCACGCCGGCCCGCGCTGCCGACACCGCCTGGTTGCCGCCCTTGCCGCCGCATTTCGGATGCCAGGCATGGCCGGTCACCGTTTCGCCCTTGCGCGGGCGATCGGGGGCTTCGACCATGATGTCGTAATGCAGGCTGCCGAATACGGTCACCAGCGGCGGGGAAGCCGTCATGTGCCCCAGACCTTCATGAGCCGCTTGCCTTTCATGAGTTCTTGTCTTTCCGTTTCGACGTCACCGCAGACATGGTGCGGCCGAGATTGCGCTCCGCCGCCTGGTAGTCGCGTTGCGCGACCGCCACGAACAGCGCGTCGAGGATGTTGAGCTGGGCAATGCGCGCCGCTGCGTTCTCACCCATCAACGGCGAGCCTTGCGCGGTCGAGCAGAGCACGATGTCGGCGACGGCTGCCAATGGCGAGTTGTCATAGTTGGTGATTGCCAGCGTGCGCGCGCCGCTTTTGCGCGCAAGTTGGATGGCGTCGATAACAGCGCTCGTGTTGCCGGAATGCGAGAAGCCGACGGCGATGTCGTCGGCGCCGAGCAGCGAGGCCGACATCAGCATCATGTGCGAATCGTCGTAGACAGAGGTGCGGATGCCGATGCGCAGGAATTTGTGCGAGACGTCGCGTGCGATCTGCGCCGAACCGCCGACGCCGTAGAAATCGCGGTTCCTGGCGCGGTAAAGCAGATCGGCGGCACGGTCGAAATCGTCCATGTCGAGGATGGCGAGCGTCTCCTCCAGCGCCTGGATAGAGGTGCGGAACACCTTCTGCACGATCTCGGCCGAACTGTCGTCCACCGACAGCTCCTGATGCATCTCGGCGGTCGGCAGGCGACTGTATTCATAGACCGCCGTGCGAAAATCGCGATAGCCGGAAAAACCCAGCTTCTTGGCGATCTTGACCACCATCGCCTCCGAGACACCGGCCTCCTCGGCGATCTGCTTGAGCGGTATGGTCTCGTCGAAGCCGCGCCGTCCGAAGACGGTTTCAACCACCTTCGCCTCGAGCGGCGTCAGATGCGGCATCATCATGCGAATGCGCGGTCCTACTGCTTTCAGGTCCAGCCCGGTCAAGGTCATCCACGTCCCCTCGTCACGCGATCGATAAGCATCGCGGCGAGGATTATAAGGCCAGTTGCCAGGAGCTGATAGAAGGACTGCACGTTCATCAGCGTCAGGCCGTTGCGCATGCTGCCAAGGATGACGGCACCCAGGATGGTGCCGACGACGCTGCCCTTGCCGCCCATCAGCGAGGCGCCGCCGATCGCCGCCGCTGCTATGGCGTCGAGCTCCCAGAGATTGCCGAGAATGGGTTCGGCCGCACCCAGCCGGCCGATCAGGATCTGCGCTGCAAGCGCTGCCAGCAGGCCCGAGATCATATAGGCGGCGATCTTGGTGCGGGCGATCGGCACGCCGGCTATGTAGGCCGCCTCCTCATTGCCGCCGACGGCGAGCAGATATTCGCCAAACGGCGTCTTCTTGAGGATGATCCAGGCAATCAGCGCGACCACGGCCACGATGATGACCGCCAATGGCAATCCGAACAGCGAGCCGTTGAAGATGGCACGGAAGCCGGCAGGCAGGCCGAGCACCGGATTGCCGCCGGTATAGATCAGCGCCAGCGCCCGGTAGGTGCTGAGCGTTCCCAGCGTGACGATGAAGGGCTGCAGCCCGATATAGGCAACCAGCACGCCGTTGAGCAGTCCGCAGGCGAGGCCGATGGCGAAGCCGGCGGCGATGGCCAGCGGAAACGGCACGCCGGCAACCAGCATCGAGGCCGAGATGACGGCAGAAACCGCTGCCGTCGGCCCAACGGACAGATCGATGCCGCCCGAGATGATTACCAGCGTCATGCCCAACGCCAGGCAGGCATTGATGCTCGACTGCTGCAGGATGTTGATCAGGTTACGCTCGGCAAAAAAGCCGGGGACCAGCGCCCCGAAGACGGCAAGGATCACCACCAGGCCGATCAGCGTGCCGGCGTCGCGCACGGAAAACCGGTGCAGGAAATCTGCCCTTGGGCGCGCTGCTGTGTGTTGGGTTATATCGGTCATCCGCTGGTCCTGTCCGTTATGCACCGGCCCGATGGCCTTGCGCCTTGCCGGCCTCAATCTCCGTTTGGGGTATGGCGTGCGCGGCGATCGCGTGTTCGCTGAGACTTGCGCGGCCCAGTTCGGCGGCGACCGTGCCGTCGCGCATGACCAGCACGCGGTCGGCGAGCCGGATCACCTCAGGCAACTCGGACGACACGACGATAACCGAA
This sequence comes from Mesorhizobium sp. M1273, assembly GCF_040318195.1. NCBI lineage: Bacteria > Pseudomonadati > Pseudomonadota > Alphaproteobacteria > Hyphomicrobiales > Phyllobacteriaceae > Mesorhizobium > Mesorhizobium sp. M1273. The sequence continues at coordinate 89,171 of NZ_JAMYLV010000012.1, read as the reverse complement.
TGGCCTTCGGCGGCGAGTTCCTCGATCAGGTGGTAGATCTCCGCCTTGGCGCCGACATCGATGCCGCGCGTCGGCTCGTCGAACAGAAGGATCCGCGTTCCCGCCGCCAGCCAGCGGCCGATGATCGCTTTCTGCTGGTTGCCGCCGCTGAACAGCCGAATTGGCCGGTCGAGCAGGAACGGCCTGAGATTGACTCGCTTCATCTTCTCGGCTGCGACGCGCTTCAGCCGGCGGTGGTCGATGAGGCCGCGCGGCGCGAACACGCCCATCGAGGCCAGCGCCATGTTGCTGGAGATCGACCGCAACGGCACGATGCCTTCGCGCTTGCGCTCCTCCGGCACCAGGCCGATGCCGGCCGCGATCGCGTCGCGCGGACTGGAAAGCTTTACCGCCTTGCCGTCGATCTCTATTGCGCCTGATGAGGCCCGGTCGGCGCCGGCCAGCAGCCGCAGCAGCTAGGTGCGGCCGGAGCCGCCCAGTCCGGCAATGCCCAACACCTACCCGCGATGCAGGTCGAACGAAACGTCACGGACCTTGGTTGCCAAGGTGAGGCCACGCACGCTCAGCCTGATCTCGGGGGAAGCATGCGAGCGGTGTTGTTCCTGGGCAAGCTCGCGGCCGACCATCATCGAAACGACGGCCTTTTCCGACACCTGCGCGAGATCGACGGTTTCGACCACAACGCCGTCGCGCATGACAGTGGCGCGCTCGCAGATGCCGAACACCTCGTCCAGCTTGTGCGAGACATAGATGACGGCGACACCGTCGCGTGCCAGACCGGCAATGACTTCCGCCAGCCGTTCGAACTCGCTCGGCGTGAGGCTCGACGTCGGCTCGTCCATCGCCACGATCCTGGCGCGGTCGAGCAGCGCCCGGGCGATCTCGACGATCTGCCGCTGCGCCACCTTCAGCGAGCCAAGCGGGGCTGCCGGATCGATGGTCGGGTCGATGGCGGCCAGCGCTTCCGCAGCGCGGCTTTCCTGCTCGCGCCGTGCGACGAAGACGCCGCCGCGCGTCAACGGATGGCCGAGGAACATGTTCTGGGCGACGCTGAGGCGTGGCACCTGCTGTAATTCCTGATGGATCATCGCCACGCCCGCGGCGCGTGCGGCGACCGGATTGTTCAGCGTCACCGGCTTGCCGTCGATCAGCACGCTTCCCGCCGTCGGTCGGTAGACGCCTGACAGTATGCGCAGCAGCGTCGATTTGCCGGCGCCGTTTTCACCGAGCAGGCCATGGATCTCGCCGGCGCCGACCGAAAACGACACGTCGCTCAGCGCCCGCACAGCCGGAAACTCTTTGGAAATGCCCTCGAATTGCAGCCGCGCTGACATTGCTTCGGTTCTCCAGGCAAGGTGCCGACCCAAGGCCGGCACCTGCCGGCCCTGCTCTACTGGCCCGCTGCCGCGTCCTCGAGCAGCGCCTTGCGCACGGCGTCGCCGGCGCCAGAGTAACGGTCGGCATTGTCCTTGGTGATCAGCGCCTGCGGCGTGGCGACGACGCGCGGCAGCTTCTGCCCGGCCACCAGCCGCAGCGCCGATTCCAGCGCCACCTCGCCGGTCAGCACCGGGAACGAATCGACGGTGCCAGTCAGCTCGCCGGCGCGGATCGAGGCATAGGCGTCGGAGATCCCGTCGGTGCCGAAGACCGCAACCTTGTCCTGCAGCCCGGCAGCCTTGACCGCCTCGACGATGCCCAGCGCCATGCCGTCATTATTGGCATAGAAGCCGATCAGATCGGGGTGCTGTTGCAGGATGTTGGTGGCCGCGTCGTAGGAGGTCTGGCGATCCCAGTTACCGGGGACGCTGGCGACGACGTCGAACTTGCCGGCCTCGGTGATCGTTGTCTTGAAACCATCGGTGCGCTGGACGGCGGCGTAGACGCCGGCCTGGCCTTCGACGATGGCGACCTTGCCGCCGTCCGGCCGGTTCTTGATGAACCATTTGGCGACGCGCACGCCGTTGTCGCGCTGGACATTACCGACATAATGCTCGGCCTGCGGGATGACCGCGTCGTTGACGTTGACCACCGGCACGTTGGCCGCCTTGGCCTGTTCCATGATCGGCTGCAGGTTGGAGTCGGTCTGCGGCGAGACGAGCAGCACGTTGTAGCCCTGTGTGACCAGGCCTTCGGCGATGGTGAGCTGACCGAGCTGGTCGCCCTCGCTCTGCGCTGCCTGGTAGACGACGGGCACGCCGGTGCGGTCGCCGAACGACTTGTAGCCCTCTCCCAGCGAGCGCCAGTATTCATTGGTCAGCGTCTTGGAGACCGCACCCGCCTTGGTACCCTCGGGCAGCTTGGGGAACGCACCGAACCTGGCCTCGAGCTGCGACCAGTCGATGCGATCCTTCTCGGTGTCGGAATTGAGCGGCGCGAGGTCCGCGGAAAAAGCCGAGCCGATGGACAGCGCCATCAGGGCAGCGGCAGCGGTGGCAAGTAGAAATTTCATGATCTTCCTCCCTTGTTGAAAAACGGTCTATGCCGCCGGCCTCAGCTGTCCGGCCCGAGCATGGCTTCCTGGATGATGGCCTGCGAGGCGACCGCGTCCTGACGGTCGACGGCAGTGGACAGGCGATTGTCCTTTTCCAGCCGATCGACGAAGCGCAGCATGCGCTTGACAGTCGCGATGTTGACTTCGCATTCGTGGACCGGGTCGAGCCCGGTCATGTCGGGGAACGTGTCGAAGTAGATGGCGCCGGCATAGCCGTCTCGACGGATCTGCCTGAGCAGCTCGATCGTCTGCAGCGTATGCACGGCCCCGACCATCAGGCCGTCGTCGCGCTTGGCGTAGCCGTCGTTGAGATGCACGCCGAGCAGCTTGCTGTGTCGCGCCACGAGTGCTGCGGCAAAGGCCGGCTGCTCGTCGGCATAGAGCACATGGGCGAAATCGAGCGTCACGCCGAGATTTGGCAGGCCGATCTCGCGGATCGCCAGCAATGTAGTCGCCGCATCTGGCATCAGGCTGTAGGAGCGCGGCTCGTTGGGTTTGTATTCAAGGCTGATTTGGCAGCCCGGATCATGCGCCGCAACTTCACGAATGCCATCGATTTCGTGTTGCCAGAGCGCTGCGTAGTCCACCTGGAAGGCATAGTCGAAGCCATCCTGCCCGAGCCACAAGGTCATCAGGCTGGCGCCCGCCTCGCGGGTGGCGTCGATGCCGGCCTTGGTCAGGTCGATGGCTTCGCGGCGAATGGCAGGATCCGGGTTGGTGAAGGCGCCGAGCTTGAAAGCCGGATTGGAATAGTAGCGCATGGCGAAACCATTGATGGAAAGCCCGATATCGCCGAGTTTGCGCGCTATTTCCGCAGGCTTTTCATCGACATGGTCGGGGTAGTTGAGGTCGAGATCGGTCAACTCCGCAACCTTCGCCGCACGTGCCGCCATTTGCAGCATGGACGGTTTGCCGACAAGATCGGGCCACTCGGACTGTGGCCGCGAGGCAAAGGAATTGAGGCGGGTGGCGAAACGATAGGCAGTCATCGGGGACCTTTCATTGTCATAACTTTACATTATAACGATTATTTGTAAAGTTGTTAATTGCTCGCTCGGCGACGACGAATTCGCCATACCCAGGCCAGTTGCGACCACGGGGGACAAGCAAGCGCGGCACTGTCACGCAAGTATCATGTTCGCGTCCTAGATCGCTTCTCCGAAGGCTTTCGCGGCATCCTTGATGCGACGCGGCGCTTTTTCAGATCCCGGCAGCTTTGTCTCAAAGAGGATACCCATGAAAAACCTGCACCGAACCGCGTCCCTCGCCGTCGCGCTGGCGATGTTCACCGCCTTGACCCCGGCCTTGGCAGAAAACGCCGCGACCGTCGGCGGCGTCAGCTTCGTCAACAAGGGCATGGTCGGTGTCGGCCGCATCCCGGCCAGCCAGAAGGACAAGTTCGGCGAGACGTTTGGCTCGGGCTCGGGCATGTCGATCGACGCTGCCGGCTGGACACATGGCGCCGATGGCTACAAGGGCTCGCTATGGCTGCTGCCGGATCGCGGCTACAATGTCGTCGGCACCACCGATTACCGTCCGCGCCTCAACACGATCGCCATCGAGTTCGCCCCGATCGCGCCGGGTGCGGCACCGGCCACCGGCCAGGAACAATCGGGCCTCAAGGCGACGCTTGCAGACACCATCCTTTTGACCGACGACAAGGGTACCGACGCAACCGGCCTCGATCCGCTCAACGGCGTGCGTGCCGCGACCGACGACATGCCGATCCTGCCCGAAGCCAACGGCAAGCTCGCGCTCGATAACGAAGCGATCGCGCGGCTGCCCGACGGCACGCTGTTCATCTCGGACGAATACGGTCCGAACATCTACCGCTTCTCCGCCGATGGGCGTCTGATGTCGGCAACGCAGCCGCCGGCGGCGCTTGTCCCGATGCGTCACGGGACGCCAAACTTTGCTTCCAACAATCCGGGACTTGGCGCGGCAGACCCAGATCCGAAGGATCCCGAAACCGGCCGTCAGAACAACCAGGGCCTCGAAGGCATGGCGCTGACGCCGGACGGGAAGTTCCTGATTGCCGTGCTGCAGTCGGCCCCAAGGCAGGATGGCGGCGATTCCGCCTCGACGCGTCAGAACACGCGCGCGCTGGTCTACGATGCCTCGGATCCCGGCCAGCTCAAGCTCGCGCATGAATATGTCGTGCCGCTGCCGGTGTTCACCGATGCCAAGGGCAAAACCAAGATCGCCGCGCAGAGCGAAATCGTGGCGCTGTCGGACAAGACCTTCCTGATGCTGGCGCGCGACAGCGGCAATGGCCAGGGGCTGAAGGGCGACACCTCGCTCCACCGCGAGATCAGCGTCGTCGATCTGTCTGCGGCAACCGATGTCGCCGGCACAGAATTCGACAAGGACAAGCCGCTGGCGCCCAAGGGTGAGCTCGATCCATCGGTGACGCCGGCCAAGCTGACGCCGCTCATTGACATCAACGACAAGACCGAGCTCGGCCGCTTCGGGCTGCACAATGGCGCGCCCAACGACCGCAACAACCTTTCGGAGAAGTGGGAGGCGATGTCGGTGGTGAGCGTCCTCGATCCGACACTGCCCGACGACTATTTCCTGTTCGTCGCCAATGACAATGACTTCCTCACGCAGGACGGCTTCCAGGTAGGCGCGGCCTACAAGGCCGAGGATGGCGCCGATGTCGACACCATGTTCCTGGTCTATCAGGTCACGCTCCCAGGCCTCGCCAAGAAGTAGCGGCACCCATACAGGCGGACGCGCGGAACGCGTCCGCCTGAGCTGGCGCGATTGAGCGGTCGTGCCCTTCAGTTGCGGCTCGCCCGCGCAAGGACGGTGTCCCAGTGCGTTGCAAAACCTGCGACTGACGATCCAGTCGAAGGCACTTACCTCAACATCTCCGCGTCCTTTGGCACGCCGGCATCGATCGGCTCGGCCGTCCTGTTCGACACGGCGGCGATCTTCCCGGCGGCCGACAGGTTCGGGCGCACGAAGACCGGCGCGACGCCGTCGACGCGGCTGTAGAGGTCGATAATGTCCTGATTCATGAAGCGCACACAGCCGGAGGAAGCGTTCTTCCCAATGGAATCCCACTCCGGCGTGCCGTGCAGCCTATACATCGTGTCCTTGCCGTCACGGAAGAGATACAGCGCGCGGGCACCAAGCGGGCTCTGCGGGCCGGGCGGCATGCCGTCCTTGTATTTCGCCAGTTCCGGCCGGCGTTGGATCATTTCCGGCGGCGGCGTCCAGACCGGCCACTTCTTCCTCGCCTGAACCACGGCGCTGCCGGTCCATCCGAAACCGGCCTTGCCGAGGCTGACGCCATAGCGAATTGCCTTGCCGCCGTCGCGCACCAAATAGAGGAAGTGCTCGGAAGTATCGACGACGATCGTGCCGGGTTTTTCTCCAGTCGGGTCGGCCACGATTTGACGCACGAATTTCGGATCGACCTTGGCTACCGGGATTGCCGGCAGTTGATAGCCCTCGTCGATGCGCGCGCCATACATGCTTGCGGCATCGCCGAAAGCCGGATCGCTTGGTGCCGCGGGCACCGGCGCCGCCACGTCCGTCGTAGTGCACGACGAAAGAGCCACGGAGGCCGCGCCCAGAGCGGATGCACCAAGAAAGGCGCGCCGGTTCAGGCGCTCAAAAAACAACGGAATATCGGACATGAGCCCCCCGGCCTACCCATGAGATCCAGGAAAATGCGGCCCCACGCGTGCGGGATCAATATACGATTCCGGAAGGTTGAGAAATGCTTAGATCAAGGCACGCCAGGCGGAATTTACAGCGCCGCATCGACCTCTCCCGTTAAATCGGCAATCATTGCGGACTCAGACAAGCCTTCGCCGAGTTGCCTGCCATGGACGACAACATGCCCCCGCGCCGGCAGACCGGCGACCTCACCAGTGGGCCTATCCCGCGCACCCTGTTGCTGTTTGCCCTGCCGGTGCTCGGCTCCAATGTGCTGCAGTCGCTCAACGGCTCGATAAATGCCGTGTGGGTCGGCCGTTTCCTCGGTGAAGCGGCGCTGACCGCCACGTCCAATGCCAACCTCGTGCTGTTTCTCATCCTCGGCACCGTCTTCGGCATCGGCATGGCGGCGACCATCCTGGTCGCACAATCCGTCGGCGCTCGTGACCTGCCCGAAGCCCGGCGCATCGTCGGAACCAGCGCCACCTTCTTCTTCCTCGTCTCGGTGGTGTTCGCGGTCTGCGGCTGGATCTGGGTCGATGCGATCCTCGATGCGCTCGGCACGCCGGCCGACGCGTTGCCGCTGGCGCGCTCCTATCTGCGCATCATCTTCCTCGCCGTGCCGATGATGAACCTGCTGTCCTTCGTCATGACGGTGCTGCGCGGCGCCGGCGATTCGCGCACGCCTTTCCTGTTCATGGCGCTGGCCGTCGTGCTCGACGTCGTTTTGAACCCGTTGCTCATCCTCGGCATCGGCCCGTTCCCCGAACTCGGCATCGCCGGCTCGGCCACCTCGACGCTGATCGGCCAGACGGTAAGCGTGGTTGCCATCCTGATCGTGCTTTATGCGCGCAAGCACCCGCTGCGGCTGGCCGGCGCTAATCTCGCTCTGCTGCGGCCGGACCCGGCGCTGCTGCGCATCGTCGTCTTCAAGGGCGTGCCGATGGGCCTGCAGATGATCGTCGTTTCGGCCGCGGCGCTGACGGTGATGGGCATGGTCAACTCGTACGGCTCGCAGGTCGCGGCTGCCTACGGCATAGCCGCACAGCTCTGGACCTATATCCAGATGCCGGCGCTCGCCATCGGCGCCGCGGTGTCGTCCATGGCGGCGCAAAATGTCGGCGCCAGGCGCTGGGACCGGATTGGACGCATCGCCACCTCCGGCGTCGGCTTCAACCTTGTGCTCACCGGGATGCTCGTCGCGCTGCTGTTCGTATTCGATCGCGCGGTGCTCAGCCTCTTCCTTGGCAGCGACAGTGCAGCAATCGACATCGCCACTCACATTAACAAGATCGCGTCGTGGTCCTTCATCCTGTTCGGCATCACCATCGTGCTCTTCGCCACCGTGCGTGCCACCGGCGCGGTGATGCCGCCGCTGATCATCCTGGTGATCTCGGTGCTGCTGGTGCGCACCAGCTTCGCCTATTTCTTCCGAAGCGTGATCGGCGAGGAAGCTCTGTGGTGGAGCTTTCCGGCTGGCTCTGTAACCTCGCTCGTGCTGGCCGCGGCCTATTATCGCTTCGGCCGCTGGCGCAGCCTGCACATGATCGAGAGCCGGCCGGCTGCCGGCGAACCGCCGGATACCGGCCTCGGCGTACCGCGCCAGCGCGCGCACCTTTCGCCCGAGACACCGAACGGCTGAAAGGTCGGCTCAGCGCGCGTATTTCGCGCCAAACCCGAGAGCGACCAGGGAAAAGACGACAATCATGCCGGCAAAGGCCAGGCTTGCCGCGGTCGCACCTGCCACCGTCGACAGAACGCCGATGCCGATGACCGGCAGCGCGTTGCCGCAAAAACAGCAGATGAAGAAGGCCGAGACGACTTCGGCGCGCCGGTCCGCCGGCGCGATCTCGTTCACCACTTGCAAGCCGCCGCGATAGCCGAGCGCTGCCGCCACGCCGCACAAGGCGGTGCCGGCAATCATTATGGTCATCGAGGCGAAGACCTGCGCCGCAACAATCAGCGCGACGGTTGGGATCATCAGCGCAAGCGCCGCGAACATCGCGGCTCGGCTCGAAAGACGTGCCGTCGCTACAATGGTGGCGGCCGTCACGATCGCCAATTCAAAGAACAGAGCGCCGGCTTCGGCATGGTTGGTTACCTGCAGTTGCTGCGCCAAAATGCTCGGTGCGAGTGCTGCATAAAAGCCGACCAGCGCCATTGCGCCAAAGCCGGTCACCGCCGGCGCAACGAAATTTGCGCGGATGGCATCGGGCACGGAAAGGCGCGGCCGCATCGAAACGTCAGCCAGTTTCCCCGGCCGCGAAACGGTTTCCCGCGTGCGCCAGACCAGCAGGGTTACAGTCGCGAGCATCGCCAGGTAGACGACGAATGTCAGCCTGAGCGGCCAAGGCGCGTATTCGGCGAGCAACCCGGCTCCCAGCGCACCGAGGCCGAGGCCGAGAAAATTGGTGCTGGTGGCAATCGTCGCCGCCTGTGACTTGTCGTCGGTCGGGAGCAATTCGGCGAGCCAGGCGGTGCCGGTGCCCGCGCCGACGCCGATTCCCAGTCCGCTCAGAATTCGGGCGATGTCGAGCCATGCGACATTTTCGGCGAACAGGAAAACCACCGCGCTGACCACGGCCACCGCCATCCCGGCCAATGCCATTGGACGGCGCCCGATGACATCGGACACACGCCCCAACATCAGCAGCGCCGCCAGATTGCCGATGACATAGACGGCGTAGACCAGCGTCAAAGTGATCTGTGAGAAGCCGAAGACCTGCTTGTAGATGATGTAAAGCGGCGTCAGCGCCGTGCTGCCGGCGAAAAGAGCCGCGATCATAGCGGCCACGGTGGCCGCTGCAGCGCGGCCGCCGAGTTCGTAATCGCGCGTCATGACTTGAGCGTGAGCGGTCATTTTTTCGACCTTTTGCTGTTCGGGATCTGACATCCTAACGCCTTTTTCGCGTCAGCCGTTCCCCCTCCCCGGCTTGCTCCTGACAAGTTTGGCAGCTTTGCCGATGGCGCTGAGCGAGATCCTCTTTTAACTTCAGCGGATTGTCAGGGGAGATTCATGGGCAAGGGACGAGTCGAGGCATTCACCGATGGCGTGGTCGCCATCATCATCACCATCATGGTGCTGGAATTGAAGGTGCCGCATGGCGAGGATTTTTCCGCGCTGGCACCACTCTGGCCGATCTTCCTCAGCTATGTGCTGTCCTTCATCAATGTCGGCATCTACTGGAACAATTTGCACAACATGTTCCATACCGTGCAGCGGGTCGACGGCCGCGTGCTGTGGGCGAACCTCAACCTGCTGTTCTGGCTATCGCTGATGCCGGCGACGACAGCCTTCATGGGTGAGAACCATTTCGCGCCGGTGCCGGTTGCTGTCTATGGCGTCGACCTAGCGCTCTGCGCCATCGGCTTCAACATCCTCACCATGGCCCTGCATCGACTGCACGGCAACGAGACTCTCTTCGCCAGGGCGTTGGGCAATGACCTCAAGGGAAAGATCTCGCTGGTCCTCTATCTTTCCGCCATCGCGCTGACCTTCGTCAATCACTGGATCGGTGTCTCGATCTATGTCCTGGTGGCGATGATCTGGTTCGTGCCGGACAGACGCTTCGAGCGGCTGATCGAGAAATAGGCCCCGTCTAGCCTCGCATTGCTTTCAGCTTTTCCGCTACCGAAGCGGCAAGGTCGGCGTAGCGCTCCTCCAGCCGCTCGGCCGCCTTGATCACTGAAAAATCATGGCCGAATTTTTCCAGCGCCATACGCAGCTTTTCGACGAATTCGGCCTGTTTTTCGAGCGCCGAAAACAGCGTCATAACTTGCGCTTCGCTGATGTCGGGATTGGCGAGCATCTGCGGTACCTCGCGGCTCATCTGGTCGCCGGTGGCGGTCTGTTCTTTCAGGATCTCGATCCAGTCGGTCAATCGTCAGGTCTCCTTTTTCGATATCAGCATGCGCAGCGCCCGCCGATGCGGTCAACCCGAAGATGCCGGGACCGGCTTGCGCGAGCCTTTTTCCGCGCTAAGTTCGCCGCGGCCAGAACAGGAGAAAATCATGACCACCGACGCCGAGATCCAGACCGCCCTGCCTGCACTTGCCTCCGGCAATGTCGCCGTCATTACCGGCGCGGCCAGCGGCATCGGCCTTGCCGCCGCCAAACGGCTGGCGGCGATGGGCATGAAGATCGTGCTGGCCGATATCGGCGGCGAACGCCTTGATGAGGCTGCCCGCGCCGTCGCTGCTATCGGCGGGCAGAGCGCCGTACTTGCCGTCGCCACCGATGTCTCGAAGGCCGAAGACCTCGACCGGCTGGCCGAACGGACATCCGGCACTTTCGGCGACGTGTCGCTGCTGATGAACAATGCCGGCGTCGGCAATAACCCCGGCAAGCCCTGGGAGAACCGTGACGCCTGGAAGCGGCTGCTGGACATCAATTTCTGGGGTGTCGTCCATGGCGTAGAGGCGTTCGCGCCACGCATGCTGGCGGCGGGAAAGCCCGGCCTGATCGTCAACACCGGCTCCAAGCAAGGTATCACCACGCCGCCCGGCAACCTCGCCTACAACGTCTCCAAGGCTGGCGTGAAGACCTATACCGAGGGCCTTGCACACGCGCTGCGCAACGAGCCCGGCGCCAATGTCGCGGCGCATTTGCTCATTCCCGGGTTCACTTTTACCGGCCTGACCGAAGGTGCGACCGAAAAGCCGGCCGGCGCCTGGACCGGCGAGCAGGTCATCGACTTCATGCTGGCCTCGCTGCTGCGTGGCGATTTCTACATCCTGTGTCCCGATAACGAGGCGACCCGGCCCATGGACGAAAAGCGCATGGCCTGGGCAATTGGCGATATCATTGAGAACCGTCCTGCTCTGTCGCGCTGGCATCCGGACTACAAGGATGCTTTCGCGGCATTCATGACACGCAGCGCATGATCCCGAACCGAAGATCACCAGAGCAAAGAATCGGATCCGATCTTCGCAGGTATGCGCCGGACCTTTATATCACGCCGCTGCGTGCTTCTTCGTGTTCCGCTTCTTCGCCATGGCTTTCTCGGCTGCCAACTCGGCAAGCTTCTGATCATGCCGCTTCGCTGCCTGTTCGCATTTCTTGCGGATCTCTTCGACCTCGGTCTCAGTCAGGTGTTCGATACCGATGAAGGTGTTCTGGGCTGTGCTGACCCGGATCAATTCGTCGAGCTTCGCCTGGATCGCGGCGCCATCGCGGTTCTGGGTGTTCTGGATGAGAAACACCATCAGGAAGGTGACGACCGTCGTGCCGGTGTTGATGACGAGCTGCCAGGTGTCCGAAAAGCCGAACATCGGCCCGCTTGCCGCCCAGACGACGATGATAAGGAAACAGACGGCAAACGTCGGCGGCAGGCCGGCAAAATGGGCGACGTTGTTGGCGATCCTGGTGAAAAGCTTCTCAATCATTCAAACTCCCTCAACAGCCGGGCGACGAACCCGGACGGAAGCCGAGTTCATTGTGTCTGCAGAAACAGTTGGCAGCCGCTCCTGGTTCCCTCGTGGCGGAAGATCGCGGGTACATTGTTGGAGGAGCAGATCGCGCAGGCCGTCGGACCGCTTGCAGATACGCCCCGAAGTCAGGGGGCGCCGTTTTCCCAGCGGTCGAGGAAAGCCTCGATGGGCAAGGCCTGCATGTCGGGGACTGCCCTGGCCAGTTTCTCGACCGGCCAGTCCCACCAGGCAAGACGTTCGATCCGGGCCGCAGTTCCCGCGCTGAAGCGCTGCCGCAATGGCGTGGCCGGAACGCCGGCGACGATTGCATAGGCCGGCACGTCGCGCGTCACCACCGAGTTGGCACCGACGATCGCGCCATTGCCGATCGCCACGCCCGGCATGATCACGGCGCCATGGCCGATCCAGACATCGTGGCCGATGCTGACGGCTCTCGCCCGCCGCCGGTCGCGGAATGCCTGATCGACACCCAGCCAGCGGAAGTACTCGTTGGGCCGATAGCTGATTTTGTGCTGCGTCAGCCGCTCGACCGGATGCTCCAGCGCATTGATGCGGCTGTTGGCGGCGATCGAGCAGAATTTGCCGATCGTCGTATAGATCGCCTCGGCGTGGCGCTCGAAGTAGGAAAAGTCGCCGACCATCACCTCGCGCAGGATGACGCGCTCGCCGATCGACGCATAACGTCCAAGCTTGCACGCCTTCAGCTCCGCCGTCGGATGGATGCGCGGCTCGGGATCTTTTAGGACAAGGTGTTCAGGACGGTCCATGCGGGCGCTTTACGCCCGCGCGCATAGTCTCGCAAGCCGAGTGCAGCGCCGCGCATCCGTTTGGACGCGCCAAGGACCCCGTAGCACCTTCAGTCTCTATTTCGGCTTGCCGCTGGTCCACACCACGTTCTGGCCGTAGAGCGGCACGGTGGTGACCGACATTTTTGCCGAGCCATCCTGCACCTGGCGCGAATGCGACAGGTAGATCAGCGTCTCGTTGGCCTTGTCGTAGATGCGGTTCACCACCTGCTTTTTCCAGATCAGGCTGATGCCTTGCTTGAACACCTCCTCGCCGGCCTCGCTCATGTCGATGTCGCCAATGGTGATCGGCCCGGTCTGGCGGCAGGAGATCGAGGAATCGGACGGGTCCTCGAACCAGTTGCCTTTCTGCAGGCGGTCGATCATGCCACGGTCGAAATAGGAGACGTGGCAGGTCACGCCCTCGACCTTCGGATCCTTGATCGCCTCGACGATGATATCGTTGCCGAGCCAATCGACGCCGACCTTGCCGACTTCCTCGGCGGCGGCCGCGCCGGCGCCAATGACCAGGCATGCGGCTAACGCACCGCCAATCAGTTTTCGCAAAGAGGCCTCCTGCGGTTCGAATTTGCCGACCTCAGGTGGGACGAACGGCAGCGCTTTGCAAGCAGATCGCCTCCCACAGGATTGCCGGTTGCGGCAACGCGACATCTTTGCGTCGGCGCGACCGAACCGCTAAGAGTGTTCGCCAAGCCAGGGCCTTCACGGCGCCAACCCGGCGCCCGATGGAAATAACGACGGACTTCACTGATGATGCGTTCAATTCTGGTCGGTATTCTCGTCCTGATGGCCGCTGGCATCGGCTGGCTCACCTTCGACTGGTACCGCGGACATTATGGCGGCGAGCCGTTCGGAGCACCGTTCACGCTGGTCGACCAGAAGGGCGCGCCGGTCACCGAAGCCGCGTTTCGCGGCCACCCCAGCGTGGTCTTCTTCGGCTTCACGCACTGTCCGGAAGTCTGCCCGACCACGCTTTTCGAGTTGGCCGGCTGGCTGAAGACGATGGGCGACGACGGCAAGAACCTGCGTGCCTATTTCGTTACGGTCGACCCGGAGCGCGATACGCCGGAAATCATGAACACCTATGTCAGCAATTTCTCCGATCGCATCCTCGGCATATCAGGCGATCCGGATAAGGTCCACGCCATGGCCAAGTCCTTCGGCATCTACTGGAAGAAAGTCGACACGAACGACGGCGACTACACGATGGACCACACCGCTTCGGTGCTGCTGCTCAATGCCAAGGGCGATTTCGCCGGCACTATTGCCTATGGCGAAAGCCCGGACGCCGCCATCGCCAAGCTCAAACGGCTGGCGGCGGAAGGTTGACACATCCGGTAATGACGCAGACGCGTTTGTATTTCACCGCGGGCAAGATCGAGGCTGATCGCATCTTCGCGGCGCTCGGTGCGGCGTTCGACGATGAGGGCCTGCCGATTGCAGTGCTCGAGGTCGACGAGGACCGCGACATCCACGAAGTGTCGCTCTATGCCGGCGACGACGTCGATGCGGTCGAGGCGCGGCTCAGGGATGTACTTGCCGGACTGTCGCTGTCGAAGCCTATAGCGCGCGAAACGCTGCCCGACATCGACTGGGTGGCGCGCTCGCTGGAGGGATTGAAGCCGGTGCGGGCCGGGCGCTTCTTCGTCCATGGCGCGCATGACCGCAGGAAGCGCCACAGCGGCGAAATCGCCATAGAGATCGAGGCCGGCCTTGCTTTCGGCACCGGCCATCACGGCACCACCGCCGGCTGCCTCGAAATGCTGGAGCAGGTCGTACGGCGCGAGCATCCGCGCAACGCGCTCGACCTTGGCACCGGCAGCGCGGTGCTCGCGATCGCAGTGGCCAGGCTCGCGCATATACCGGTGCTGGCGACCGACATCGACCCGGTCGCCGTCAAGGTGGCCGCCGCCAATGCGCGGCTGAACCACGTCAAGGGGCTCGTCGAAACAGTGACGGCGCCCGGATTCCACCACCCGATCTTTGCCGCGCGCGCGCCCTTCGACTTGATCGTCGCCAACATATTGGCGCGGCCGCTGATGCGCCTGGCGCCGCAAATGGCGGAGCATATCGCGCTCGGTGGCTCGATTGTTTTGTCGGGCATCCTCGAGCGCCAGCGCGATGCGGTAATCGCGGCCTATGTCGGCCAGAAATTCCGGCACGTCCGCACCTTGCACCGCGAGGGCTGGGTGACGATTCACCTCAAGCGCTGAGGCGCGACGCCTTCAACGCAAGCCGGAATCCGCTCGGACTTAGCGCGAGTTCGCCGCTTTCTTCAGCTGTTCGCGATCGTAGCCGTGAGCTTTCAGCGTTTCGTCGTCAAAGCCAAGCAGAACGCCGCTTACATACCGGCTCGCTTCGCGCTGGCGAGCTTCGATCAGCGCTTTCACAGCGTTTTTGAAAAATCCGCGTCTAGGTGAAATCGTGGACATGACGGTCTCCTTTGCAGGGCAACAGGACTTTTCCTCCACATTAAGAAGGTAAGCTCCGCTGACGCTTTTTGAAATCGTCGATTCTGCATGGCGTCCATGCGCAAAGAGACACGCAGCAACCGGGAATGATCGGTCCGAAAATCGATTCCGATTTTCGAAGTCATGCGCTACGGTCGCGCCAGCATTCGAGGAGAGCCGACATGTTCCAGACCTTCGATTCCGCCGGCGATCCGGCCGTTGGCAAGCCGCGCGTGGCAATGCTGCGCCAATGGTTGGCGGCGAACGGGCTGGATGGCTTCATCGTGCCCCGTGCCGACGAGCACCAGGGCGAATATGTCGCCGACCGCTCGGCACGGCTGAAATGGCTGACCGGCTTCAGCGGCTCGGCCGGCGTCGCCATTGTGCTTGGCGAGCGCGCCGTCATGTTTGTCGACGGGCGCTACACGCTGCAGGTGCGCCAGGAGGTCGACCTCGACATCTTTTCGATCGAGAGCCTTGTCGACAACCCGCCGGCCAACTGGATCAAGGATAATCTCGGCAAGGGCGTGCGGTTGGGCTTCGATCCGTGGCTCCATACGATCAGTGACGTCAAGGCGCTGAAGGCCTCGGCCGAGAAGTCCGGCGCGACTTTGGAGCCGCTCGAACAAAATCCAATCGACGCCATCTGGCAGGACCAGCCCGGGCCGCCACTGGCGCCGGTCGAGATCCACCCGATCGGCTTTGCCGGCGAACTGGCCAAGGACAAGCTGGTGCGGCTGGCAGCGGCCATCGAGAAGGACGGCGCCACCCATGCCGTGCTGACCGACCCCTCCTCCATTGCCTGGGCGTTCGACATCCGTGGCGGCGACGTACCGCACACACCGCTGGCGCTCGGCTTTGCCGTGCTCGCCGCCGACGGCTCGCATCTGCTTTTCATGGATCAGCGCAAGTTTTCGCGCACCGTCGCGGCCTACCTGACGCAGCTCGCCGAATTGCACGACCCAGGTGAATTCGAAACGGCAATCGTCACCCGGGCCAAGGGCGGCGCAAAAATCGCGCTGGACCCGGTTCTAGCGGCGGACAAGCTCAGGATGCTGGTCGAGGATAATGGCGGCACCGTCATTGCCGTGCCCGATCCGGCCCGCATTCCACGCGCAACAAAGAACAAAGCTGAGATCACCGGCGCACGCGCCGCACATCGCCGCGACGGCGCCGCGGTCGCCAAGCTGCTGTGCTGGCTCGACCGCCAGAAGCCCGGCACGCTCGACGAAATCGCCGTTGTCACCAGGCTTGAGGAGACGCGCCGTCAGACCGGCGAAGAAACGCAGATGCCGCTGCGCGACGTATCGTTCGATACCATCTCCGGCGCTGGTCCTAACGGCGCCATCATGCACTACCGCGTCTCCCGCGCCACCAATCGCAAGCTGGGGGATGGCGAGCTGTTCCTGCTCGATTCCGGCGGGCAGTACCAGGACGGCACCACCGACATCACCCGCACGGTTCCGATTGGCGCGCCAACCGAGGAGATGCGCGAGCGCTTCACGCTGGTGCTGAAAGGCATGATCGGCATCTCCATGCTGCGCTTCCCCCAGGGCACGCGCGGCTCCGAAATCGATGCAGTGGCGCGCCTGGCGCTATGGAGACACGGCTGCGATTTCGCCCATGGCACCGGGCACGGTGTCGGCTCCTATCTTGCCGTGCACGAGGGCCCGCAGCGTATCGCCAAGACCGGCACCGAAAAGCTGCTGGCCGGCATGATCGTCTCCAACGAGCCCGGCTATTACAAGGAAGGTTCCTACGGCATCCGCATCGAGAACTTGATTCTGGTGACACCGGCCGAGGCAATCGAGGGCGGCGACATCGCCATGCACGGCTTCGAGACTCTGACGCTGGCGCCGATCGACAAGCGGCTGGTCCGATCGGACCTTTTAACCCGCGACGAGTTGCATTGGCTTGACGAATACCATGCGCGCGTACTGGCCGAGATCGGACCGATGCTCGACGGCGAAACGCTGGCCTGGCTGGAAAAGGCAACCGCGCCGCTGCCGCACGACTTCAAGCAATAGCCGCGGCGGCAACGCCGGTTGACAGGCTTTGCTCCGCAAGCAGTCCCTGCAAAGCGGTGACGTTGGGAGAACCGGCTCCCTTGCGCCAGAACAACACCGTGACGGCATTGTCTTCGTCACCGGGCAGTTCGTGCAGCTTTAGCCAGCGGCTTTCCGGAAAACCCGAAAGCACGCTTTTCGGCATCAGCGCTATGCCCATGCCAGCCACCACGCAACCAAGGATGGCATGGTATGAACCAAGCTCGATGGTTTTCTCGGCCATGAACCCTCTACGCGCGTACCATTGTTCCAGCCGCTTGCGGTGCGGGCAGCCGTGCTCGAAGGCTATCATGGTTTTGGGCATGTCCAGGTGGTCTTCGACCGAAACGCGCGATGCCGCCGAGACAATGACCAGCTGCTCGTGGAATGCCGGCAGCTTTTCGAACGGAACGTCGGCGATCGGCTCGGCGGCGAAGGCTGCATCGAGTTCGCCGGCAAGCATGGCGGTCGCGAGAACCTGCGGATTGCCGGTGCGCAACTGGATTTCCACTTCGGGATAACGTGCGTGATAATCGGCGAGCAGACAAGGAAGCCGTGCCGCGGCCGTGCTCTCCATGGCACCTAGGCGAAGCGTGCCGCGCGGGCGTGGATCGAGCATCGCTATTCGCGCCTCCTCCGCAAGCGCCAGCAGCCGATCCGCATAGCCGACCAATTTGTGGCCGGCCGGCGATACGTGCAGGCGCTTGCCCTCCCGGATAAACAGCTGCACGCCGAGATCCTCCTCGAGCTGCCGGATGCGTGTGGTCACGTTCGACTGCACGCGAAACAGTTTTTCCGCCGCCCTGGTGATTCCGCCCTCGCGCACCACCGTGCGGAAGATGCGCAGATCGGCCAAATCCATACATCTCTCCTGGAGAACATAACGATCTTAATTATTCATTTTAACTGATTATGCCTTTCCCGTAAATCGCCGGTGTAGCTGCCGATCAACACGGCAAACCAGGGGAGATGGAAATGTCGCGTGAGCCCTTCGGCATCCAGCCGATCGATCTAAGCGCATTGACGCCGAAGCAGCGCGAAGCGCTCTATAGCGACGCCGTGCGTGGCGCCCACCAGGAGAGAGCGGAGGCGATCCGGCTGAGCCTGTCGCGGGTCGGCGCGGCAATAGTCGCTGCGGTAAAGCGCATGTGTGCTCTCGCCGCCAAAGCAAAAGTCGATCAGCCGACGAGCTGCCGCGCGAGGATCAGCACGGCAGCACCCGCCAGGAACATCGCCATCAGGCCGCCGCGCAGTGAGACCAAGCCGGCAACGATCAAGGCTGCCCATTCCGCCGGCCCGGCGCTGAGCGCCGCCGGCGCCACCAGCGTGGTCAGCACCGCCGCCGGCACGGCGCTGAGCCCGGCTTCGACGCGCGGATGGATATGATCGAAGCGGGAGATCACCAGATGACCGCCGATGCGGGTCAGATAGGTCGCGATCGAAGCGGCGATGATGATCCACAAGGTCGTGCTCATGGCCGTGCCTCCACGCCGCTGTGGCGGGGCGGCAGGATGACGGCGAGCAGCACGCCCGCCAGCGCACCTATGGAGACATGCCAGGGCGAGCCGACCGTTTTGTATGCAATGATGGAGGCGGCAGCGCTGGCGACGACCACCGGCAGCCACAGAGGCCGCTTGCGGAAGCTCATGACCAGGCCGAGAAAATAGATCGGCAGCAGGAAATCGATGCCCAACGCATCGGTGTCGGGAATAAGCTTGCCGAACATCGCGCCGAGCGCGCTTTCGATGATCCAGAACAAATAGACCGGCAGCCCAAGCCCCATATACCAGGTGAACCCGACGGTCTCGCCGGCCTCAGCCTTGCGCTCGGCCACCGCGAACTGCGGATCGGTCAGCACAAAATAGCCTATCGCCTGCTGCACCAGTGGCCAATGCGCAATGCGCCGGCCGATGCCAGCCGAATAGAGCACATGGCGAAAATTCACCGCGAAGATCGACAGCACGATCAGCCACGGCGCGACATGCTGGCCGAACAGCTCGATGCCCACCATCTGGCTGGCGCCGCCGAACACCGTTGCGCTCATCAGGAACGCTTCGAGCACGGAAAACCCGTTGTCGACTGCGAGCGCACCGAACAGCAATGCAAACGGCGCCGACGCCACCACGACGGGCATGCTGAGCCGCACGCCGTCCCAGAAATCGCTTTTCGCTCCGTTTTCGGAGATTGCTTCCGCCGACATCGATCGCTCCTTGGGAACGGCCGTATGTAGAGAGAGCGGCCCGGCTTGTCACACCAATTTGCTTGAGGCAAACGATCAGCGGAAATGATGGCTGAAGCGTCGCGGCAAGCTCGCTTCCGAGCCTAGCGCGGCGAAGCCTTCGATCGCCCTGCCCCAGTCAAGCAGCGGTTTTGCCCGCATGACGAAGTCGACGAGTTCGTCGACCAATCCAGCTCCGTAGATATCCGCCGGCTCGATTGCGTGCCGGACGGCAAAATGCCGGTTGCGGATCGCGGCAGCGAGTTCGGGCTCGGCGATATGCTCGAAGCCGCGCGGCGTGCGCTTCATGCAGCCGTCCGGGTCGAGCTCGAGGCCGTTCTTCTTCAGCGCCGCGACGAGGCTGCGGAATTCAGCGGGCCGCTTCGCGATCGCGTTGCGCAGCGCCAGCAATAGCTCCGGTCCGGGCTGCCACCAGGCAATGGCGGCAAAGCAGCGCTCGAGCCCGATATGGACGTAAAACACGCCCTGTTCCATCTTGGTGCCGTCGGGCGAAAGGATCGCCGACAAATGCCGGTTATAAGGCCGTTTGTCCTTGGCGAAACGCACATCGCGATTAATCCGGAACAGCGACTTCTTGCGGTCGCCGCGCAGGCCGAGCCCCAATGCCATGAAGCGCTCGGAGAGCGTCTCGACCAGATCGCCGAAGGGATCGCGCAGGTCGCGTTCGAAAAGGTCGCGGTTTTCCAAAAACCACTCCCGGCTCTGATGAAAATCCAGCGCCTTGAGGAAGGGAATGGCCTTTTGCCCAAAACCGTTGAACGCAGCCGCCATCACCCGCCCTTGCCGATCCGCTGCAACCACGTGTCCTCGTCGATCACCTCGATGCCGAATTTGGTCGCATCCTTCAGCTTGGAACCGGCGCCTGGCCCTGCCACCAGGAGATCGGTCTTCGCAGAGACCGAGCCGGCGACCTTCGCGCCGAGACGTTCAGCCATAGCCTTGGCCTCGGGGCGCGTCATCTTTTCCAGCGTGCCTGTAAACACGATTGTCTTGCCGGCGACCGCACTATCGGCTGAGACGTTCACAATGTACGGCTTCGGGTGGACCTGTGTGAGCAGCGCTTCAAGTACGGCGTCGTTGCGTTCATTGCCGAAGAAATCGCGAAGCGCGCCTATCACCGTATCGCCGATGCCGTTGATCGAAGGAAAAACGGTGTGTGGATCGGCTGCCGCTGCTGTCTCCTTGCCAATGCGGATCAACTCCTCAATCGTCGAGAAGGTTCGGGCGAGCACAGCGGCCGTCGTTTCGCCGATATGGCGGATGCCCAGCGCAAAGATGAAGCGATCAAGTTCCGGTTCGCGGCGGGCGTCGATGGCAGCGAAGAGCTTGTCGAGGCCGTCATAGTTGCGTTCCTCGACGCTGCGTACATTCTTGCGCGTTTTGCCCGATGCGGCCTCGCGCTGCCTGGCCTGCTCCTCCCGTCGCTCCGCCAGCGCCTTGGTGACGGCGGGACGGCGGTCCCGGAGGGTGAAGATATCGGCGGCAGTCTTGACCAACCCGGCATTGAAGAACAGGTCTATGTTTTCAGCGCCCAGGCCTTCGATATCCATGGCGCCGCGCGACACAAAGTGGCGTAATCCTTCCACGGCCTGCGCGGGGCAGATCAGCTCGCCGGTGCACCGTCGGCGGGAATCCTCCTTGCCGGTCTTCTCGTTGATCTCGCGCGTTGCGGGTGAGCCGCAGATCGGACATTTGTGCGGGAATTCGTAGGGCACGGCATCAGTCGGCCGCTTGTCGGCGACGACACTCACGATTTGCGGAATGACGTCCCCTGCCCGCTGGATGACCACCGTGTCGCCGATACGCACGTCATAGCCGTCGCGGATCGGCTGGCCGTTGCTGTCCAGACCCTTGATGTAATCTTCGTTGTGAAGCGTGACGTTTTCGACCACGACGCCGCCGACCGTGACGGGTGTAAGCCGGGCAACGGGCGCCAGCGTACCGGTACGGCCCACCTGAATGTCGATCCTGAGCACGGTTGTCATCGCCTGTTCGGCTGGAAATTTGTGGGCAATGGCCCAGCGTGGTTCGCCAGTGACGAAACCCCATCTGCGCTGCAATTCCAGCTGGTCGACCTTGTAGACGACGCCGTCGATGTCGTAGCCCAGCGATGAGCGCTGGGTCTCGATTAGGTGATAGTGCGCGACCAGTTCCTCGACCGATCTTGCCCGGACCATCAGCGGGCTGACCTTGAATCCCCACTCCGCGAATTTTTGCACGGAATCGTATTGGGTCGGAGCTGGATCCTTTGAAGTATAGCCCCAGGCGTAAGCAAAGAATTTAAGGTTGCGGCTGGCGGTAACTAACGGGTCCTTTTGGCGGAGCGACCCGGCCGCCGTGTTACGCGGATTGACGTAATCCTGGCCGCCTATCGCCGCCGAACGTTGCTTCAGCGCCTCGAATTCCGCGTAGGTCATATAGACCTCACCGCGTATTTCGATGACCTCGGGCCAGTCCGATCCCTTCAAGGTCTTGGGAATATCTGCGATGGTCTTGAGATTGGCGGTGATGTCCTCGCCGACGACGCCGTCGCCGCGCGTTGCTCCCTGCACGAACACACCGCCTTCATACCGCAGGGAAGCCGATAGCCCGTCGATCTTCGGCTCCGCCGTGAAGGCGATGTTCAGATCCTTGTCGCGATCAAAGAATCGCCGGCCCCGTTCTATGAAGTCCGCGACGTCCTGGTCGGTATAGGCCTTGGCAAGGCTGAGCATCGGCACCGCGTGGCGCACCTTGGCAAAACCTTCCGCCGGCGGCGCGCCGACCCTGCGTGAGGGCGAATCCTCGCGCACAAGATGCGGGAACCGCTGCTCGATGGCGAGGTTGCGCCGCGTCAGCGCGTCATATTCCGCATCCGTGATTATCGGCGCGTCCTCGCCATGGTAGCGCCGGTCGTGCTCGGCGATCTCCTGCGCCAACCGCTTCAACTCGCTTGCCGCCTCGCTTTCGCTGAGCGAATCGACTGGTTTTTCGTCCATGCACTGCTCCCTCCACGGTGGCGCGACACAATAGAACAGGATTTTCTCATGAGGGAGAGACCAGACACAGAAAATCATTCCTGAACAGCAGGATGGCGCCATACCCTGACTCAGGTCACGAGCGCCGGAAACGAACTCGCCTGGAGCAATTCCAGGAAAAGTGTGAAACGGTTTTCCGTCCGGAACTGCGCAGAAACAAAGAGGTAGAGCGGTTCGGCGTTTCGGTGAAACGATGAACAGCTCTACGCTGCCGCGGTGTTCTCCCGCAGCAGCCGCTCGGCCGCCGCACGCGCCTCGTCGGTGATGGTGGCGCCGGCGAGCATGCGTGCGATCTCTTCCTGCCGTGCCGCCCGGTCCATCTCGGCGATGCCGGTCGAGACCCTGTCGGCACCGCCCGATTTGGAGATCAGGAAATGCGTCGCCGCGCGCGCCGCCACTTGCGGTGCATGCGTGACCGAAAGCACCTGCACGCGTTTTGCCAGCCGCGCCAGCCGCTGGCCGATGGCGTCGGCAACCGCGCCGCCGACGCCGGTGTCAATTTCGTCGAAGACCAAGGTCGGCGCCGACCCGCGATCAGCCAGCGCGACCTTCAACGCCAGCAGGAAGCGCGAAAGCTCGCCGCCGGAAGCGACCTTCATCATAGGGCCGGGCCTGGTGCCGGGATTGGTCCGCACCCAGAACTCGACCTGGTCGATGCCTTCTTCCATGCGGCTCTCGGCATCGCTAGCGATCTCGACGATGAACTCGGCGCGTTCGAGCTTCAGCGCCGGCAGTTCGGCCATCACCGCCTTGCTCAGCCCGACAGCCGCCGCATGGCGAAGCGACGACAGCTGGGCCGCTGCAATGTCATAGGCCTGGCGCGCCGCCGCAGCCTGTTTCTCCAGCGCCTGCAGGCGCTCTTCGCCGGCGTCGAGATCGGCAAGGTCGGCAGCCATGGTGTCACGCAATTGCGCCAGGTCATCGACGGCGACGCTGTGCTTGCGCGAGGCGGCACGCAGCGAAAACAGCCGCTCCTCAGCCTTCTCCAGCCGCTGCGGATCATATTCGGTGGCGCGAAGTGCTGCTTCGACGCCCGACTGCGCCGCGTCGAGCGACAGCATCGCCTCGTCGAGCGACTTGACGACATCCTCGAGCAGCCCGGGCGCTTCGGTGACCTTGCGCTGCAGCCGCCTGAGCAGGCTGGCCAGTTGCGGCAAGGGCGAGGACGGACCCGAGAGCACATCCTGCGCATCATGGATTTCCGAGGCGATCTTTTCGGCACGCATCATCAAGGCGCGCAATTCGGCCAGCTCGGTCTCTTCGCCAGGTTGCGGATCGAGCCTGGTCAATTCGGCGACCGCTGCACGCAGATAATCGGCCTCACGGGCAGCTGCTTCGACTTTGGCCCGGTGCCGTGAAAATTCCTGCTCGCAGGTACGCCAATGCCGCCACGCCTCGCCGGTTCCCCGAGCAGCGCCGAGATGGCCGCCGAAACTGTCGAGCAACTCGCGATGGGCGCCGGGATCGACCAAAGCGCGCTCGTCATGCTGGCCGTGGATCTCGACCAGCGCACGGCCGATGTCGCGCATCAGCGTCACGCTGGACGGCTGGTCGTTGACGAACACGCGCGTGCGGCCGTCAGCCGTCTGGACGCGGCGCAGGATGATTTCGCCGTCGTCCTCGATGGCATTCTCGGCAAGCAACATGCGAGCCGCGTGGTTGCGCGGCACGTCGAACACGGCGATGATCTGGCCTTGTGCCGCGCCATGCCGCACCAGCGAAGCGTCGCCGCGGGCGCCAAGCGCCAGCGACAAGGCGTCGAGCAGGATAGATTTTCCGGCGCCGGTTTCGCCGGTAAGGACCGAAAGGCCGGACGAGAAGTCGATGTCCAGCTTCTCGATCAGAACGATATCGCGGATCGACAGTCTGGAGAGCATGGTGACGCGCCGCTCAGGCGCCGGTGATCAGCTTCCCGGCCTTGGAGATCCACGATCCGGCATTCTCGCGCGGCTCGAGCCCACCACTCTGCAGGAGCTTGTAGGAGTCCTTGTACCACTGGCTGTCGGGATAGTTGGTGCCGAGCACGGCCGCAGCGGTCTGGGCTTCCGACGTCAGCCCCATCGCATAGTAGCTCTCGGTCAGACGCGCCAGCGCTTCCTCGACATGACGTGTGTTGGAATAGTTCTCCACGACGTTGCGGAACCGTTTAACGGCCGCGATGTATTCGCGGCGCTCGAGATAGTAGCGGCCGATCTGCATCTCCTTGCCGGCGAGCTGATCGTTGGCGAAGCGGATCTTCTCCTTGGCATCGTCGACATATTCGGAAGTCGGCCAGCGCGTTACCAGATCCTGCATCGTCTGCGCGGTAAGACGCGCTTCCTTCTGGTCCTGGGTGACGTCCTTGATCTGGCGGTAGTAGCTCAGCCCGATAATATATTGGGCATAGGCCGCATCGTCGGTCGACGGGTAGAGGGTCAGGTAGCGCTTGGCCGAACCGATCGCCTCATCGTAATTGCCCTGACGGTAGTCGGCAAAGGCACCCATCACCATCGATTTGCGGGCGAATTCGGAATATGGATGCTGGCGGTCGACGGCATCGAACTTGCGGCTTGCCTCCTGCAGTCGCCCGGCATTCAGATTGGCGAGACCCTGATTGTAGAGCACGTCGGCCGGCTCGGTCTGATCGACATAGGTCGACAGATCGACGTCCTTCTCGGACGACATGCAGGCCGACAGAAACAGCGATGGAACGACCACCGAAAGCGCCAGGAAAACAGCCCGCCGCGGCGCCTTCGATTGACCAACTCGCTTGAAAAACATGTTTGGATTCCGCCCTTTCGGCGTCATTTCAGTCGACGGCAGCAGCCATAAACCATAATTGCCTTGCCCGGCAACGCTATCCCCGGCCAATCGCACATTTTTGTGGCGCTTTGGCGCTACCTGGAAAGCTGTGTAATTTGGCAGGCCGGTGATGCATCCATGCAACACAGCTTGACCGCAACGGGAGCCGCAAGACCTTAAGAATCAGATCATCCAGGGCGCATAGAGGGGTGCGTTGACGGCGCTCATCTCCGCGGTACGCCCGCGCTCGCGGCGCGTCGTCTCAACGATCTCGAAAGCCGAACGGTCGGACAAGAGACGGCGCAGCGCAGCTGCGTTCAGCCTGTGGCCGCCACGATAGGAGCGGAAGCAGCCGATGAACCGGGCACCGGCGAGCGCCAGGTCGCCCATCGCATCCATCGTCTTGTGGCGCGCGAACTCGTTGGGATAGCGCAGGCCTCCCATATTGATCACGCGGTTGTCGTCGCCGATCACCAGGGAGTTTTCCAACGAGGAGCCGAGCGCATAGCCGGCCGCCCACAGCCGCTCGACGTCCTTCATGAAACCGAAAGTGCGGGCCCGCGCGACGTCACGCCGGAAAATGTCGGCGTTCATGTCGGATGCAAAAAGCTGGCGCCCGATCGCCGGGCTTTCGAAATCGATCTCGATCTCGAAGCGCGTGCCATCATAGGGCCGGAACTCCGCCCAGCAGGCGCCGTTCTCGATGCGAACCGGCTTGACCACCCTGATGTAGCGACGCTTGACCGGCAGCGTTTCGACGCCTGCCTGGTCAATGGCCTCGATGAACATCACTGCGCTACCGTCGAGGATAGGCACCTCATGGCCGTCGATTTCGATGACGAGATTGTCGATCCCAAGCCCGAAAAGCGTCGCCATCAGATGCTCGACCGTGGCAATGTGCTCGCCCTGCGGATCGCCGAGCATGGTGCAGAGGTCGGTGGCACCGACCTCGGAAACGAGCGCGCGAAATTCGTGGCTTCCGCTTGCATTCGAAAGCTGGAAGACGACACCCGTATCGGCGTCCGCCGGCAGGAAATGGACGGTGACCGGATTGCCACTGTGAACGCCGATGCCGGTCAGCGTCGCACGCGATTTAAGTGTCGTCTGATAGTCGTGCAAAACAATCCCCATAGCCCATGCTGCCTAGGTCCGCTTCATCTGCCCTGAGGGCGCGGCTCTTGATTAATCGGCAGGCAGGGCCACTTCCCCGAGACTCCCAGCAAACCGACTTTGGTCGGTGGCGAAGATAATGGTCCCGCAGGGAGACTCCAAATCACGGTTTCTTACTCGTTGTAACCGCGCTCCAGCGCGGGATTGCCGCATAAGTCCTTGTTTTGAAATTGCTTTTAATTTTAACAGGCGAACAGTTTCCTGCTCGCCTGTTAACAACTGTTACGAACCGTTAACAGATCAATTGGCTTGTCGGCGCAGGAAGGCGGGAATCTCCAACTGATCGTCTTCCTGGACAGCCCGGCTCTGCGGCGTCAGGCGGCCCTGCTCGTCCAGCTGGCCGCGGCGCGGTGCGTAAAGCTGCGGATCCTGGCTGGCTAGGCGGCGCACTTCCGCCGGCGCCTGGCGCAGTTTCGGTTCGCGAGGCTGCGCCGGCTGCAGTCTTGCAGGCTCCTCTTCGCGGCGGGTCAAGCCGTTGGTCAGGCGCTTGAGCAACCCCATCGGGCCGCTGTTCTCGTGGTCGGCGGGGCGGGCCTTGGCTTCCACTTCGGCCTTCACCTGCGGCGGGAAATCCTCGACCCGCGGCATGCGCTGGGGTGCCGCGGCAACCGGCTGCGGCATTTCACGATGCGGAGCGGGCTGCATCGCTTGCTGAACCGCTGGCTGCATCATTGGCTGCGGTTGAGCGGGAGGCGCCTGGAAAATCTTGCTCTGCGGACGGAAGTCTTCCGCATGCGCGACCGGTGCCGGGCGGGCCTGCGCCATCGCTGCCGCATTCGCTTCGGCGAGCTGAATGGCCTCGGCGACCGGGTCGGCAGCACGTGGTTCATAGATTGGTTGCTGGACAGGCGCCGGGCGCATTTCCGTGACCTGGGCCGCCGGGCGGCTGACCGGCTTCGGCGGAGCCGCGCGGATGGCGATCGGCGCGGCAGCGATTTCGGCCGCCGATTTGTCGATGCCGGTGGCGACCACCGACACGCGGATGACGCCTTCGAGTTCCTCGTCGAAGGTGGCGCCCAGAATGATGTTGGCGTCCTGGTCGACCTCTTCGCGAATGCGGGTTGCCGCCTCATCGACTTCGAACAGGGTCAGGTCACGGCCGCCGGTGATCGAGATCAGCAGGCCCTTGGCGCCCTTCATCGAGGTCTCGTCGAGCAGCGGGTTGGCGATGGCGGCTTCCGCCGCGGCCATTGCGCGGCCCTCGCCCGAAGCCTCGCCGGTTCCCATCATCGCCTTGCCCATTTCGCGCATGACCGAGCGGACGTCGGCGAAGTCGAGATTGATCAGGCCTTCCTTGACCATCAGGTCGGTAATGCAGGCAACGCCCGAATAGAGCACCTGGTCGGCCATCGCGAAGGCATCGGCGAAGGTGGTCTTGTCATTGGCCAGCCGGAACAGGTTCTGGTTGGGAATGACGATCAGGGTATCGACGCATTTCTGCAGTTCCTCGATACCCATGTCGGCCGTCTTCATGCGGCGCTGGCCTTCGAAGTGGAACGGCTTGGTGACGACGCCGACGGTGAGGATACCCTTTTCGCGGGCAGCGCGGGCAACGACGGGAGCCGCCCCGGTGCCGGTGCCGCCGCCCATGCCGGCAGTGACGAAGCACATATGCGTGTTGGAGAGATGATCGATGATCTCGTCGATGCATTCCTCCGCCGCCGCGCGCCCGACTTCAGGCTGCGATCCGGCGCCGAGACCCTCGGTGACATGCGCGCCGAGCTGGATCAGCCGCTCGGCCTTCGACATCGTCAGTGCCTGCGCGTCGGTGTTGGCCACCACGAACTCGACGCCGCGCAAGCCGGCGGTGATCATGTTGTTGACGGCATTGCCGCCGCCGCCGCCGACACCGAACACGGTGATGCGCGGCTTGAGCTCGGTGATGTCCGGCTTCTGCAGATTGATGGTCATTGTCTCCGTCCTTTGCCTTTCCCGCCGCTTCGCCGCCGCGGCCGCCTATGGGGCTGTCCCCGTCAAAATTAAAAACTGTCTCTCAACCACTGACTCATTCGATGCAGTTTTCCGCCTGTTCCGGTCATCCGAAGACCGGAAATTCCCTTCGCCGGCCGGCTCTCGAAGCTCGCCATCTGTGGATAGATCAGAAGTCCGACCGGGGTCGAGAAAGCCGGCCCCTTGGCCGCCTCGGGCAAGCCTGCCACGCCAAGCGGGCGTCCGATGCGCACATTGCGGCCGAGAATGCGGCGTGCTGCTTCTGGCAGGCCGGCAAGCTGGCTGGCACCGCCGGTCAGCACCACCCGCTTGCCGACGGCGTTGCCGTAGCCGGATTTGTTCAGCCGGTCGCGCAACAATTCCAGCGTCTCGTCGATGCGGGCGCGGATGATGCGCGTCATCACCGAGCGCGGGATCTGCAACGGCACCTCGCCGTCCTCGCCGATCGGATGGATGGAAACCAGGTCGCGGTCGTCGGCACTGCCAGGCAGCGCCGAGCCATGCATCACTTTCAGCCTTTCGGCGGCATCGAGCGAGGTCGACAGGCCCTTGGCCATATCCAGCGTGACGTGGTTGCCGCCGATCGCGATGGCATCGCCATGGACGAACTTGCCTTCCGAAAACACCGAGATCGTCGTCGTGCCGCCGCCCATGTCGATGCAGGCCGCGCCCATTTCGAGCTCGTCGTCGACGAGCGCAGCAAGCCCACTGGCATAGGGCGTCGCCACCATGCGTTCGACCGACAGATGCGAGCGGTTGATGCAGAGCTCCAGATTGCGCAAGGGCGCTGCGTCGCCTGTCAGCACGTGCATGTCGACGCCAAGCTGGTCGCCAACCATGCCGCGCGGATCGCGCACACCGCGCTCGGCATCCAGCGAAAAGGCTACGGGAAGCGAATGGATCACCTCGCGCTCGGCCCGCAACGCCTGCTTGGCGCCGGCGGCAAGCACGCGCTTGATGTCGGCCTCGTCGGCCTCATGGCCGCCGAGATTGATGGTGGCCGAAAAAGCCTCGCTCTTCAGCCGGCCGGCAGTCATGTTGACGATCAGCGAATCGACCGTCAGTCCCGCCATGCGTTCGGCGGCGTCGACGGCAAGACGGATGGCGTGCTCGGCACGGTCGAGATCGATGACGACGCCGGATTTCACGCCTTGCGATTTCTGGTGGCCGATGCCGATCACCTGGACGCGATGCGAGCGTCCGCGCAGCAGCTTGCCATCCTCGCGCGGCTTGAGTTTGGCCACCACGCAGCAGACCTTGCTGGACCCGACATCCAGCACCGTCAGGATGCCGGACCGGCGCGACGAGGCATCGCTATTGCCGCCAAGCCAGCTCATATCTTCGTCTCCGGCTTGCGCTTCAGCATCTTGGGCTTTTCGTCGAGCGCGGCTTGGCGCTGTGTCGCCGCTTCCGGCGTCAACTGGACGACCAGACGATCGGAAAGGCGCATGTCGACGGCGGCGATGTCGCGCGTCAAAAGCCCGTTCTCGTGATCCATCCTGACCAGGTCGGCAATCGCCTGATCCTCACCGTCTTCGGGAAGCTTGATCGTGATGCCGTTTTCAAGCTTGAGATCCCAGCGCCGTTCGCCGATGCGGATGTAGCCCTTGACCCGCGCGGCGAGCTCCGGATAATTCTTGATCTTGGCCAGGAAATCCGGCGCTGTGGCCGGCGCGCCGGTGCCGATGATCAGCGGGAGCAATATCTGCTTGCCGCCGGAGAACGGCGCAATGACGGTGCCGGATTTCTCGATGACCGAAAGCGCGCTGCCTTGCTGCCACAGCGCGAACGGCTCGCGCTCCTCGACGCGCACTTCCAGCGTATGCGGGTAGACCTTGCGCACTGCCGCGGCTTCGACCCAGGGTAGCGTGGTGATGCGTTCGCGCGCGGCTTCGGCATCGAAGCCGATCAGCGAGGTCCAGCCGTCGAGTTCCAGCCTGTCGAGAATATCGATCTCGGACGTTTCGCGGTTGCCGACGACCTTGACCTGGTCGACGGCAAAGCCGGTGCGGGCGGTGACACTCTGGACGATGGCGTCGGAATATCCGCCGAGATAGGCGCCATAGGCACTGCTCGAAACAAGCAGTGCCGCCGACAGCATGGCAGCGCAATAGGGCGGCGCTTCGAAGTCGCCTTCGCCGAGGCGCGCCAGCACGCGCACCGGCCGGCGGAGCAGGCGCGGCAGCACGAAATGGTCGAACGACAACGGCATGCCGAACAGCGCCGGCCCGGCCGTGCCCTTCCCCTTGCCCTGTCCCCACTTCAACGCAGACACGAAGCGTCCTCCACCATCCAACTCAACAAATCGCCGAACGAGTGTCCCGCTTGCGCGGCGATTTCCGGCACCAAAGACGTCGGCGTCATACCCGGCTGGGTGTTGACCTCGAGCCAGACAATTTCGCCGTTTTCGGAGTGACGATCGTCATAACGGAAGTCCGACCGGGAAACGCCCCGACAGCCGATGGCTTGATGAGCCTTGAGCGCCAGTGTCTGTATTTTTTGGTAAATATTCGGTGAAAGTTTTGCCGGGCATTCGTGTTTTGATCCGCCCGCGACGTATTTTGAATCATAGTCGTAGAAGGAATGGCCGGTCGGGATGATCTCGCAGACACCGAGCGCCACATCGCCCATCACCGCGCAGGTCAATTCCCGCCCGTGCACATAACGCTCGACCATGACCGTATCGCCATATTTCCACTCGGACGAGCCGATGATCTGCGGCGGATGCGACTGGCCTTCATGCACGATGACGACACCGAAGCTCGATCCTTCGTTGACCGGCTTGACGACATAGGGCGGCTTCATCGGGTGCTTGTTCTGGATGGCGAAGCGATTGGCCACCTTCGACTCCGCCACCGGAACGCCGGCCGCCTTCGCGACCTTCTTGGCCTGTTCCTTGTTCATCGCAAGCGCCGAGGCAAGCACGCCGGAATGGGTGTACGGAATGGCGAGGTACTCGAGGATGCCCTGGATGGTGCCGTCCTCGCCGAAAGGGCCGTGCAGCGCATTGAAGACGACGTCAGGCTTGAGCGCGCTGAGCACCGAGCCGATGTCGCGCGAGACGTCGACGCGGGTGACTTGGTAGCCCTCTCCCTCGAGCGCATCGGCGCAGGCCTTACCCGACGACAGGGACACGGGCCGCTCGGACGAGAATCCCCCCAGAAGAACGGCCACATGCTTGCTTGTCATTCCCCGTCATTTCCTCTCACAGCAGGCCTGCACCATCGTGCATGCCCCGAAAAGCATCGCGCGCACTCAAATGCGCCCGAGCAACTTCGCTCCCGTGTTTCCGCAACATTGAGTCCGAGTCTCCCGGCAGGTTGCCCCCCAGACGGAAACGCGAGTAACGCGTCGAAACGACTCAAATCAGGAAACGCTTCAGGGCAGAGAATCAGAGAGTTGATTCGCTGGCAAGTGCTTACGATTCCGATGGATTCACTTTCCGCAAAAACGGCAGCAAAATGTGAATTCATGAGTCCGAAAGGCAACGGCGGTCAGCTTGCCTAAAGCAACTGCCCGAGAAATTCCTGGACGGCATGGCCCGGCCGAAAATTACCGATGCGCTTGATCTCCCACTGCAGCCGGATGCCTGATCTTTCGAGCACGCGCGCACGCACCGTCTCACCGAGATATTCAAGCTCGTAGCCCGTGGCCGTTCCGGTGTTGATCATGAAGTTGCAATGCATCGGCGACATCTGCGCCCCGCCGACCATCAGGCCGCGGCAGCCGGCCTTGTCGATCTCCTTCCAGGCGGAGGTGCCCTCAGGATTCTTGAAGGTAGAGCCACCGGTCTTTTCGCGGATCGGCTGCACGGTCTCGCGATGGTTCTGGACAGCATCCATCGCGGCCTTGATCGCCGCCTTGTCCTCAGGAATGCCTTCGAGCAGCGCCGACGTGAAGATCAGCCCGGACGGCGCCGCTGAATGGCGATAGGCATAGCCCATATCGGCATTGCTCAGCGTATGAACATTGCCCTTGCGGTCGAGTGCCCGTACCTCGACCACGCGCTCGCGCGTCTCGACGCCATTGGCGCCGGCGTTCATCCTCAGCGCTCCGCCAATGGCGCCGGGAATGCCGTGGTAGAAATGAAAGCCACCGATGCCGGCCTCGTAGGCAACGGCCGCAAGGCGCTTGTCGGGTGTCGCGGCACCCGCCTTGATCGTGGTCGGCGCAATCACTTCGGTCTCGCCAAAGCCTTTGGCCGAAAGCCGGATGACAAAGCCCGCAATGCCGCCGTCACGGACAAGCAAGTTCGAGCCGACGCCGACGATGGTCAGCGGAATTTCCTCCGGCACCGCCTTCAGGAACGTGGCAAGATCGTCCTCGTCGGCCGGCTGGAACAATGCGTCCGCCAGCCCGCCGGCTCGAAACCAGGTGATCTTGTCCATCTCGGCATTGGGCGTGATGCGGCCGCGCAGTCCGGCAAGCCGGTCGCCAAGCTTCTCGATCAACGCCTGGCCGCGCATCATGAGATGGTCCCGCCGAGTTCCCTGGGCAGCGCATAGGCCCATTGGGTGATGTTGCCGGCGCCGAGGAAGACGACGAAATCGCCCGGCTTCGCCACCTCGCGCACGATCGGCGCAATCGCCGCTGGACCTTCGATGTAGCGTGCGTCGCGATGGCCGCCGGAGCGGATGCGCGACACCAGTGCGTCGGACGTAACGCCGTCGATCGGCTCCTCGCCGGCCGCATAGACGGGCGCCACCATCACCGTATCGGCATCGTTGAAGCAGACGGAAAACTCATCGAACAGATCGCGCAGCCGGGTGAAGCGATGCGGTTGGGTAACGGCGATGATGCGGCCCTTGGTGGCGCTGCGCGCAGCCTTCAGTACCGCCGTGATCTCGACCGGATGATGACCGTAATCGTCGAACATATCGACACCGTTCCACGAACCGGTATGGGTGAAACGCCGCTTGACGCCGGCGAAGGACGACAGGCCCTTCTTGATTGCCTCAGCCGAAAGGCCGAGCTCATGCGCGACGGCAATCGCCGCCGTCGCATTGGAGACATTGTGGCGCCCGGGCATAGGCAGCCGCAGGCCTGATATCGTTATCTGGCCGTGCGTCTTGCGGTCGCGGATCACCACGTCGAATTCCGAGGTCGGGCCGTCCATGCGGTGATTGGTGAAGCGCACGTCGGCCTGCGCATTTTCGCCATAGGTGATGACGCGCCGGTCCTCGATGCGGCCGACCAGCGCCTGCACCTCGGGATGGTCGGTGCACATCACACCAAAGCCGTAGAACGGCACATTCTCGACGAACTGACGAAACGCTTCGCGCACTTTGTCGAAGGAGCCGTAATGGTCGAGGTGCTCGGGGTCGATATTGGTGACGACGGCAATCTCGGCCGGCAGCTTGAGGAAGGTGCCGTCGCTCTCGTCGGCCTCGACCACCATCCATTCGCCGTCTCCCATGCGGGCATTGGTGCCATAGGCATTGATGATGCCGCCATTGATTACCGTCGGGTCGAGCCCGCCGGCTTCGAGTAGCGTCGCCACCATCGAAGTCGTCGTCGTCTTGCCATGCGTGCCGCCGATCGCCACCGCTTGGCGGAAACGCATCAGCTCTGCCAGCATCTCCGCGCGGCGGACAATGGGAAGCAATTTTTCCCGCGCGGCCTTCAGTTCCGGATTGGATTTCTTGATTGCGGTGGAGACGACGACCACTTCGGCCTCGCCTAGGTTCTCGGCCTGATGGCCGACGAAGCATTCGATGCCCTTGTCGCGCAGCCGCTGCACATTGGCGCTTTCGGCCTGGTCGGACCCTTGTACCTTGTAGCCGAGATTGTGCAGCACCTCGGCGATGCCGCTCATGCCGATGCCGCCAATGCCGATGAAATGCACGAGGCCGATCGTCTGCGGCATCTTCATGCGTGCGTCTCCTTCCTGAATTCCGAAACGGTTTTCCTGGACGCAATAGCCTCTGTCAGATCGGCGAGCAACCGCGCGGCATCCGGTTTTCCGGACGATTTCGCCGCCGCGGCCATTGTCGCCGCCTTGCCTGGATCATCCATCAGCCCACCGACAAGCACGGCGATCCGCTCCGCCGAAAGCGTGGATTGCGGATGCACCTCGGCGCCGCCCGCTGCCGCAAGGGCCGCCGCATTCGCCGCCTGGTCGTGGTCGAGCGCGTGCGGATAAGGCACCAGCAGCGCCGGCCGGCCGATCACCGCGATTTCCGATACGGTCGATGCGCCGGAGCGCGACATCACCAGATGCGCCGCCGCCAGCCGCGCCGCCATGTCGGTGAAGAAGGGCGACACCTCGGCCTCGATGTCAAGCGTGGCATAGGCCGCTTTCACCCGCGGCACATCGTCGGCGCGCGCCTGCTGGGTGATCGCCAGCCGCCTGCGCTGTGCATCGGAAAGCCGGGCGATCGCCGCCGGCACCGCATCGGAAAAGAACTGCGCGCCCTGGCTGCCGCCAAACACCAGAAATCGGAACGGCTCTTCACCGGCCGATGCGGCATAAGGCGTCTTCGCCGCTTCCAGCACTTGCGGCCTGACCGGATTGCCGGTGGTCACCGTCTTGACGCCTGTAGCACTTGTGTCTTCCGGCAGGAAACCACCGGCAATAGCGTCGACGCGGCCGGCGAGCGCCCGGTTGGCGCGGCCCATCACCGCGTTCTGCTCGTGGATCAGCGTCGGCACCTTGCGCCGGGTCGCCGCGTAAAGCGGCGGCAGCGTCGGATAGCCGCCGAAGCCGACCACGATAGCGGGCTTGACGCTGGCGATGACGGCCGATGCCTGCCGCACCCCGCGCCAGATTTTCCAAAATGCGGCGAGCACGGCAAAAGGATTCTTCGACCCCATCGTCGCCGACTGGATCGGATGGATGGCGGCCGCCGGGAACTGCCCGGCAAAGCGCTCGGCGCGTTCGTCCGTCGCCAGGTGCACCGCCCAGCCGCGCCCGGTCAGTTCGTGCGCCAGTGCCTCGGCCGGGAACAGATGTCCGCCCGTTCCGCCCGCCGCCAGCAGGATGACCCCCTTCGCCATCTCACTCCGCCGGCATCGCACGCGGCGACGGCATGAAGCCCAGCTGCTTGCGCTTTTCCGGGCGCTTGCGCGTCAGCGCCAGCACCATGCCCATCGAGATGGCGATCGCGATCTGCGAGGAACCGCCGTAGGAGATGAACGGCAGCGTCATGCCCTTGGCCGGCATCAGCTGCAGATTGACGGCCATGTTGATGACCGACTGCAGGCCGAAGACCGTGACCAGGCCGCCAACCGCATAGCGTGTGAAATCGTCCTGCTCCTTGAGTGCCGTGTTGAGGCCGCGCAGCACGATGAAGCCGAAGATGGACATGATGAAGAAGCACATGATCAGCCCGAATTCCTCGCCGGCGACCGAGAAGACGAAGTCGGCATGGCTGTCGGGGATGACCCGCTTGACGGTACCCTCGCCCGGCCCGACGCCGAACCAGCCGCCATTGATCAGCGCCTCGCGGCCCATGTCGACCTGGAACGTGTCGCCCTCGCCGGTCATGAAGCGGTCGATGCGGCCGGCAACGTGCGGGAACACCGCATAGGCAGCGAACACGCCGCCGACGCCGGCAGCACCCAGCGCGACGATCCACAGCCACGGCAACCCGGCCATGAAGAACATCACCCCCCAGGTGCCGAGCACCAGCATGGTCTGCCCAAGGTCAGGCTGCGCCACCAGCAGCGAGATGACCAGCGCAAGCAGCAACATGGCGAACAAATTGCCCGGAATGTCGGGCTGCCGCTTGTGCTCGGCGAACAGCCAGGCGCAGATGATGACGAAGGCCGGTTTCAGGAACTCCGACGGCTGGATCGAGAGGCCGGCAAGCGATACCCAACGCCGCGCGCCCTTCACCTCGACGCCGATATAGAGCACCGCCACCATCAGAAACAGCATGATGCACAGCATGACCAGCGCCATGCGCCGGATCTGCCTGGATTCAAGGAACGAGACGGCCAGCATCACCCCAAGTGCCGGAACGGTGAAGATAATCTGGCGCGTCGCGAAGTGGAAACTGTCTAGGCCGATGCGCTCGGCCACCGCCGGGCTTGCGGCGAAAGACAAAACGATGCCGAGCCCCATCA
This sequence comes from Mesorhizobium sp. M1273, assembly GCF_040318195.1. NCBI lineage: Bacteria > Pseudomonadati > Pseudomonadota > Alphaproteobacteria > Hyphomicrobiales > Phyllobacteriaceae > Mesorhizobium > Mesorhizobium sp. M1273. Next base: position 53,056 of record NZ_JAMYLV010000012.1, on the reverse strand, counting down.
GCGACAGGAACGCCGCCAGGAACCACCGATCGATCGTCCACCACCAGGTCGCCACAGGGCTTTTGTCGAGACGGCTTTGCATTATCGTGTCCCTCCGATGGGCTTCACGCCATCAATGGCGGTTGCGGCTTGCCTGAACGCCTCGCCGCGGACTTCGAAATTCTTGAATTGGTCGAAACTGGCGCAGGCCGGCGACAGCAGCACCACTGCCTCGCCGCTACTATCCCCGGCCGCATCGCGGGCGGCGTGTTCGACTGCCGCCGCTAACGTGCCTGATATCTCGTAGGGCACCGCTTCGCCCAGCGTCGCCGAAAAGGCCGGTGCGGCTTCGCCGATCAGATAGGCCTTGGCGATGCGCGGGAAGAAGCCGCGTAACGGCTCGATGCCGCCCTCTTTCGGCAGGCCGCCGGCAATCCAGTAGATACGCGCAAAGCTCGACAGCGCCGGTGCAGCGGCATCGGCATTGGTCGCCTTGGAATCGTTGACGAACAGCACATGCCCTTTGCGGCCGACCTGCTCCATGCGGTGCGCCAGCCCAGGGAAACTCTCCAGTCCGGATTGGATCTCGCCGAGCTCGAGCCCGACCTTGAGGCAGGCGGCGGCGGCGGCCAGCGCGTTCTGCGCATTGTGCTGGCCGCGCAACGAGCCGATGCCTTCGAGGAAGGCGACACGGCTGTAGCGGCCGTGCACGGCTTCCATTAAGTTGGTGCCGTCAGCGAAATAGCCGTCGGTCAGCGGCAGCCGCTTGGAGATGCGGATGACCTGCCGGCCGGCCCGCTCCAGCCGATCGGCGATCTGGGCGCACCAGGAATCGTCGACACCGATGATTGCCGTCTCGCTGCCGGCCACCAGCCGCTCCTTGATCGAGGCGTAGTGTTGCATCGTGCCATGGCGGTCGAGATGGTCCGGCGTCAGGTTGAGCAGCACACCGGCCGTCGGGTTGATCGAAGGGGCAAGATCGATCTGGTAGGAAGAGCACTCAACCACATAATGCCGTTCAGGCTGCGGCGGATCGAGCGTCATCACTGCGCGGCCGATATTCCCGCCCATCTGCGTGTCGCGCCCAGCCGATTTTAGGATGTGCGCCGTCAGTGCCGTGGTCGTCGACTTGCCGTTGGTGCCGGTAATGGCAATGAAAGGTGCTGCCGGTGCCAGCAGCATCCGCTCGCGGCAGAAAAGCTCGATGTCGCCGATGATCTCCACGCCTGAGCCCCGCGCCAACTCGACGGTCCAGTGTGGCTTGGGATGCGTCAGCGGCACGCCGGGCGACAGCACGAAGGCGGAAAACCTCGCCCAGTCCGCACCGCGCAGGTCCGCTGTCGTGATGCCGACCGCGCCGGCCTTGGCGACGCTGTCGGGATTGTCGTCCCAGGCCAGCACATCCGCGCCGCCCTCGATCAGCGCGCGCGCCGTGGCAATCCCCGAGCCACCGAGCCCGAAGAGCGAAACGCGCTTGCCTGAAAAGGATGCGGCGGGGATCAAGCGGCCTCCTATCTGAGCTTCAGGGTCGACAGGCCGACCAGCGCCAGGATGACGGCGATGATCCAGAAGCGGATCACCACCTGGCTTTCGGTCCAGCCGAGCTTTTCGAAATGATGGTGGATCGGCGCCATCAGGAAGACGCGCTTGCCGGTCATCTTGAAGTAGCCGACCTGGATGATGACCGAGAATATCTCGACGACGAACAGACCGCCGACGATGACCAGCACGATCTCGTGCTTGGTCGCCACCGCGACCGTGCCGATCAGCCCACCCAGCGCCAGCGAGCCGGTGTCGCCCATGAAGATCGCCGCCGGCGGCGCATTGAACCAGAGGAAGCCGAGACCGGCGCCGATCACCGCTCCAAGGACCACCGCAAGTTCGCCGGTGCCGGGCACGAAATGGATCTGCAGATATTCGGCGAACACCGCGTTGCCAGAGAGATAGGCGATGACGCCGAAGGATGCGGCCGCGATCATGATCGGCACGATCGCCAGCCCGTCGAGACCGTCGGTCAGGTTCACCGCATTGCCGGCGCCGACGATGACGAAGCACGAGAACGGGATGAAGAACCAGCCGAGATTGACGAGAAACTCCTTGGCGAAAGGGAATGTCAGCGATGACGAGAACGGCGCCTGGCCGTTATGCATGATCACCCAGGCGGCGATGCCGGCGATAACGAATTCGAGCCCCAGCCGCGCCTTGCCGGAAAAGCCGAGATGCGATTGCTTGGTTACTTTGAGATAATCGTCGTAAAAGCCGATCGAGCCGAATCCCAGCGTCACCAGCAGGACCACCCAGACGTAGATGCTCGACAGGTTCGCCCACAGCAGCGACGAACCGACGATGCCGGACAGGATCATCAGTCCGCCCATTGTCGGCGTTCCCGCCTTCTTGAAATGCGTCTGCGGCCCGTCGGCCCGGATCGGCTGGCCCTTGCCTTGCCGCAGCCGCAGCGAATTGATGATGGTCGGTCCGAAGATGAACACGATCAGCGCCGCTGTGATCAGCGCTCCGCCGGTGCGGAAGGTTATGTAGCGGAAGACGTTGAAGACCGAGATCTTGTCCGCAAATTCGACGAGCAGTGTTAGCATGCGCTTGCGTCCCCCGGACCGATCCTAGGTCTGTCTGCTGGTTGTGGCTTCCGCCGGAAACTTGCCGAGCAACGCCTCGACCAGCTTTGAAAAGCCTATGCCCTTCGACGATTTGATCATGACCACGTCGCCGGGCTTCAATTCCGATAGAAGAACCGGTTTCAGATCTTCCGCACCGGCGCGGTATTCCGTCTTGATCTCGTCGGGCAAAACGTCGGCCAGCGCCCGCATTTCCGGACCGCCGAGAAAGACCGTGCGCGTGTCGGTGCCGACGATCAGACCGGCAAGCGCGGCATGCAATTTCGCCGAATGGCTGCCGAGCTCGAGCATATCGCCGAGCACGGCAATGCGCCTGCCCTCGCCCGACACCGGCGTCGTGTTGAGCAGTGCCATTGCAGCGCTCATCGACGCCGGATTGGCGTTGTAGCTCTCGTCGATCAGCGTGATCGGCCCGTTGGGGTGACGCAACACATAGCGCTTGCCGCGTCCGCGTTCGGGCGAAAGATCGGCCAGCGCCTGCGCAACCCTGTTAACGTCGGCGCCGACCAGATGCGCGGCACCAAGCACCGCGAGCACGTTCTGCACCATATGGCGGCCCGGCGCGCCGATCCTGGCGACAATCTCGTGCCCGCCAATCTTGGCGGTGATGACCGAGTGATCGGCATTGAGCTCGCATTTGATCAGTTTGAAGGTCGCCCGGGCGTTCTCGCCGAACCCGTAGACATGCTCGACGCCGGCCTCTTTGGCCATCTTCTCCAGCAGCTTCCAGCGCGCATCGTCGCGGTTGAGAAGGGCGGCGCCACCGGGTTCCAGTCCCTCGAAAACCTCTGCCTTGGCCTTGGCGATCTCGTCCAGGTTGCGGAAGAAGCCGAGGTGAGCGGCCGCGATCAACGTGACGATGGCGACATGCGGCCGGACCATCTTGACCAGCGGCCGGATCTCGTCGGGATGGTTCATGCCGATCTCGAAGACGGCATAGTCGCAATCCTGGGGCATGCGCGCCAGCGTCAGCGGCACGCCCCAGTGATTGTTGAACGACTGGGCCGATGCATGCACCGTACCGACCGCGGAGAGAGCGTGGCGTAGCGCTTCCTTGGTGGTGGTCTTGCCCGCCGATCCGGTCACGGCAATGACCCTGGCCTTTGAGCGTGCGCGCGCCGCAACGCCGAGCTTTTCCAGAGCGACAAGCACGTCCTCCACGACGATCATCGGTGCCGTCAGCCGCCCCAGCGACGGCAGCTTGCCCTCGGCGACGACCAGCACGCCGGCGCCCGCCTTGATGGCGGCGGTGACGAAATCATGGCCGTCCATGGCCTCGCCCTTGATGGCGAAGAAAGCGTCTCCCGGCTGCAGGCTGCGGCTGTCGATGGAAATGCCGGCGATGGCTTCAGGCATCGGACCGAGCGGCCGGCCATCCATGGCGGCAACCAGCGCCTCGGAGGTCCACAGATAGCTCACGCCGCTTGCTCCCGCAGCGCCGAGCGAACTTCCTCATGATCGGAAAAATGCAGCGTCTCGGTGCCGATGGTCTGGCCTTCCTCATGGCCCTTGCCGGCCACGATCAGCGTGTCGCCAGCGTGAAGCATCCCGACCGCCTCGTGGATGGCCTTGCGCCGGTCGCCGATCTCGATGGCGCCAGGTGCGGCTTCCAGGATCGCGGCGCGGATCGTCTCGGGTACTTCCGAGCGGGGATTGTCGTCGGTGACGATGACCACCTCGGCCAGCCTTGTGGCGATCTCGCCCATGATCGGCCGCTTGCCTCGGTCCCGGTCGCCGCCGCAACCGAATACGACGATGACGCGGCCGGTGGTAAAGGGGCGCACCGAAGCCAGCACGTTTTCCAGCGCATCCGGCTTGTGCGCGTAGTCGACATAGACCGGCGCGCCGTTGGCGGCCGTCCCGACAAGGTCGAGCCGTCCCGGCGCGCCCTTCAATTTCTCCAGCGCCATCAACGCCTTGGCAACAGATGTTCCAGTCGAAATGGCGAGGCCGGCCGACACCAGCGCATTTGCAATCTGGAAGTCGCCGGCCAGCGGCAAGTCGACTTCGTGGAGAACGCCGTCCGCTTCGACCTCGGCGCGCTGGCGGTGGCGCTCGTGCTCGACCCGCTTCAGCCGCAGGAAATCGCCGTGGCGGCCGACCGTCAGCACGTTCAGTCCCGCTGCCCGCGCCGCCTTGATCGTCGGCTCCGACCACGGGTCGTCGGCAAAGATGACCGCCGGCGCGCCCTTCGGCAGCAGCGCGTCGAACAGACGCAATTTGGCGCGATGATAGTCCTCGACCGTCGGATGATAGTCCATATGGTCGCGGCCGAGATTGGTGAAGCCGCCGGCCGCGAGCTTGACGCCGTCGAGCCGGCGCTGGTCGAGGCCATGGCTGGACGCTTCCATCGAGGCGTGGGTGACGCCGGCCTCCGCCAGCTCCTTGAGCAGCCTGTGCAGTGCCACCGGATCCGGCGTGGTCAGCGAGCCGTATTCGTTGCGGCCCGGCGCCACCACGCCGGTCGTGCCGATCGAGGCGGCGGCAAAACCCGCCTGCTCCCATATCTGCCGGGTGAATGCGGCGACCGAGGTCTTGCCGCTGGTTCCGGTCACCGCGACCATGGTTTGCGGTTGCATGCCGAAAAAACGTGCAGCACTCAGCGCCAGTGCAATGCGCGGATCGTCTACGACAAGAACCGGGACTGGCAGCCCGGCGACCGCACTGCCTTTGCCGACCACGATCGCGGCAGCGCCGCGGCTTGCGGCATCGGCTGCGTAGGCTGCGCCATCCGCCTTGGAGCCGGTGAGCGCGAAAAAGACGACGCCCCGTGTTACCTGGCGGGAATCCGACGAAATCCCTGTAACCTCCATGTCGAAGGAAGCTGTCCCCTCGACAGGCAGGATACCGGCTAGATTTTTCAGCTTCATCGAACCCCGTTCATCGCAACAAAATAGCGCGCAGTTGCCGGCGCGCCCCAAGAATCACTGATAGGAAACCAGCGTTGCACCATTTTCATGGCTGAAATCTGGCTTCACGCCAAGCATGGAAGCCGCACGTCGGATGATGTTTGCAGCCATGATGCCCGCGTTCGAGGCGGCCGTACCACCCATGCCGGGCTTTTCCGGCTTCGGTTCGTCGGCGATCGTAAGCACTATGTATTGCGGATCGTCCATCGGAAAAGCCGCAACGAAGGCGTTGAAATTCTTTTCCTTCGAGTAACGGCCGTTGACAACCTTCTCCGCCGTTCCCGTCTTGCCGCCCACCCGGTATCCTGGCACCCGTGCATTGCGGCCGGATCCCTTTTCGGCATTGAGTGCATAGAGATAGCGCATGCCCTCGACCGTCTTGTCGCTGACCACTTTCTTGGCCACCGCCATCGCCTGCTCCTGCGTGCGCGGCAGGAAGGTCGGGTCCATCAGATAGCCGCCATTCATCAGCGCGGCGCAGCCGACCGCTGTCTGCAGCGGCGTCGTCGATACACCGTGGCCGAAGGCGATGGTGATCGAATTGACCTGCTTCCAGACCTTGGGCTCGGTCGGCCGAGCCACTTCCGGCAGTTCGGTCTGCATCTTCTCGAGGATTCCCAGGCGATGCAGGAATTCGCGGTGTCCGTCGATGCCAACCGCTTCGGCTTCCTTGGCAGAGCCGATATTGGAGGAGTAGATGAACACTTCCGGCACCGACAGTACCCGGCCCTTGCCATGGAAATCATGGATGGTTTGATGGCCGATCCTGATCGGGCGCGACGCGTCGAAACGGCTTTGCAGCGTTATCTTGCCGGAATCGAGCGCCATGGCGGTGGTGAAGCTCTTGAAGGTCGACCCCATTTCATAGAGGCCGGCCGACATACGGTTGAGCCGGTCCTTGTCCTGCGCGTTATAGGGGTTGTTCGGATCGAAATCCGGAACCGACGCCATCGCCAGCACCTCGCCGGTCTTGACGTTGAGCACGACGGCGCCCGCCGCGATCGCGTGGTACTTTTCCATGCCGGTGGCGACCTCATCGCGCACGATATGCTGGACGCGCAGGTCGATCGAGAGCTGCACCGGCTTCAAATCCTTGGCCACCGCCAGACCCGACGCCTGAAGGTCGCTCAAGCCTTGTTCGTCGATGTATTTCTCCATGCCGGAGATGCCCTGATTGTCGATGTTGGTGAGGCCGACAATGTAGGACGAGGTTTCGCCGGCCGGATAGAACCGGCGCTTTTCGGTGCGAAAGCCGAATCCGGGGATGCCGAGTTGCATGATGTCGGCCTGCTGCTTCGGCGTCAGTTGACGCTGCAGCCAGACGAACCCGGCGCCGCTCTTCAGCTTGTTGTATGTCTGCTCGTAGTCGATCTCGGGAAGCACCGTCGACAGCTTTTCGATCGCCTCGTCGGCATCGACGATGCGGCGCGGTTCGGCAAACAGCGACGCGGTCTTGATGTCGGTCGCCAGCACTTCGCCGTTACGGTCGACGATGTCGGGTCGCGATGCCGTCACCCGGCTCTGCGGGCCGCCCGACAGGTCGGGATTCTGGAAACCCAGATAGACCAGCCGCCCGGCAATGGTCGAATAGATGCCGAAGAACACTGCCATGGTCATGACGATGCGAGTCCTGCCCTTGCCACCGGTCGCCTTGCGGGCACCTTCGACCACGATCGATCCGCCTGCACCCGGCTTCGAACCGCGCTTCAGCAGCCTGCCAATCTTTGGAAATCTGGCAGCCATTGGAAATCCGGTGATCATTGGACGATGCCTCCGGTCACCACGGGATCCTTGCCGCGGATATCGGCCATGCCGCCCAGCCGCTGCGATGAAAGGTCCTCGATGTTGACGGGTTTCGCCGGCAGATCGTCCAGCCCGACGATCTGCCGCGCATTGACCGGCTCGAGTCCGAGTTGCGATTTGTAGATTTCGGTGAGCTTCTGCAGGCGCGACGGCTGGGTAAGCAGGCTCCAGTCCGCCTTGAGCAGGTCGATCGTGTCCTCCTCATAACGGATCTGCGCCTGGATCTTGTGCACTGCCGCCAGTTGCTCCTCGGCCTCGCGCTTGGTCTTGTAGGTCAGGGCAGCCGCTGAAACCATGACGGCGATCAGGACTATGTCGCTGGTACGAAACACGTGCTCACCTCTCTCCCGGTCGATCGGCGCCGGGAAGCTTTGGGCCAGGCAGTTTTGGCAGGCCGAAAATCGAAAAATCGCCGGCGCGCGCCGGCGCCTCTGTACGGATCGCAGCGCGCAGCCTTGCCGAGCGCGCCCGCGGATTTGCCGTTATCTCGGCATCGCCAGGCGTCACGCCGCCGCCCTTCTTGGTGAAGGTGGCGGTGCGCGCCTGCGCCTCGGGCAGGTGCCGCGATCCGGTCGCTGAATCGGCTCTGTCGGCGATGAAGCGCTTGACGATGCGGTCCTCCAGGGAATGGAAGGTCACCACGACAAGCCGCCCGCCCGGTTTCAGCACGCGCTCTGCGGCAAACAGTGCCTTGGCCAGTTCGCCGAGTTCGTCATTGACGAAGATGCGCAGCGCCTGGAAAACGCGGGTGGCCGGATGGATCTTGTCCTTTGGCGCGCGACCGATATGCGTCTCGATGGCATCGGCAAGATCGAGCGTGCGCTCGAAGGGGCGTTTTTCGCGACGGCTCTCGATCATGCGGGCGATGCGCCCGGCATGGCGTTCCTCGCCGAGAAAACCGAAGATGCGGGCAAGATCGCCCACCTTGAAGGTGTTCACGACGTCGGCGGCGCTCAGGCCCGCCTGCGCCATGCGCATGTCGAGCGGCCCATCGGCCCGGAACGAAAAGCCGCGCTCCGGCTGGTCGATCTGCATGGAGGAGATGCCGATGTCGAGCACGACGCCATCGGCACTTTCAACCTGTTCGTCGAGCGTCGAGAACGGTGCCTGGACAAGCCTGAGCTTGCCGCCGGACTGCTGTTCAAGGGCCCGCCCCGCCGCGATCGCATCCGGATCGCGGTCGATGGCGACGACCGAGGCTCCGCTTGCCAGAATGGCCTTCGTGTAGCCGCCGGCACCGAACGTGCCGTCGACGATCACCTCGCCTTTTGTCGGCGCCAGCGCCTCCAGAACTTCGGCAAGGAGGACCGGAATGTGACGGGCTGGTCCGCCAGCGGCATGAACTTCATCGCCGTCGCCCGCCATCATTCCGGCCGCTCCCCGGGCTTCGTCCCCTGCCGAAGTTGCAAAAGCCGGGCGCGTGCTTCCGTCCCATAGGCGCTGAGCCGTCCCGGCTCCCAGATCTGAAAGAAATTGCCGCGGCCAACGAAGGCCACTTCCGCTGAAATGCCGGTATGCTCGCGAATGAAATCGCTCATCGTGATACGGCCGTCCTGGTCGAGCTTCAGAAACGTTCCATCGCCATGGCAGAAGAACGACATGTCGTCCGCCGTCTGCAGGAACGGGTCTTCCTGGGCGATACGCTGCTCGTAGCGATCGAGCAGGTCGAGCCCACCGACATCCATCGCCGGGCGATCCAGGCAGCGTAGCGCATAAAGTTCCGAATAGCCGCGTTTCTGCACAACGGCACGGAAATGCGCCGGCACGGACACCCGTCCCTTCGCATCGATCCTGTTCACCGCGTTCGACAGAAACCGGTCCATTACGCGTTACGGCCGCTTGCGCCGCCGCACCCCTCTGCATCTTCCTGTCCGCGCCGCCCCAGCCCGGTCGGCGTCCAAAACCCACTTCGTTATAACGGGCGAACGCAGGCAAACGCGCAGCCGCCGCGGCTGCCCGATTGGCGTACGCTTCACCCTGACACGAAACGAAGGCTTGAGTATCGGAATGGGATATCATGGGGTGTTATGGGCGTCAACGGGAACAGTCTTCAAAACGCGCCTGCCACGACTGGGGAGAGCAGCTTTGACGGCACTCCCGTCTTTATCGTCTATTAAGCCTAACGAAGCGTTTAGAGCCGTGTGGCCCAACCGGAGCCGGCTTGCTGCGGATCGCTGCCGCGCATAGCCTCGGCATGTCCTTTTCCGGTCAGTAACGAGGTTGAAACCATGTCCGAAACAGCCAAGTCACGCGCCGCGGCACTTCCCCATCTGCGCCGCGGCGGGCTGGCCAAGGGCGACCCGATCCCCTTGCCCCTGACCATGGCCGCCATCTTTCATGCGCCCGGCGACGCCACCGGCTATGATCAATATGGCCGCTTCAGCAATCCAACCTGGGATGCGGTCGAGCACATGCTGGCGCATCTGGAAGACGCCCCATGCGTCGCCTTTCCCTCGGGGATGGCTGCCATCTCGGCAGTATTTTTCGGCCTGCTCAAAGCCGGCGACCGTATCCTGCTGCCGTCCGACGGCTATCACACGACGAGAGCGCTGGCAGAGCGCTTCCTGAAGTCCTTCGGCGTCGCTTATGATGTCCGGCCGACGTCGAGCTTCCTCGACGGCGGCTTCGACGGATACCGGCTTGCCTTCGTCGAAACGCCCGCCAACCCGGGACTGGATATATGCGACATCGCAGCCGTCGCCGAAGCCGTGCACAAAGCGGGTGCGGGGCTTGTGGTCGACAACACGACGATGACGCCTTTCGGCCAGCGCCCGCTCGATCTCGGCGCAGATATCGTCATTGCCGCCGACACCAAGGCACCAAACGGCCATTCCGATGTGCTGTTCGGCCATGTCGCCAGCCGCGACGCGGACATTATCTCGAGGGTGACCGACTGGCGCGAGACGTCGGGCGCCATCCCCGGGCCGTTCGAGGCATGGCTGGTGCATCGCGGCCTCGAAACGCTGGACGTGCGCTTCGACCGCATGTGCGCTTCCGCCGAAATGATAGCGCGACGACTGAAAAACCATCGCGCGATCAGCGGCTTGCGCTTTCCGGGACTGGAGAGCGATCCATCGCACAATCTTGCCCGCGCCCAGATGGAGCGCTTCGGCTTTCTCATCTCCTTCGTGCTCGCCTCGGAGGACAAGGCCGAGGATTTCATCAACAATTGCGCCTTGATGCAGGCTGCGACATCGTTCGGCGGCGTGCACACTTCGGCGGAACGGCGATCAAAAAGGGGAGATGCCGTTCCGCCCGGCTTCGTTCGCCTGTCGGTCGGCTGCGAGCCGGTGGAAGAGCTTTGGCAGGCGATCGAGGCGTCGCTAGACGCAATCGGTGGCTGAATCGGCAATCACGAATTCAGATCGTCGGCATCAATCTTGCGCCGGCCGTGCAGCACGCGAACGATTTCGATCGCCTCTTCACTGACGCGGTACAGGGTGAGGTATTCGCCGACGATCAGGTGACGGATTCCGGTTGCGATGTCTTCGCGCGGCGCACCTGAGAAGGGGTGCAGGGTCAGCAAATCCCACCGCCTTTGCAAGAGATCCACGAGCCGAACCGCCGCATTTGGATTCTGTTCGGCAATGTAGTCGCCGATGGCTTCGAGGTCGATCAATGCCTGAGGAAGCAGGCGGTATTTCACTCCTCAAGGCCTTTGGTTCCGGCCATTTTCAGATATTTGGCGCGCAGCCGTTCCATGATTGGCGGCCCGTCCAGCCCCGGCCCGCTGTCGATCCCTTCCTGCACCAGCTTGCGCAATTCCTCGACCGTGTAGCCGAGCAGGTCGCGCCGGTCCTTCCATTGCCGCAGCGCGTCGCGGATCACCTCGCTCGCCGAGGCATATTCGCCGGCGGCGACCACGTCGTCGACCACCGCCGCCAATTCCGGCGACAGCGTGATGCTGCGTTTATCGACCTGTCCCATGACGCGCTCCTGAATACCGTCATCCAAATGGTACGATTTAATCGCACCATTTTCAAGGAATGCCGCGCTTAATTGCGGGTCGAAAACTGAACCAACGGCTGCGCCCGAAGACGCAACCTGCTGATATCAGGAGATTTCCTTTTATCGGGGAAAACTGCCAGCTGGCCTGTAAGCCGGGTTCTGTATGGCCCTCGCCGCTTACACGGCGAGAACGTGGCGGCCATTCATCTTGGGCGCATGTTGCCATACGCCTCACGCAACCTACCCGGACGGTGAGCCGGAAACAGCCCTCGAGGGTTTCCCCTCGCACCGCCCCTATTCGGTCTTGCTCCCGGTGGGGTTTACCGTGCCGCTCCTGTTGCCAGTCGCGCGGTGGGCTCTTACCCCACCCTTTCACCCTTGCCACGATTGGATCGTGGCGGTTTGCTTTCTGTGGCACTTTCCCTGGGGTCGCCCCCGCCGGCCATTAACCGGCACCGTGTCTCCATGGAGCCCGGACTTTCCTCACCCGCAGCCTTTCGGCTTCGCGGGTGCGGCCGCCCGGCCAGCTGGCAAGGCGTATAAAGGGGTTCAGGCCCGAAAACGCAAACGAAAAAGCAAGTTGTCGCTTGTCAGGCGGGCGCTCCAAGTGCAGCCAGCTGGACCTTGACCTTGCCGCAATAGGCTGCGGACACCGGGTTCATCCGTGTGGCGGCATGGCCGGCATTGTATTTCAGGATCGTGCCGCAGGTCGTGCCGCCGCCGAGATCCCGCGCCATGGCGAGGTACTTCATGCCGTATTTGATGTTGGTATCTGGATCATAGAGGCCCTGAACCGAACCGCTATAGCCCATCATCCGCGCCGTCGCCGGCTTGATCTGCATCAGGCCGATCTCGCCGGCGCTGCCGACCTGGTTCGGTTGGTAGTTGCTTTCGATCTTGATGACGGCGTTGGCGAGCGACACCGGGACGCCATAGCTGGCGGCATAACGCGCAATGATCGCCGAATACTGTCCGCTGGCGCCGACTACCACCGCCTGAGGCGCTGGCCTGCTCTTCGGAGCGACTGACGCCGTTGCCATGTGGTCGATGCTTTTGCGGTTACGCTTCACATAGTGTTTTGAGATTGTCTTTCTTGCAGCGGTTGGCTTTTTCGCAGGGGCCGGCTTTTTCGTCCTTACCGCGGTTGCTTGTTCCACTTTTGCGGTGGCGGTCTTCTCTACTTTTGCACCACGGGTGGCTTTCGGCACGGCGGTTTTGCCGGCTGCGGCACTGAAGCCCTGATCGGCCCGCTGGCTCAGCGGTGCGCTGTTTGCCGCACTGAAGGCAAAAGTCATTACGCCGGCAGCAATGGCTGCCGTTAAAACGGTCAATTTCTGCATGTGATCCTGTTCTGTTTGATCTGCACAAAGAACTTCGCGCAGATACCCTCAATCAACATCGGAACATTTGGGGGGATAGACGTCCGACAATCTGTACGGATCGCCTTTGACGACGGAATTGGCGCCAAAGAAGGCGACGCAAGTCACTTTGAGTAACAGATTGTAATTTTTAAGCTGGCAAAAGATTATTTGAGAGAGGCTATCCTTACGGAAGCGAGCAGCCTTTCCAGCGTGCGGATCGTCGATCCATCAGCCATGCCATCGACCAGGCGCTGCCGGAAATGCCGCTGAAATGCCTCTACCACGATTTCGGTCTGCCGATCGAAGGCGCCGGTGATCTCGACGCCATAACCATAGAGCGCCAGCATCGACTGCAGCGCCTCTACCTCGGCGCCGGTATCGCCTGGCTTCAGCACGGCGCCGCGCCGGATCGGTGCTGCCGGCACAACATGGCCGATACCGACGGCAAACAAGGCCTTCCATGGAAATTTCTCGCCTGGATCGACCTTGCGCCCCGGTGCCACGTCGGAATGGGCAAGCACCCGCTGCGCCGGAATGGAATGGCGCTCGATGATGCCGGCGCACAGGCCGATCACCGCACCGATCTGCGGTTTTGCAAAGTTGCGATAGCCGAGCGTATGCCCCGGATTGACGATCTCGATGCCGATCGAACAGGAGTTGATGTCGCTCTGTCCGACCCACGAGCTCTTGCCGGCATGCCAGGCGCGGTCGCTTTCCCTTACCATCTGAACAATGCGGCCGTCCTCATGGACCAGGTAGTGCGACGAGACCTCGCTTGCCGGATCGCACAACCATGCCTCGGCACCGGCGCCGGTAGCCATGCCGGTGTAGTGCAGCACGATCATATCGGGTCCGAGCGTCCCGCGCCGTGGTCCGAAATTCGGCGATACCCTGACCTCGGCGCTCGGCTCATCGGGCGGAAAGCCGCTCATGCGTGCCGCAGGCCTCGCTCGATCATTTCATAGGCCGCGTTGATCGCCGCCAGCCTGGTCGTCGCGATCTTGATGAATTCCTGCGGCAGGCCGCGTGCGATCAGCCGGTCCGGATGATTGTCGGAGACCAGCTTGCGGTAGCGCCTGCGGACCTCCTCGAACGGCTTCCCGCGCTCGATGCCGAGCACAACATAGGGATCGGCGGCACCCAGATCGACATGCCGGGCCAGGATGCTCTGGTAATGCGCCTCATCGATGCGGAATATCTCGGCGATGCGATGCAGGAATTCGCCCTCGCGCTCATGCACCAGCCCGTCGGCCTTGGCGATGTGGAACAGCCCGTCGAGTATATCCTCGAGCATCAGGCAGTTCGAATGGCCCGAACCGCAAAGCTGCGCCATCCGCTCGGCATAGGTCTCGAAACCGGCAATGTCGCGTTTGGCCAAATCGTAGAGCCGCGCCACATTGCGCCTCTGTTCCTTCGGCACCTCGAATATTTCCTGGAAGGCGCGCACCTCGTCTTGCGTGACGATGCCGTCTGCCTTGGCCATCTTGGCCGACAGGGCGATCATCGCCACCGAGAAGGCGACGCGCCGGCGCAGATCGGCATCGCCGGAGAAAACCGTGCGCACGGCCTCGACCACTTCGGCGACGCCTGACGACGCTGAAGATGAAACGCGTGTGACGAAGTCGCCAAGGCGGTCCCAAATCGACATGGGGGCTTCATAGGACCAACCACCCATCGCTATCAAGCCAAGACAGTGCCGCAGGGGCTGGCCCAATCGATTTGGCGCAATGCCTGAGGCGGCTGGCGCCAGCGCTCACGTCGTCGCACTCGGCCGCCAGGCGCTGGTATCGTAAGCAGCAGAAAGGCCGGCCTGTGAGGCCAGCCTTTCCTTGGTTGTCACATTGACTACTGAGCCGGAGCAGCCGGCGCAGGCGCCGGAGCCGGAGCCGGCTCGGCAGGCTTGTTTGCGTCAGGAGCAGCCGGTTTCATCGTCTGGTCGGATGCCGGCGGGTTGGTGCTCTGCGTCGTGGTGTTGTCGGTGCCGCTGTTGCTGCAGGCGGCAAGGCCAAGCAACGCAAGCGCCGACACCGACGCAAGAATGAGTTTCTTCATGATATCTCTCCTCTAATCACGCCTCCGTTACCGGCGGCGGTCGAGGACACAATGCGTAAGCTGCGCATGAGTTTCGTAACGTTGCATTTCTGCCTGTAACATATTCCAATCATTTGACGATTGCCGGTTAGGGCCTCGCAAGCTAACAGATCGAACAGGGAAAAATCCCGGGAGCCGCCGCAGTGACTGCAAAATGGGATTTCTGGATCGACCGTGGCGGCACCTTCACAGATGTCATCGGCCGTGACCCGCAAGGCGCGCTGCACCCGCGCAAGCTGCTGTCCGAGAATCCCGAAGCCTATGCCGACGCTGCCATCCAGGGCATTCGCGATTTGCTCGGCGTCCAACCCGGCGCTCCAATCCCCTCCGCTCTGATCGGCGATGTCAAGATGGGCACCACGGTTGCCACCAATGCGCTTCTCGAGCGCAAGGGCGACCGTGTGCTGCTGCTCATCACCAAAGGCTTCCGCGATGCGCTGAGGATTGCCTATCAGGCCAGGCCAGATATCTTTGCCAAGCAGATCATCCTTCCCGAACAGCTCTATGAGCGCGTCGTCGAGATCGACGAAAGGGTTCGCGCCGACGGCAGTGTCGAGCGCCTGCTCGACATTGCTTCTGTACGCCCGGCTATTGAGCAAGCCAAGGCGGACGGCATCGATGCGGTCGCGATCGTCTTCATGCATGCCTGGAAACATCCCGATCACGAAAAGGCAGTTGCGAAGGTCTGCAGAAAACTCGGATTTTCGCAGGTCTCGGTCAGTCACGAGGTCTCGCCGCTGATCAAGCTGGTCGGCCGCGGCGACACCACCGTGGTCGACGCCTACCTGTCGCCGATCCTGGCTAGGTATGTGCAAAGGGTTGCCGGTGAGCTGGGCGTGGCTCCAATCTCCCCCCTCGTGGGGGAGATGTCGGCGAAGCCGACAGACGGGGGCGCTGTCCCGCCAGCATCTCAGCATCTTAGTGACGCCAATCATGACACAAAGCACCCTACGGCGCCCCCCTCTGCCCTGCCGGGCATCTCCCCCACAGGGGGGGAGATCGGCCAATCTCCTCGCCTCATGTTCATGATGTCGTCGGGCGGCCTCACCGCCGCCGACATGTTCCAGGGCAAGGATGCGCTGTTGTCCGGCCCGGCCGGCGGCGTCGTCGGCATGGTCGAGACGGCAAAACTCGCCGGTTTCGGCAAGGTCATAGGCTTCGACATGGGCGGCACCTCCACCGATGTCGCCCATTACGATGGCGACTACGAGCGCACCTTCGACACCGAGGTCGCCGGCGTGCGCATCCGCGCGCCGATGATGCGCATCCACACCGTCGCTGCAGGCGGCGGCTCGATCCTGCATTACGAGGCCGGCCGCTTTCGCGCCGGGCCGGATTCGGCCGGCGCCAATCCCGGCCCGGCCGCCTATAGGCGCGGCGGCCCGTTGGCCGTCACCGACGCCAATGTCATGCTGGGCAAGCTGCAGCCCGAGTTCTTCCCGGCTATTTTTGGACCGGGCCAGGACGAACCGCTCGACGTCCAGACGGTTCGCGAAAAATTCGCGGCCCTTGCCGCCGAGATCGGCGACGGCCGCTCCCCGGAAACCGTCGCCGAAGGGTTCATCACCATCGCCGTCGAAAACATGGCCAACGCCATCAAGAAGATTTCGGTGCAGCGCGGCTACGATGTCACCGAATACCTCCTGAACTGCTTCGGCGGCGCCGGCGGCCAGCACGCTTGCCTGGTCGCCGATGCGCTCGGCATGGAGGCGGTGCTGATCCATCCCTTCTCAGGCCTGCTCTCGGCATACGGCATCGGCCTATCCTCTGTATTTGCGTCACGCCAGCAGGCGCTGCTGAAGCCGCTGGCGGACAATTCCGGGCCAGCGATCGATGAACTCATCGCAACGCTGCGCAAAGCCGTCATCGACGAACTCGCCGCGCAAGGCATCAGCGAAGACGCGGTCGTCTCGAGACCGGTGCTGCAGATCCGCTACGACGGCACCGATACCGCGCTGCCTGTGAACTTCGGGCACGGCTCGATTGCGCAGGCCAAGGCGGACTTCGAATCGGCGCACAAGGCACAGTTCGGTTTCGTCTACGACGACAAGCCGATGATCGTTGAGTCGATCGGCGTCGAAGGTACCGATACCGGCGGCACCGGCCGCGACGAAAGCGATTCAGTTGTTGAAGACATGGCCGCAAGTCCTTCCGGGAACCGGAAAATCTTTGTCGACGGCGTCTGGCGCGACGCCGGCATTTTCCCTCGCGAAACGCTGAAGCCTGGTAACAAGATCGCCGGCCCCGCTTTGATCATCGAGCCAAACCAGACCATTGTCGTCGAGCCGGGCTGGCAGGCCGAGATCACCGCCAAGGATCACGTGTTGATGCGGCGCGTCGAGAAGAAGCGCCGACACGCCGCACTCGGCACCGAAGCCGATCCGGTGATGCTGGAGGTCTTCAACAACCTGTTCATGTCGATCGCCGAGCAGATGGGCGTGACGCTGCAGAACACCGCCTATTCGGTCAATATCAAGGAGCGCCTCGACTTCTCCTGTGCCGTCTTCGACCGGAATGGCGCGCTGGTCGCCAACGCGCCGCATATGCCGGTGCATCTCGGCTCGATGGACCGCTCGGTGGAAACCATCATCCGGTTGAACTCCGGCGACATCCATCCCGGCGACGTCTTTGCGCTGAACGCACCTTACAATGGCGGCACCCATCTGCCTGATATCACAGTGGTGACGCCGGTGTTTTCCCTCCCCCTTGAGGGGAGGGTGGCCGCGAAGCGGCCGGGTGGGGTCCTCGCAGAAGGCACCACAAGTGCGTCGAGCACTGCCGCAACGACCCCCTCCGGCGGCTTCGCCGCCACCTCCCCCTCGACGGGGGAGGAGATCCTCTTCTACGTCGCCTCGCGTGGCCATCATGCCGACATCGGCGGCACCGCGCCCGGCTCGATGACGCCGCTTGCCACAACCGTCGACGAGGAAGGCGTGCTGTTTGACAATTTCCGCATCGTCGATCGCGGCCGGTTCCGCGAGAAGGACCTGGAGACGCTGCTCACCGACCACCCCTACCCGGCGCGCAATCCGCACCAGAACATCGCCGACCTCAAGGCGCAGATCGCCGCGAACGAAAAGGGCGTCGCCGAGCTGCGCAAGATGGTCGCCCATTTCGGCCTCAATGTGGTCGAAGCCTATATGGGCCATGTCCAGGACAATGCCGCCGAAAGCGTGCGCCGCGTTCTGGAGCGGCTGCCCGACAGTTCCGAATACGAATACCCGACCGACACCGGCCAAATGATCAAGGTGAAGATATCGGTCGACCGGCGGAAGCGCGAAGCGACCGTCGACTTCACCGGAACGTCGCCGGTGATGAAGAACAATTTCAATGCGCCAGAGCCAGTCGCCCGAGCCGCTGTGCTTTATGCCTTCCGCGTCATGGTCGAAGACAACATTCCGATGAATGCCGGATGTCTGCGGCCGATCAACATCATCATTCCCGACGGCTCGATGCTGAAGCCCGCCTATCCCGCGGCGGTCGTCGCCGGTAATGTCGAGACCTCGCAGCACGTCACCAACGCGCTGTTCGGCGCCATGGGCGCGATGGCCAATGCGCAAGGCACGATGAACAATCTCACCTTCGGCAACAAGCAGTACCAGTATTACGAGACGATCTGCTCGGGCTCGCCGGCTGGCCGGATGAACGACGGCCGCGGTTTTGCCGGCACCTCCGGCGTCCACACCCATATGACCAATTCGCGCCTGACCGATCCAGAAGTGCTGGAACTGCGTTTCCCGGTATTGCTGGAGGATTTTCATATCCGCGAAGGCTCCGGCGGCGAAGGCAAATGGAATGCCGGCGACGGCACCAGGCGCACTATCCGCTTCCTCGAAAAAATGGAATGCGCGATCCTGTCCTCGCATCGCAACCGCCCGCCGCGGGGACTGGACGGAGGCGGCGATGGCGAGGCCGGTTCGACCAAGGTCCGCCGCAAGACCGGCGCGATCGAGACGCTGAAAGCCTGCGATCAGACCATCCTCGACGCTGGCGAGGCGGTCATCGTGACGACGCCGACCCCAGGTGGATTTGGCAAGTCGTAACGCGCAAGTGTAACGCGCAAGATAAGATGATATCGGCCGCCTAGGCAGGGCAAGGTGGGAAAACGGCGGGCACGATTGCGCAAGCTATGGAAAGCAGGGGGCCTATGGAAAGCAGGGGGCTGAGAGCGATCCGGCGGGACCAAACCGACCGTGGGCCAAAAAGGGTTGCGGGCGCAATTTCGATGTCGGCGGGCGGATCAAACCCTCAAGGGCGAAGAGCAGCTTCGCCATTCTATACCAAAGACTTCCAGGACCGATGAGGACTTAGCACCCATATGGATGAGTATACGCGCCTCCCGAACTATGATCCAGATTTCTGTCGAAGGGTTGCTAAGTGGGGAGCTATAGTCTGTTTTTTGGGAGTTGTTGTGGAGGCCTTCATCTTTTCGCTGGTCGACCCAGCGCGAAGTAGTTGCCCTGGGTGGATCATTCACGGCGGGCAACCCATACCGCTAAAGATGATATTCGCACTGACGCTTTTTCCTGCATTTTGGGCTTGCTTCATTTTTCTAAGATGGAAACATTTTTCTAAGACGATGCATGCTGCCGCTACAGGTAATTATGTGCCGCCCTTATCAAAACTCTTAGGTCATCCCAAGATCGATCCGTTCACATTCCCTCATGATCAAGTGTTTCGAACGGTGATCGTGCTGTGGTGCATATTCTGCACAAGCCCTCTTTGGTTGATGCTCACTTTCTGTACAAATACATTTGGCTATCTTGGTTTCAACCGCTGACAAACTCATGAAAACTGCGACACCGGAACCGACATTTGGGGATGCTCGCCTGCCTCTACGGATTGATCGTAGATTCATGAACTACGATTCGACTGGCCCTCGATTTTCCAGCCAAATTCGCTGCCAAGTAAGGTTGTGCCAAGGCACCACCTAATTTTGCGCGCCACAGCAATGCTTGAGCCGGCGTCAACAGGCTGTCACTGGCCTGTCATCACCCTGCGCTACCGGCTTGCGCCAAAGCAAACGGGGAATCGCCTTGCCATGACGGACATTTCTGGGGACCTGGTTTTTCGCCGCGGCAAGGAAGTCGGCAAGGCCGTCTACCAGAACCGCCCGCTGTCGAAAGCCGGCATCTCCGAGCGCCTGTTCGCCTTCCTGTTCTCCGGCCTCGTCTATCCGCAGATCTGGGAAGACCCCGAAATCGACATGGACGCGATGCAGCTCGGGACGGGCCACCGCATCGTCACCATTGCCTCCGGCGGCTGTAACATCCTTGCCTATCTCACCCGCTCGCCGGAAAGGATCGATGCCGTCGACCTCAACGCTGCCCATATCGCGCTGAACCGCATGAAGCTCGAAGCCGTCCGTCACCTGCCGTCGCAGGGCGACCTGTTCCGTTTCTTCGGCGCGGCTGAGACCGGGCACAATTCACAGGCCTACGATCGCTTCATCGCACCGCATCTCGACCCGGTCAGCCGCCATTATTGGGAGCGCCGCAACTGGCGCGGCCGTCGCCGCATCGCTGTGTTCGACCGCAATTTCTACCAGACCGGCCTGCTTGGCCTGTTCATCGCCATAGGCCACCGCACGGCAAAATTCTTCGGCGTCGACCCGGCCGGCATCATGGACGCCAAGAGCATCGCCGATCAGCGCCGCTTCTTTGACGAAGAGCTGGCGCCGGTCTTCGAAAAACCGCTGCTGAAATGGGCGACCTCGCGAAAAGCCTCGCTGTTCGGCCTCGGCATTCCGCCGGCCCAGTACGATTCGCTGATCACCTCGGGTGACGGCACCATGGCCAGCGTGCTGAAGGCACGACTGGAAAAGCTCGCCTGCGATTTTCCGCTGAAGACCAATTATTTCGCCTGGCAGGCTTTCGCCCGCCGCTACCCTGATCCGAGCGAGGCCGCCCTGCCCGCCTATCTCGAAAAGCGCAACTACAAGACGATCCGCAACAATGTCGATCGCGTTGCCATCCACCACGCCAATCTGATCGAGTTCCTTGCCGGCAAGGATGCCGGCTCGGTGGATCGCTTCGTGCTGCTCGATGCACAGGACTGGATGACCGACCACCAGCTCAACGGGTTGTGGGCCGAGATCACCCGAACCGCCTCAACCGGCGCCCGCGTCATCTTCCGCACCGCAGCGGAACCCAGCCTGCTGCCCGGCCGCGTCTCGAATTCGCTGCTCGATCAGTGGCGCTACGAGAACGACGCCTCGCGCGAGTTTTCGGCGCGCGACCGCTCGGCCATCTATGGCGGCTTCCATCTCTATGTGAAGCGGTCCTGATGAGCACGACCGACTTGCCGGCCAGCCATGCCGAGCTGATGGACGGCGTCTACCGCTGGCAGCGTCATATCTACGACCTGACCCGCAAATACTATCTGCTCGGCCGCGACCAGCTTATCGCCGGACTGGATGTGCCGGCCGGCGGCACCGTGCTCGAGCTCGGCTGCGGCACCGGCCGCAACATCATCCTCGCCGCCCGCCGCTATCCCGGCGCGCGCCTCTTCGGCCTCGATATTTCGGCCGAGATGCTGGAGACGGCGACTGCCGCCCTCGCGCGCGAAGGCCTCTCCGGCCGCGTCACGCTGGCGCGCGGCGATGCCACGAATTTCGACGCGAAAGCGCTGTTCGGCGTCGAAAGTTTCGACCGCGTCTTTGTCTCATATTCGCTGTCGATGATCCCCGGCTGGGAAAAGACGGTATCCGCGGCTCTTGCTGCTCTGTCACCGGGCGGCTCGCTGCATGTCGTCGATTTTGGCCAGCAGGAAGCCTTGCCCAGCTGGTTCCGCAAGCTGTTGCGCGGCTGGCTGAAAAAATTCCATGTCGAGCCGCGTGAAGTCCTGCGCGACGTCCTGGAATCGGAATCTGCGAGAGTTGGTGCAAGCCTTCGATTCAGAACACTTTATCGCGGCTACAGCTGGCTCGCCGTGATCAAGATCGCCATCTAATATCAATTTTGGCGTGGAAGGTTTTGGGGCTCCAATCCTAAATGGGGGCCGTGGCTGAAATCAGTTAATTGGCTAAATCACACATTGCCATGTGACCCAAGGAGTGGTACATTATCTCCTCGCCGGAAGCATGGGATGATCATCGGATTTAGAGATGGATGGCTGCGGGCTTTCTTCGTGGACGACACCCATTCCCGCAATATTCCGCCCGATCTCGAAAGCCGCTTGTTCCGCAAGCTCCAGATGATTGACGACGCGGCGATCGATCAGGATTTGAGTGTGCCGCCGAGCAACCATTTCGAGAAGTTGCGCGGCAATCTCGAAGGCTTCCATTTGATCCGTGTCGACAAACAATGGCGGCTGGTCTTCCGCTGGGACGGGGGCCGGGGCGAGGCGTCGGACATCTATCTCGACGACCACAGTTATATATAAGTGAGGTGAGACATGTTGATGACCGCACGCAAGCCAGCAACGGTTGGCGAAATTCTTACGGAAGAATTCATGCAACCACTCGGCCTGACACAGGCGGCTTTGGCCGAAGCTATGAGCGTCCAGCGCAAGCATGTGAACGAATTGTGCAACGGCCGCCGCAACGTGACGGCGGCTACCGCGCTCATTCTGGCGCGGGTGTTTGGCAACAGCCCGGATTTCTGGTTGAACGTCCAGCGCCGTAATGATCTTTGGACGGTTATGAACTCACCCGACGAGCGGGCGCGTGTTGATCGCGCCAAGCCTTTGACGACAGCCGCATAGACAAGACTGCGACCGCCGCATTCCTCAGTGCAGCGCCTTGACCAGCGCCGCCACCATCACCTGCGGCCGATAGCCGAGCCTGGCCGGCGTCAGCCCGAGCCGCACCACAACCAGCTGCTCGGAGGGGATGATGGCGACCGTCTGCCCGTCATGTCCCTCCATCCAATAGGTGTCCTTCGGCAGACCTGCGGCAACGCCGGCGCCGGGGTTTTCTTCGTCGCCCGGTCCTTCTATCCATAATTGCCCCTTGCCGTAGACTTTCGAGGCAGTTGCCGGTTCCCGCATCCAGTCGACGAAGCCGGCGGGCAGGATCTCCTTGCCGTTCCAGACGCCGCCCTGCAGCAGGAACTGGCCGAAGCGCGCCCAGTCGCGTGCCGTGGCATAGAGATAGGACGAGCCGACGAAGGTGCCGTGCTCGTCGGCCTCAAGCACAGCGCTGTGCATACCGAGCGGATCGAACAGCGCGGTCCTCGGCCACGCCAGTGCCTTGTCCTTGTCGCCGATTGCGTCCTGCCACAATCGGGACAGCATCACCGCCGTGCCGCTCGAATAGGAAAACACCTTGCCGATCTCGCCGGTCAGCGGCTTGGATCCGGCAAAGCCGGCCATGTCCGGTTCGAGATAGAGCATGCGCGTTACGTCGGCGACGTCGCCATAATCCTCGTTGAATTCCAGCCCGCTCGACATCGCCATCATGTCGGCGAGGCTGATCACGGCGCGGCCATCTCCCTTCCAGGGACCGAACAGGCCCTGGTTGGTCATCGCCAGCTTGCCCTCCTTCACCAGCGTGCCGACGATCGCCGCATTCACCGTCTTGGTCATTGACCAGCCCAATAGCGGCGTCTTTTCGGAAAAGCCGTCGCCATAACGCTCAGCGACGATGCGGCCGTTCTTGACCACCACGACCGCCCGCATGCCGGCGCCATTCATGGCTGGATCGTCGAGGACTTTCGCGACCTCGGGATCCTGCGAGGCATCGGCCTTGTCGCCCTCCGGCCAGACCAGATCGGGCAGCGGCGCCGGCGTCGGTGCAGCTCCGGCGGCAGCCTTGGCGGCGGCAATATCGCCGTCGGGAACCGAGGCGCAGCCGAGCCCGTCGCGCGCAACCGCGACACTTTTGCCGAGCGCGCCGAACAGGCCCGCCGAAACCGTTCCCTTCTCCTTGTCCACCGACACTCTCATCAGCTTCAGCAGCGGATGACCCGGCGCCTGCACATCGACGGCGAGCACGTCGTCGGCGTCTCGCCCGGCGATGAAGACGTTCGAGCAGACGATCTTGGCGGCATAGCCGGAACCGACGCGGATCAGTTCCGGCGGCGCGAAATACAGCCAGCCGGCGAGTATCGCGGCGGCCAGCGCAGCCAGGCCGAGCAGCCATTTGACGAACTTCAGGAGGATCTGCATTTTTTCGAATTCCCCTGAGCGCGATCTATGTCATCGATTTGCCGCCATTGTTCGGCAAAATCGCGGCTCTTGTCGAGCGCCGTCAACCGAATATCAACCATGATCGGCGATCACAGGTGCATGTCGCCCAGAAGTGCGCAGCGGTTGTGGGACAACGACATGCATAGACAAAAGAGCCAAGCGCGTCGAAGCGACGCGCTTGGGACAGACCGGGCGATCCTGTGGGGTGACCGTCCGGCGGGGCTTGAATGCATGCGTCCCAAAACTGCGTAACGGTTTGGGAATGCATGAAACGAAGATCCAGGTGCGCCGCGTAAGTCGGTTTCAGACACGCTGCGCCCGGTCGAGGGGCCACCCGCGGAAAGACCCATCAGCGGCCGGCTGAAACCGGCTCGGGAAGTAGCGATGCGCCGTTTCGCGGTTCTCATCACGCTGATGCTGCTTGGTGCCTGCTCGACGGTCGAGGATCTGACGCCATCGCTATCGTCGTCCAGCGCCTCGATGGTTGCGGTACGCGCGCCGCGTTTTGCCGATTCCGACCCGCATGAATGGGACAGCGGCGCACCGTGGAGCTATGCCGTCCACGGCACCGACGTCTCCAAATACCAGACATCGATCGACTGGCCGGCGGCCAGGGCCAGCGGCATCTCCTTCGCCTTTATCAAGGCAACCGAAGGCGGAGACCGTTTCGATGAAGCTTTCAACGAGCATTGGAGCCGCACCAGGGCGTCGGGCATCCCCCGTGCCGCCTATCATTTTTTCTACTTTTGCACGCCGGCCGCTACCCAGGCGCGCTGGTTCATCCAGAACGTGCCCAAAGACAGCTCGGCGATGCCGCCGGTTCTCGACATGGAATGGAACCCGAAATCGCCGACCTGCAAGCTGCGGCCCGATCCCGCCACGGTACGCAGCGAGATGAGCACGTTCCTCGAAATCGTCGAAAAATACTACGGCAAGAAGCCAATCATCTACACGTCTGTCGATTTCTTCGAAGATAACGGTTTATCGGGCTTCCGCAATTACCCCTACTGGCTGCGCTCCGTCGCCGGGCACCCGCGCCAGAAATACGGCAGCCATCCCTTCACCTTCTGGCAGTATACCGGAACGGGTGTCGTGCCGGGCATGGCCGGAAACGCCGACATCAGCGTCTTCAACGGCTCCGAAGCCGCGTGGAAGAAGTGGTTGCGGCAGAACACCCGTTGACACCAGGCCTGCCGCCTGCTTTTCGACACAGCCAACGACGAATGCCTGCAACCGCCGGTAATCTTCTTGGAAGGATAGCGATGCGATTGCGCTTTGGACTTCTCGCGGCGCTGCTCCTGACCGCCGTGCCGGCAGCGGCACAGCAATGCGGCGGGGATTTCGAGTCATGGAAGCACGGCGTGGCGGCGGAGGCCAGGGCGGCCGGCGTCGGCGCTGCCGGCCTTGATGCGCTGGAAAACGCCACCCTCGATGAGAAGGCGTTGGCACGCGACCGCGCCCAGGGCGTCTTCACCCAGACCTTCATCGAATTCTCGAACCGCATGATCTCGTCGCATCGGCTGAAGCAAGGTGCGGCCAATCTGCAAAAATATGCCGAGGTCTTTGTCCGCGCCGATCGCGAATACGGCGTGCAGGCGCCGGTCATCGCCGCCTTCTGGGCCCTGGAGACCGATTTTGGCGCCGTGCAGGGCGATTTTCATACGCTGAACGCGCTGGTGAGCCTCTCGCATGACTGCCGCCGTCCGCAGCTGTTCCGGCCGCAGATCGTGCCGCTGCTGATGTTGATCGATCGCGGCGTGGTGCCGGCCGACGTGACCGGTGCCTGGGCCGGCGAGATCGGCCAGACGCAGATGTTGCCTTCCGACTATCTCGGCCACGGCGTCGACGGCGACGGCGACGGCCTGGTCGACCTGCGCGGCAGCGCGCCGGACGTGATCATGAGCACGGCCAGCAAGATCCAGTCGCGCGGCTGGAAGCGCGACCAGCCCTGGATCGAGGAAGTCCGTGTGCCTGACGATTTGCCGTGGGAGCAGACGGGACGCACCAACAAGCTGCCGTTGACGCAATGGAGCCAGTGGGGCGTTACCAGGCCCGACGGTACGCCGCTTCTCGACAACGGCCTGAAGGCCGGCCTGGCGCTGCCCATGGGTCGCAAGGGGCCAGCCTTCCTGACCTACGACAATTTCGACGTCTATCTCGAGTGGAACCAGTCCTTCACCTATGCCCTGACCGCGGCAAATCTTGCCGCCCGACTGGGGGGCGCGCCGCGATTCGATCCGCGCAACCCCGAACCCGGCCTCGACGCCGACCAGATGAAGGCGCTACAGACCAAGCTCGAAGCGAAAGGCTATGACGTGGGCACCGTCGACGGCATCCTGGGCACCAACACCCGCGAAGCCATCCGTAAGGAGCAGATGCGTCTGGGCCTGCCGGTCGACGGCTGGCCGACTCCGGAGCTGCTGGCCAGGCTGTGAAGGAGGTGAATGGTGAATGGTGAATGGTGAATGGTGAATGGTGAAAAGAATAGCACCGGAGCCGCATTGAGCACCAGAGCTACCACCATTCACTATTCACTATTCACTATTCACTATTCACTATTCACCATTCCACCATTAACTAATCCGCCATCGTCTCCAGGCTGGCGAACCCCTGCGGTGCATCGCCTTCGTCGAACGGCGTCGCCACCTCGACGAAGGTGTCGGGATAGAAGCCGTTGAACCGTGTTCTGAGCGACAGCGAATAGGCCCCGATATGGCCGATCTCGATCCAGTCGCCGGTATCGACTGTTTCGGGCAGCCAGAACGGCCGCGACAATATGTCGACGGAATCGCAGGTCGCGCCACAGACCTTGAACGGCACGATGGTCTTGTCCTCGCCATTGCGCGAGCGGATCGCCGGATCGGGGATGAAGCGCGCCGGCAGCGTGATCTTGCCGGTCCATGAATCCGACAGCGATGCCCAGATGCCGTCATTGATGTAGAGCCTTTTGCCCTTGCGCAGCAGCACGCGCACGATCAGCGACAGGCAGCGCGCCACGATCACCCGGCCGGGCTCGGCCACCAGCGGCATCTGGTCGAACTGGTACTCCTGGAGGTCGCCCGACAGCCGCGACATGATCTGGCCGAGCGACGGCATTTCCGGCTTGCGGCTGTTCGGATCATGACCGTATTCGGCGGGAAACCCGCCGCCGACATCGAGCCCGGCAACGTCGAAGCCGACGCGGTTGCGCACCCAGTCGGCGGAGGCCAGCGCCCGCTCATAGGTGTCGGGATCCTCGATCTGGCTGCCGACGTGAAAGCACAGCCCGACCTTGTAGCCCGTCCGGTTCAGCCGTTCGGCCAGTTCGACCGCATTGGCCGGTCCGGCGCCAAACTTCTTCGACAGTTCGTAGGCCGCCGAGCCTTTCGTCTGGATGCGCACGAACACGGTGATGGCGCCCGGATCGATGTCGAGCGCCCGCACCACCCTGGTCAGCTTGGTGACCTCGTCCTCATGGTCGAGCGAAATGACGCGGATGGCGTATTTTTCCAGCGCCAGCCTGATGTCCGACTGGGCCTTCACGGGGTGCATGTAGAGCATCTCGGCGTCCGGCGAGACGGCGCGCACGGCGGCGAATTCGCCGGGCGAGGCCACATCGAAGGCACCGACGCCGGCCTCGACCAGGGCGTTGAGCACGATCTGCTCGCCATTGGTCTTGACCGCATAGGCGGTCTTGCCGGGAAACATGCCCATGAACTGTTTGGCGTCCGCCTTCAGCACCTGCGGGCGGAAGCAATAGATCGGATCGTCCGGGCGAAGCGCCAGCGCTGCCTCGCGGGCATTTTCGAATCGCTGCATGGACGAATCCCTTGACTGAGGCTGCGCACAATTAATCCAAGCTAGCGGCTAATGAAAACAATTCTATGTCTCGCCGCCCTGGCTTCGCGGCGCTACGCCGGTGCTGCACGCCGGTTATGAGCGAGCTAGGCCATCGCTCAGGTTTCGGGTGGCCCTTGCGGCCGGATCGGGTAGAGCGTGAACAGATGCCTGAAGAGAGCAAGGCATCTCGTCTGGGAGGACGACCAATGGCGATAGCTGCCACCACCACGATGCGCGGTCCGATGGTGCTCAAGGACTGGGCGCAGCTTCTGCTGCTCGGCGCGATCTGGGGCGGCTCGTTCTTCTTTGCCCGTATCGCAGTGTCGGAACTTCCGCCGCTGGTGCTGGTGCTGTTCCGCGTCACCATAGCTGCGATCGCGTTGCAGCTCTATCTTGCGGTCCGTGGCCCGTCGTTTCGCCTCGCCTTGCCGCATGCCGGCCTGTTCTTCCCGCTGGCGCTCGCCAACAATGTCATCCCTTTCTCGCTGATCTTTGCCGGCCAGACCGAGCTTGGCGCCGGTGTCGCCTCGGTGCTCAATTCGACGACGCCGTTCTGGACGCTGATCCTCGCCAACGCCCTGACCAGCGACGAAAAGCTGTCGTGGAACAAGCTTGCCGGCATCGCCCTCGGTATCGCGGGAACGGCGGTGATGATCGGCCCCGGCCTCGTCGCCGGGCTCGGCGGTCCGGTCTGGGCGAAATTCGCGCTGATCGGAGCGTCGGCATCCTATGCGGTTGCGCTGATGATTGCCCGCCGCCTCAAGGGTGTGCCGTCACCGGTCATTGCCGCCGGACAATTGACCTGCTCGACCATCATCATGATCCCGGTCGTTCTGTTCACCTATGACGCTGCCAATCTGTTTTCGGCCTCGCCGCCGGTCTGGGCGGCGGTGCTGGCGCTGGCGCTGCTGTCGACGGCCTTCGCCTACATCCTCTATTTCAATCTCGTCGCCTCGGCCGGCGCCACCAATGCCTCGCTGGTCACGCTCATCGTGCCGGCAAGCGCCATCCTGCTCGGTTTCCTGTTCCTGGGCGAGCGGCTCGAACTGTTCGAACTCGGCGGCATGGCGCTGATCGCGCTCGGCCTCGTCACCATCGATGGTCGCCTGTTCGGGCGGCGCTAATGCATGTCGCGCAAAGATGTGCAGCGGTTTTGCGGTAACGACATGCATAGAAAAAGAACCTAAAGCGCGTCGCACGAGGCCGGTCGAACGCGACGCGCTTTAGAGATGGCGCTATATGGGCGTGATCGCGGGAACAGATGAACCCTGCCATTCCAGACGCCAGATACCGCCTTGCCGGAGATTCTGAACGAGATCGGGAAGGAAGGCGGCAAGGCAGGTCCCGCCGACATGTCTCACGGAAGGATAGACAAAGCCGCTCGCGGCGTCTTGCTTGCGGAGTTGCTTCGCCAGCGCCTGACCGGCAGGATAGGCTAAGACAGTATCCGGATCGAGCACCGGGTCCTTGCTGAACTCAGCACCGCGCAGATCGTGAAACGAGCCTATGAAGTCGGCAACGAGCTCCGCGTAGTCGGTGACGTTTTCGAAACGTTCGATTGCGGCAAGCTCGCGCGTCAGATGAAAAGAGACCTCGCCGAGTGCGGTTTCCGCATCGAACGCACAGTACCAGACGCCCCTGGCATCATCGTTGAAACGATTGCCGCCCGGACGGGTGTAAGCGAACGCCGCATTGATGAAGGTGTAGCCCGGTCTCCCGAAAACCAGTTCGCGCGGATCGAGGTCGGGCAATCCCCCCTGCTGCGCCTGAAGGCGGCCGCTGGTGGCTCCTTCGAGCTCCGCAAGGTCCTCCAAATCTCCATGATTCCTGGCCAACGGCATCAGGACCGGTTCCTTGAACCTGCCTGTCGAAATCAGCCGGATCGTGTCGCGCTGGGAAATGTCAGCGCGTGGTGGGATCTGCATTCAAAGTCCACCGCGCAAAGCGTCGATATGTTGGCGAACCTGCAGCAGCTTCGGAATGCCGCCCTCGATCATCACGTCCAGGGGGCGCCGGCCACCATAAAGCGGCCCTTTGTTCGGCAACCGCACCCATTCATCGGCAAGCGCTTCGGAGAACAGAAGCCGCAGTCCCTTGAAGATGCCGATCAGGGCGCTGATGCGTGTCAGCGAATCCTGGGAGAGAACGCCCTCCCACTCGCCTTTCTTCATGCGGAACCAGGTTCTCTCCGACACGTCGCCGATCAAAGTACAGATCTCGGTGCTGGTCAGATGCCAGATGTCTGCGAGCCTGACGATGCCGGCAACAGCCGCTGGCGTGAGCCGCGCCCGTGCCGAGGCATCCGCCAGATTTGCCGGCAAAGCCTGATTTGCAGGATCGCGAACCGCATAACCGACACTCATTCCGGCCTCCATCACTTGGCAGACAATATACTGCCAATTGGCAGAAAATTCAAGTCATGGCTATCTCACAACGCTGCTGGTTGCCCACCGCATTGGTATAGCGTGCAGCATCCGGTTGGATGCGCAAAGGATGCGTCGAATCTTCAGTCGGTCCGAAAAATCGATTCCGATTTTCCACCGCGGTAGCGCTGCCATTCTCGCTGCTGCCACGGCTTTGCCACAAATTATTCACAGGTCCCGAGCCGGCTTTTGACAAAGAGTTTCAATGCCTAACGGCAAACGGCAGGTCGCAAATTCCACAATCTCGTCGCATTGCAGCAAAGTTTCTGCTTGCCTGTGGCACAAATGACCCTAGACTCTCGCCATAGCTCTTTAAGAGGAGGCTATGACATGGGACTGACGAGGCCGATCAACGCATTGATGATTTGTGCTGCGTTTGCATTCATCGGCGCCCTCATTATGGGCGTCCTTCCATAAGGCCGCTGAGCGGGGGAAGACCAGCACCGAATACTCCAAACCATTTGAAAAGGCCGGGCATTTTGCCCGGCCTTTTGCATTCCCCCGATCTTTGACATTTCAAAAAGGAGCTTGCCGCCTTACGCCGCGGCTGATCCCGCCGCCTCGACTTCGTGCGACCTGATGCCGATCATGTGGCAGATGGCGAAGACCAGATCGGCTCGGTTCATCGTGTAGAAGTGGAAATCGCCGACGCCGCGCTCGACAAGGTCCAGCACCTGCTCGGCGGCCACGGCAGATGCCACCAGCGCATGCGTTTGCGGATCGTTCTGCAGCCCATCGAAACGCTCGGCCAGCCATGCCGGCACCAAGGCGCCGCACCGCGCCGAGAAGTTGGCGACCTGGGTGAAATTGTGCACCGGCAATATGCCCGGCACGATCGGTATGTAGATGCCGGCCCGCCGTGCCCGCTCGACATAGCGCTCATAGAGATCGTTGTCGAAGAAGAACTGGGTGATCGCCCGCGTCGCTCCGTTGTCGGCCTTGCGCTTCAGCATGTCGAAATCGGTGGCGAAATCCGGACTCTCCGGATGTTTTTCCGGATAGGCCGAGACCGATATGTCGAAATCGCCGGCGCCCTTCAGCGCATCAACCAGTTCGGCGCCATTGGCATAGCCCTCCGGATGCGGCCGGTAGGCCGCGCCGACGCCCTCGGCCGGATCGCCGCGCAGGGCGACGAAACGCTTGACGCCCATATCGGCGAACTCCCGGATCACCGCATCGACCTCGTGACGCGCCGCATCGACGCAAGTCATGTGCGCCGCCGGCGTCAGCGTCGTTTCATTGAGGATGCGCTTGACGGTGCGGGCCGTCCGCTCGCGGGTCGAACCACCGGCGCCATAGGTGACCGAGACGAATTTCGGCTTAAGCGGCTCAAGCCGGGTGACCGTGTCCCACAGCCTTGCTTCCATCTCATCGTTTTTCGGCGGAAAGAACTCGAACGAAACCCTGACCTTGTCGCCGATGTCGGGGCGGCGGGAGAAGCGGAACTGGTTCATCAGGCGGTTTCCCCTATCGGATACGCATTGGCCGGTTGTCTGTCGTTGGAAGGCTCGGCAATCAGCATGCGCCGATCGCGGCCGAGCCAGAGTTTGACGGTGAGCTTGGCCTCGTTGCCGCCGCGCGGCTCGAATTCCTGGCTGTCCTCAAGGTCGAGGCCGGCCTCGGAAAACCAGTCGCCAATCTGCCGGTCGGAAAAGCCGAGACGCATATGCGCGTGCTCCTCGCGCAAGAACTCCAGCGCGTGCGGCGCGAAATCGACGATCACCAGCCGGCCGGCCGGGCGCAGCAGACGCGCTGCCTCGCGGATGGCGCGGGCGGGATCGTCGAGATAGTGCAGCACCTGATGGATGGTAACGAGATCGAAGGCGTCGCGTTCGACCGGCGGCGCGAAAATGTCGCCCTGGCGCACCTGCGCATTCGAAACGCCGGCCTTGTCGAGATTGGCGCGCGCCACCGTCAGCATTTCGCGCGACATGTCGATGCCGATACCGCGCCGATAGAGCGGCGAAAAGATCTCGAGCAGCCGTCCGGTGCCGGTGCCGAGATCGAGCATCGACTGGAACGGCCGCTTGCCGACGAGCTTGATGAGGGCTGCTTCGACCGCGCGATCCGGCACATGCAGCGAGCGGATATGGTCCCAGCTTGCGGCGTTTACCGAGAAATATTCGGCAGCCCGGTCCTGCCGCTTGCGCTTGACTG
This sequence comes from Mesorhizobium sp. M1273, assembly GCF_040318195.1. Taxonomy (NCBI): domain Bacteria; kingdom Pseudomonadati; phylum Pseudomonadota; class Alphaproteobacteria; order Hyphomicrobiales; family Phyllobacteriaceae; genus Mesorhizobium; species Mesorhizobium sp. M1273. The sequence goes on along the minus strand of NZ_JAMYLV010000012.1, from coordinate 20,804 downwards.
CGGCCAGCCGTTCGAGATCACGCTCGACCTGCGGATCGGCGCCGCGGATGCCGGAGACCAGCCTGAGCACAAAATCGCGCGACGTGTCGGAATCCGAAAGCCGGAAGAACGCCCACGAGCCCTCCTGGTAGCGGCCGATCAGCCCTGCCTCCAGCAGCAATTTCAAATGGCGCGAGACGCGCGGCTGCGACTGGCCGAGGATTTCGGTGAGATCTGAAACGGTCAGATCGCCGCGCGACAGCAGCGCCAATATGCGCAGCCGGCTGGATTCCGCCGCCGCCTTCAATGTATCTACCATCGTGTCGAGAGCGACATGCATGCGAGCATTCTCTTTGAAAAGATATAAACATATGTTTATGTCGGTTTGGGTAGGCTTGCAAGCGCTATGTCGCTTCCGGACAAGAAAATGACGCATGCGTGGCGGATCGCGCAAAAACGGACGCATGATCGGGGCGAGAACCATGTTCGAGACGCGCAGCGGCGAAAAGCTCCTGGAAACCGACCCGGCAACGATGCCGCCGGATGGCCATGTCGTCTTCATCGGCCGCATCGCTTCGCCTTGGGTCACGCGGGAGACCTGCCCCAAGAACATGAAGGCAGCGCGGGAGATGGGACAGCCGGCGCACTTGGTCATCGACCCGCTTTATCGGGATGGCCTGCTTGGGCTGGAACGCGCCAGCCACGTGATCATCCTGTCCTGGCTGCACCATGCGCCGCGGCAACTGATTGTCCAGAAACCCCGCCATGCCACGGAGCCGAAAGGCGTCTTTTCGCTGCGCTCCCCTGCCCGGCCGAACCCAATTGGGCTGCACGTCGCCAAGCTGGTTGCCGTCGACATCGACACCGGCCGCGTCGATCTCGATGCCATCGACGTGCTCGACGGCACGCCGGTCATCGACATCAAGCCTTATTTCGCCTCGACCGATGCCTTCGCCGAGGCGACCATCGCCGGGCGGGACGAGTCAGGGCCGGTGGAGTGATGAGCGCGCCGACCGGCCGCCGCCGCGCCATCGCCAAGGCGCTGACAGCGCTCCTGCCGCTGGCGCCTTATGCCGACATGGAAAAGATCCGTGCCGATGCCGGCGCCGTGCACATGAAGACCTTGCCGCCGAGCATTGCCGTATGGCTGGCGACGATTGCGCATATTCGCCACGCCCACACCGACTACGAAAAGCTGCTCTCCGAAGGCTATGACCGCGATTCCGCGCGCTTCTTCGTCATCGAGCAGACCAACATCGTGCTGACCCGCTGGCGCGCCACCCGGCTGCTCGACGATGAGGATGAGGCGTAGAGAATAGCAGGCACGCGCGTCGAGTTCTACGGCGCCCCCCTCTGGCCTGCCGGCCATCTCCCCCTCAAGGGGGGAGATCAGCAGCTTCGCCCTAGCCGCCAATCCTGCAACGTTGGTGATTGGCGGAAGCAGACAAGATACCCAATCTCCCCCCTTGAGGGGGAGATGGCCGGCAGGCCAGAGGGGGGTGCTGTCCAGGGCGCTATCCCGCCGACCTCAGGTCGGCAACATCGGAACTTTCAAAGCTTGAAATAAAAAACCCGCCTCGCGGGCGGGTCGTTGGAGCCAATTGGCACCACACCCAAATTAGTAGCATAGCTGCCGGCACAAAGCAAGAACAAACTTGCCGTGTTTTAGGGAAATCGCTTCAGGTTGGCATCGCGGCTTCATTCCAGCTTGGGTTCCTCGCCCCACGAAAGTGGGGGCGAGGAACCCAAGTCTACGCCTTGCCTGGAAAGCAACTAGACCCGGTAAATCCACTGTTCCGGCACGCGCACCGAAATCTCCTCGCCGGCCGTGATCGCGCCGGGCTTCTCGACCCAGGCGACGAGCCCACGCAAGCGCTTCGCCGCTTTCGGGAACAGCAGCGCGCCGGCCTCATGATCGGCCATCCCGGCATTCTCGGCGACCGACCTGCCCGCGATGCGGCAAGGCCCGTTCTGCGCGTCGATCTTGACGGTCGCGCCGCCTTTGAAGAACAGCTGCGTGCCGGACGGCAGCATCGAGAGGTGCGGCAGGCCTTCGATCAGGAGATTGGCGCCGATCCATTCCGGCTTGATCTCGGCGATGCCCATCCGTTCGGCGACGATTGCCAGTTCGTCCGCTGCCACGATCGACAATTGCCGCTCGTTGCGCATCTCGGTGCCGCGCGGATACCAGGGTTCCCGCCCGCCGGAGCGCCGCGTCGTGCCGGCATGGAAATCGCCGTCGATGCCGTCGAAACCGAGTTGCAGCGTATCCACCGCTCGTGTCTCAAAACGATCGAATGATGCGAGATAGAGCGCCGCCACCCTGGCGGCGAGTTTTCGCGACGGCACGATCTCGACCGGAGTTTCGGCTTCGGGAAACATATCCGGCATTGGTTTCATTCCTAGCTGCCGGATGCAGTTAGCCGAAGTCGATTCATAGGGTCCAGTCGAAAGCGTTGATGCTCCAATCAAGACGGCTGATACGGGTCGGCACCACCAGCGTCATGGTTGAACCAGCCTCATGCAAAAGCGTGCCGCATTGCTGCCGCGCTGCATCGGTTGATAATATCGGTCAGGTCAAGCCCGCGGAGGTTCATCATGCATCCCGCATCGGCAATCGCACAGCTCTGGCTGCTCTGGGTGGTTTCATGGGCCGCGGCAGCCTTCTGGGCCGACCGGGCCGAAAAACGCGCCGGCTTCGGGGTGGAGCTTCCATCCCGCGCCGTCATGGTGCTCGGCACGATCCTGCTCTTCATCCCGGCGCACGGTTATGCCGGCCCGCTGAGGCTTTGGACGCCGAACCTTGCCGAAGCGTGGATCTGCGTGGCGCTGATTGCCGCCGGTCTGGCATTTGCCTGGTGGGCGCGGCTGCATCTTGGCCGCCTGTGGTCGGCCACGGTCACCGCCAAGGCCGCGCATCGCGTCGTCGACACCGGCCCTTACCGGCTGGTCCGCCACCCGATCTATACCGGCCTGCTTCTGGCGATCCTCGCCACCATGGCGGCGAAAGGCACTGTCTGGGGCGTTGCCGGCGCCATCCTCATCACCGTCGGCATTGTCATGAAGGCAAGGCTGGAGGAGCATTTTCTGCGCGGCGAACTGGGTCGCGCTTACGACGACTATGCCAGGCGCGTTCCGATGCTGGTGCCGTTCGCGCCGAGCTAATGCATGTCGCCCAAAAGCATGCCCTCGGGCTTGAACCGAGGTGTGCAGCGGTTTTGGGACAACGACATGCGTAAAACAAAAATCTAAAGCATGCGCAATAGCGCGCCGCCGATCGAATAGCCGGCGCCAAAGGCGCAGAGCAGGCCGTAGTCGCCGGCCTTCATGTCGGCATGGTTCTCCGACAGGGCGATGATGGCGCCCGCGGCGGCGGTGTTGCCGAGGCGCTCCAGCACCATCGGCGCGCGGTCGTGGTCGACGTCATGGCCGAACGACAGTTTCAGGATCATGGCGTTCATCCGCGCATTGGCCTGATGCAGCCAGAAGCGCCGGATCGCTTGCGGCGTCAGCCCGTGCTCGGCCAGGAACTCGACGATGAATTTGTGGCCGGCAACCGTGACTTCCTTGAACACCTTGTTGCCGATCTGCTTGATCAGATTGCCTTCCAGATCGATCATGTACGGATCGTCCTGGGTGGCGCGGCTATAGTAACCGAGATTGGTGCGGATGCTGTTCGACATCTGCGTCCAGGCGCGCGTGTCGAGCACCTCGAAGCGCCCCGGCCGCTTCTCGCCCTGGGCAAGCCCTTCGACGATCATCGACACGGAAGCGTCGCCGAAGATGAAATGCGTCTGCCGGTCGCGAAAATTGAGATGGCCGGTGATGATCTCCGGCGTCGTCACCAGCACGCGTTTATGCGCCCCTGCCCGCACCAGATTGACGGCGATGTGCAACGCCGCCGCTGCCGAAGAGCAGCCAAGCCCCATATCGAAGCCGGCGCCTTTCGTGCCCAGCGCCTGCTGCATTTCGATGGCGATCGCCGGATAGGGCCGCTGATGGTGCGAGGCCGAGCAGATCACCAGGTCGATATCCCCCGGCTTCAGCCCGGCATGATCGAGCGCCTTGCTGGCCGAAGCGATGCCGAACTCGGCCTCCAGCGACAGCGCATCGTCGGGCCGCGCCGGGAAGCGCGGCGCCATGCGGGTCGGGTCGAGGATGCCTTCCCGTTCGATGACATGGCGGGTCTGGACGCCCGAGGCATGGACGATGAAGGCACTGTCCGATTTCTGTACCAGCGGCTCGCCCGACACCTCGCGGCGGACGTTTTCCATATCCACCCAGCTGTTGAAGCTGGCGACGAGTTCCTCATTGGTGATCAAGGCTTCGGGGATTTCAACGCCGATGCCGCTGATGATGACGCGATGCATTTCCAGTTCGTCCCGTGCGCAGGCGTTGCGGCTTCATGTCGACGCCGCAAAAAGCTCGGCGCAACCTCTTTTGCACCTAGCCAGTTTATGCCGGCTTAAATCAAGTCCCTGGGACGGGTCTTTACCAGGCGCAGAGCTTGGTATTGGTCTGCGGGTTGTTCCAGCAGGCACCGTCATCGCGGCTGCGCACGAATTGCCCGGGCAGCGGCACGTTGCGGCGGCCGAGACTGACATAGCCATAGGCAAAACCCGGTCCGTCGATTTCCAGGACGTAGGTCGGATAACCCGGCGCCGAGATGCGAAAGCTCCCGGCATCGTCCAGCGCCCGATAGCTGCACGAGAAATAGCCGTCGTCGCTGGTGAAGCAGCGCGCTCGCTTGGCCTCCGCCGATAGAGACAAGGCAAGCACAGCGGCCGCACAAATGCTGCCGCCGAAACCCATCTTTTTCAGTGTCATCATCCACCCCCATGGCCCATAAAGGGCCGTGCCCCAGCGAGATGCGCATGACGGCGAAAGCCGGTCAAGCATCCGCTGCTAGCTGTTTTTGGGTGTAGCTAAGCGTTTCTAAGCGGAACGCCGCGCCACGATGAAGAGACGGGGAAAGCGCAGCAACACCTTGCCGCTTGTCGTTTTCGGATAGGCTTCGCTGATCCCGGCCGCGTAGCGCTTCAGGAAAAGCTGCCGCTCGTTTTCGTCGAGAGGATCGAGGAACGGCTTCAGCCCCGTCGATTTCACCCACTCGACGATCGCCTCGGCATCGGCCAGCGGATGGTTGTAGATCGTGTGCCAGATATCGAGCCGATCCGAGAATGGCGACAAAAGGTCGTAATAGAACGCGACCGGCGGCAGCGGCGCGCGGGCCGCGCGCTCGAGCTTTTCGGCAAACGGCATCTCGGCCGCGGTCTCCCGCATCAGCCGGTGCGAAGGTTCGGCCATATTGTCCGGCATCTGCACGGCAAGCGCGCCGCCGGGCGCCAAAAATCCCATCAACCGCTGGAAGACCGCCGGATGCTCCGGCAGCCATTGAAACACCGCATTGGCAAAGATCACGTCGACCGGTTCGGTCGGCTGCCACGCCGCCGCATCCGCCAAGGCAAAGCTGACACCGGGCAGGCGCGCCCTGGCCTTCTCGATCATGTCGGGCGAGGTATCGAAGCCGCTGATCTGCGCCCGCGGCCAGCGCTCGACCAGCAATTCGGTCGAATTGCCCGGCCCGCAGCCAATGTCGACCACCCGGCGCGGTTCCGGCACCGGCACCTGCGCAACGAGATCGCGCGCCGGCCGGGTGCGCTCGTCCTCGAATTTCAGGTAGAGGGCGGCGGACCAGTCGGGTCTCACCTTCGCGACTGTATTCATCGATAGACCTCGCGACGGTCGCCTACTTGAACCACCCAAATCGCGACAGCGCTATCATCGATCCTTGTCAGAATTCGGAATGAGCCCACACGATATTTCCAGAGACCTGCCAGTGGTCCTGTTAGCGCTTCGCCAAGTTCGCGTGGATTATCGCGCGAGGCGCGCCTGTTTTCCAGGAAGTCCACAATCCGACGCTGATCGGACCTTTGCAATCTGGAGATATCCTTCAGTGCACGCTTCTCGACACGAATTGTCCACACGATCAACCGTCACTGCGGTCGCTTGCGTCCAATCCCAGTCGTTCCTTAGCTTCGGCCAGAGAAAGCCATTCACCTTCACCATCGTTAAGGCGCTCGAGGGCGATTAGTCCGTCTTCCAGATCCTGAATTTGCTCGACAATGGCCTCAACGACTACGTCATGTTTTGTCCGGCCAGTTTTCCTTGCGACGATCTCGAGGCGTTTTTCCAGCGCGGTAGGAAGCTCGACATTAAGCATGTTTATCTCCTTCCGGCAATTCTACGAGCAGCCTGGGGCGCTTGCAACCAATCCGTTGTTACCGCGTCAGCCGCTTATACGTCATCCTGTGCGGATTGACCGCCTCAGGCCCAAGGCGGCGGATCTTGTCCTGCTCGTAATCCTCGAAATTGCCTTCGAACCATTCGACATGGCTGTCGCCTTCGAAGGCGAGGATGTGCGTCGCCAGGCGATCGAGGAACATGCGATCGTGCGAGATGATGACGGCGCAGCCGGCGAAGCTCTCGAGCGCGTCTTCGAGTGCCGCCAGCGTTTCGGTATCGAGATCGTTGGTCGGTTCGTCGAGCAGCAGCACATTGCCGCCGGTCTTCAGCATCTTGGCCAGATGCACGCGGTTGCGCTGGCCGCCGGACAGGTTGCCGACCTTCTGCTGCTGGTCGCCGCCACGAAAGTTGAACGACGCGCAGTAGGCGCGGGTGTTGGCTTCGAACTTGCCAAGCTTGACCACTTCGGCGCCGCCCGAGATCTCTTCCCAGACCGTCTTGGTCGGGTCGAGCGCGTCGCGGCTCTGGTCGACATAACCGAGCTTGACCGTCTCGCCGACGCGGATGGTGCCGGCATCGGGCTTTTCCTGGCCGGTGATCATGCGGAACAGCGTCGTCTTGCCGGCGCCGTTCGGGCCGATGACGCCGACGATGCCGCCGGGCGGCAGCTTGAATTCGAGATCGTCGATCAAAAGCGTGTCGCCAAAGCCCTTCGACAGGCCCTCGACCTCGATCACCACATTGCCGAGCCGCTCGCCATGCGGAATGACAATCTGGGTATCGCTCGGACGCCGCTTGTCGGCTGCATCCAGCAGATCCTGGAAGGCCTGGATACGGGCTTTCGACTTGGTCTGCCGGGCTTTCGGGCTGGACTGGATCCACTCGCGCTCGCGGCCGATCGCCCGCTGGCGCGCATCGTCCTCGCGGCCTTCCTGCTTGAGCCGCTTGGCCTTGGCTTCGAGATATTTGGTGTAGTTGCCTTCGTAGGGGATACCGCGGCCGCGATCGAGCTCGAGGATCCAGCCGGTGACATTGTCGAGGAAGTAGCGATCGTGGGTGATGATCATCACCGCGCCCGGATAGGCCCGCAGATGCTTTTCCAGCCACGCCGTCGTCTCGGCGTCGAGATGGTTGGTCGGCTCGTCGAGCAGCAGAAGGTCGGGCTGGCGCAGCAGCAACTGACAGAGCGCGACGCGACGGCGTTCGCCGCCCGACAGCTTGGTGACATCGGCCTCCTTGGGCGGGCAGCCGAGTGCCTCCATCGCCATCTCGACCTGCTGTTCGAGATCCCACAGGTTGAGCCGGTCCATCTCGTCCTGCAGCTTGGCCGACTCGTCCGCCGTCTCGTCGGAATAGTTCATCATCAATTCGTTGTAGCGCTCGATGATGGCGGTCTTGACGGCGACGCCTTCCATGACGTTTTCGAACACGTTCTTGTTCGGATCGAGCGCCGGCTCCTGCGCCAGGTAACCGACGGTAGCACCCTCGGCCAGCCAGGCCTCGCCGCTCCACTCCTTGTCGATGCCGGCCATGATCTTGAGGATCGTCGACTTGCCGGCGCCGTTGGGGCCGAGGATGCCGATCTTGGCGTCCGGGTAGAAGGACAGATGAATGTTCTCGAGCACCTTCTTGGTGCCGTAGGCCTTGTTGAGGCCGGCCATGTGATAGATGAACTGGCGTGCCACGCGCGCTTTCCCTGAAAAGTCGACTGATGTCGGATTGGATGGAAGTTGGGGGCTATGTAAGCGATGCAGCCGCGAACGGCAAACAGTTTTGGCCCTAAAGCAATTCCAGGAAAAACCGTGAAACGGTTTTCCGTCCGGAATTGCGTCAAAACAAAAAAGATGGAGCGGTTCAGCGGTTCCGTGAAACGATGACCCGCTCCAGGCGGATTTGGTCGCAGCCGCAAACGCTTAGCCGCTTCATTTCGTGCCGGCGCCCAGGCGAAAGCTCCGGTTAATCATTCCGCGTCAAACAATGTTGGATGGGAAATCGCTGGCAGCCGCGATTTCGGGGAGAGAGATCGGGCCGTGTTGAACAGTTTCCTGCTTTTTGCCGAAGCGGTTCTCTATTTCGGCATCATGGTCACGCTTTTCCGGTTCAGGGGCCGCATCGGCCTCGGCGTCTTTGTTTGCGCCCTTGGCGTCATGCATTTCTTGGAAACCTATCTCGCCAGCGTCTTCTACGTCGCGCTGCCGTTCGGCATGGTATCGCCGGGTTCGGCCGTGCTGTTTTCCGGCAAGCTGGTGATGCTTCTCCTGCTCTACATCAAGGAGGACGCGGCAACTGTCCGGCAGCCGATTTACGGCCTGCTGCTCGGCAATGCCCTGATGGTCGGGCTCGTGCTGATCCTGCGCCTGCACGACATCGCACCGCTGCCCGACGGCAAGCTTCCCGACATCGGCTTCATCGATGAGATGGGCTGGCTGATGGTGTGGGGCACGACGCTGCTGTTCGTCGACGCCATCCTGATCATTCTGCTCTATGAAAAGCTCGGCAAATACCTGCGCAAGGCGCTTTTCACCCGCATCCTGGTCTCCGTCGCCTGCGTGCTCACCTTCGACCAGGCAGGCTTTTTCACGGCGCTGCATTTCGTCACCGGTGCGCCGGTCGCGGTGTTCTTCGGCGGCTGGTTCGCCAAGATGGCAGCGGCCCTGGTCTACAGCACCATGCTGGTCGCCTATATCAGGTGGTTCGAGGCGCGGCAGGTGCCGGCGCCGCGCGGGCTTTCCGACATTTTCGACACGCTGACCTATCGCGAGCGCTATGAGGCGCTGGTCGAGCATGTCGGTCGCGACGGCCTCACCGGCCTCCTGCACAGGGGGCGCTTCGACAGCGATGGCGAGGCCGCCGTCGCCGCCAGCCTGCGGACCGCCAGGCCGCTCAGCCTGCTGATCATCGATGTCGACCACTTCAAATCGATCAACGACCGCTTCGGCCACGCCGAGGGAGACAAGGTGCTGAAAGCCCTGGCGATTTTGCTTGGCGAACTTGTCGGGACCGAAGATCAATTGTTCAGGATCGGCGGTGAGGAATTCGCCATCCTCGGCTGGCGTCCGCAGCCGCTCGCCAGGCTGCTGGGTGAAACCGTCAGGCAAGCGGTCAAGACGTCCGCGAGCACCAGCCGGTTCGACATTACCGTCAGCGCCGGCATCTCGACGGTCAGCGAGACGACCCGTTGCCTTGCCGATCTCTTTGCGCTGGCCGACCAGCGTCTCTACAAGGCCAAATCCACGGGACGCGATCGCGTTGTCGGCGAACCGGGCGGCAACGAAGCAGACGCCCGCAACACATGGACCAGGCCGGAGCGCAGCGCCGGCGCGTAACGCTGCCCAGGCCTGCGATTGGCTCAATCAGGATTGTTTGCGCCGCTGCCATCCGCCGATCGCAACCGAAACCGCCATCAGCGCGATCGCCAGCCATTTCAACGCGGTAATAATCGGGCCGGCTTCGATGTCGTAGGCAATGAACAGAAGAATGCCCGGCACCAGCAGGCCGCAGAGCACGAGCGTGATCCGGTTGATCTGCCATGACACTTTTGCCGCAAGCGCCTGGTCGCCGGGCACGGCGACAAGCGCGGCCCGCATTGCCTTCGGCGCCACCAGCGTGGTCGAAAGACGCAGCGAAATCGGCAGGCCGATACCGATGATCAGGAAGGCGCATGCCGCCAGGAGCAGCGAAAACTTGAGCGCACTGGTTTCGGCCGGTACCGGGAACAGCAGCGCCGCCAGCGGCAGGAAGACACAGAACATCCCGAGCGCGGCGATGGCGATGAAGATCGCCGCGTTGACCAGCGTAAACAATTGGTAAGTGCCGCCGCCGACGGGTTTGGCGAGCGTGGTCATGCGAGCCCACTCCACTTCGGTGTAGGAAAAGCCCGGCCACTCCATATGGCCGTCGCGGATCGCCGTCATGCCCTTGGCCCAGAACGCCAGCCGCGCCAGCGCGCCGCTCGTCATACCACTCATCGCCACCCCCTGCGAATGATAACCCCGGGATCATACCATCCCCGGTGCAAAGCGACAGTTGCGTACGGCCTGTTTACTGGAACCCGACGGCATCGACCGCGCCCTTCGGGCAGCCGGCCTTGGCTGTCGGCGCCGAGGCAAGCAGCAGGGCACCGAGCGAAGCGTTCGAAGCGATCGGGCCGGTCAGGCCGAGCGTCAGTTCGCCGATCAGCCGCCTGCCGTTCGAAGGATCGACCACGCAGGACACGCGGACCCGGTCGCCCGCGCCTTTGCCGAAGGCACTGTCGAAGGTGCTGCGGATCTGATCGGATGTCAGTTGCTTGCCGATGTTCTTGATGAAGAGATCGCGCACCGGCGACGCATTCATCGCGCGCATCAGGTTCAAGGCGTCGGCGAAATACTCCTGCTGGCTCTTGCCGTAGCAGGTGCCGTGCTTGATCCACTCATGCCTTTCGAGGGCGGACGCGGTGCCCGGCATCACCTGGTCGAGTTCCGCTCGCGTTTTCGGGTCAAGGGTGACCGACGGCAAATCCCGCCAGTGTGCCGGATCGTCGTTCGCCTTGTCGCTTGCCGCGACCTGGCAATAGAAATTTCCGTTCGGCTGCGGCCACAATCCATGCAAGGTGAAGTGGGTCGCATCGAAACCGGCGGCGGTCTGCGCACGGCATTCGGCCTTGCTGGATTTGGTCTCACAAAAAGCCGGCTGCCAGCTCAGCGCGAAGACATATTCCGGCTTTCCGGACGCCGATGGCTTGTTCGGCTCGGCAGGCGCCGGTGCAGCCGGCATCGTCGACGCGCTGCCGCCCGAAACATGACCGCAGCTGATCTTGACCCAGCGGCGCTCCGGATCGGCGCCCGGCACGCGAATGAGGTAGTGCGTGGGCGCGTCCTTGTTGCCGGCCAGCAGATCATAATTCTGACCAGCCGCGGTCGAGACATTGCCGGGATTCTTGCCGCTCTTGATCGCCTGCGTTGCCGGACAGGCGGCATCGGCGACGAAAGAGCCGGTCATCTTCACATCGGCCCGCGCCGCGCTTGCGCCAGCAAACGCAACAAACACTGCCCCCCATATCGCCCAAATCCGCATTCCGGCACTCCTCGTGATTCACGCCGCAAGCTAGAAACTTGCGACATGTCAGAATTACGATTTCTTTCGCCGGCCGTAAAAACAATCGCCAGCGCATTGAGACGGCTCGCGCGTGGTCGATCAGGATCCGCCCGCCTCCACCCGTTCCGTCAGGGTGCGCAGCAGATCAAGCGAGGCTTTCAGCACGTCGGCGTCCATACCCTCCGAAACGCGGTTCGCCCAAACATGCTGGCGTGTGCCGATATTCTTGACCGCTGCCCGGCCGGCATCGGTTATCGACAACAGCTTGGCGCGGCGATGCGCCGGGTTGTCGGCGTAGGCGGCAAGCCCCTCCGCAGCCAGTATGTCGGCCAGCCGCTGTACACTCTGACGGGCGAGACCCATGTCGCGGGCGATGTCGGCCACAGATTTCGGCTCCTTCAAAACTGCACCCAAAACCTGCCAGCGCGCTGCCGTCAGCCCGGTTGGAGCGGCCAGCCGGTCGGCCGCATCCAGAAAACTGCCGTTCATCCTGAACACGGCAAGCACCAGTTCGGTGAGCACATTTGCCGCTTCGGTCCTGGTCGTCATTTCTGGCCGGCCTCGATGGTCGCGACGAAATTATTAACGGCTTCGGCTACGACCTCGGGCTTGTCAAGCATCACCCAATGGCCGCTGCCCGCCACGATCTGGCGCGGAATGTCCGTGCGCAGCCGGTAGAGCGCGGCTGGAGTGTCACTGGCCTCGGTAGCCAATACGAACATAGGCCCGCGATACGCATCGAGTGCCGGCTCCGGGTTCCATTCGGCCAGTGCCTTGCCGACACCTGCCCTCGCCGCCGGATCGACCACTGCCGCATCGGCCAGAACACGCTGGCGAACAACCGCGTTAGGGCCGGCAATCGACGTGTAATAGGCGTTCAGGACATCACGGCCTTGCGGACCGGCCAGATCGCGGACAAAGCCGTCACGAATCGCCTGCGGCAGCGCACGAGGATCGGTCGCCGGGTCGACGAGCAAGACACCGGCGACCCGGTCGGCATGGCTGGCGGCATAAGCGAGCGCCACGCCACCGCCGCCGCTGTGCGCGACAATGAGAAACCGCTTCATGCCAAACGCGTCGGCCACGGCACCGACATCTATTGCACGACCGTCATAACCATAGTCACCGTCCTGCGCCGGCGCGGAGGCACCATGACCGCGAAAATCGAAGGCTACCGCCTCGCGGCCTTCGACGGAGAGCTGCATCACCCGGTCCCAGTGGGAAGCGCGGCTGCAATCCCCATGCAGGAACATGATCGGCAGGCCATTGCCGGCGTTGATCCTATAAGTGGCAAGCTGGCCTTGCGGGCCTGGAACAGTGGACGTCATCATGGTCATCTCCCTGGTTTCCTGACTGAACGCAGCAATCCCTGACAACAGGGTGGCCGTCGTGAAGGCGAAGCCCGCCAGCAAGATTGCATGCCGCGAAATGGCCCGGTGGTTTTCATAGTCATACCCCCAATCTGCCGCTGACCATTTGACAGTATGCTGTCATGTAATCACATTGACAGCATGCTGTCAACGCCGTCGAGTGGGTACCCTGCGTCCCTTGACGTCGATCGCTGCGTCGCCCAACAGTCGCCGACGGGAGCGAGACATGCCATTTGACAAGCAGAGGATGCTGGCATCGCCGACCGGCGCCGAGCTCAACCTTTATGTGAAACACGCCATCGGCCAACCGCGCGCCATTGTCCAGGTCAATCACGGGTTGGCCGAGCACGCGGCGCGCTATGCCCGTTTCGCCGATTTCCTTGGCGAGCGCGGCTACCAGGTCTACGCGCACGACCACCGTGGCCATGGCGCCACCAAGGCGCCCGACGCGCCACCTGGCAGGTTCGCCGATGCGGATGGCGGTGCCAAGGTCATCGCCGATGTCGCCGCCGTCCATGATCTCATCGCCAGGGAACAGCCGGGTCTGCCGATCATCGTCTTCGGTCACTCCTTGGGCGCGTCGGTCGCGCTGAACTTTGTCCTCCGCCACTCGGCGCGCATCCATGCCGCCGCGATCTGGAACGGCAATTTCTCGGCCGGACTGCTCGGCCAAATCGCGCTGGCCATGCTTGGTTGGGAAAAGTTCCGGCTTGGCTCAGACGTGCCGTCGCGCCTGCTGCCCCGGCTGACGTTCCGGGCCTGGGGCAAGGCGGTGCCCAATCACCGGACGCCGTTCGACTGGCTGTCGCGCGATGCCGCTGAAGTCGAGAAATACATCGCCGACCCGCTTTGCGGCTGGGACGCATCGGTGTCGATGTGGCAGGACATCGTCATGATGACGCTGCATTGCGGCAGCGACCGCAATTTTTCCGGCGTGCGGCGCGACCTGTTCGTCAATCTGGTCGGAGGCGAGCAAGATCCGGCCTCGGACGGCGGCAAGGCGGTCAGCCATCTTGCCGGCCGGATGCACATGATGGGCTTTTCGAATCTCGTTTCAAAGGTTTACGCCAAAACCCGCCACGAAAGCCTGAACGAGATCAACCGAGACGTCATCATGGAGGATTTTGCCGCCTGGGCCGACCGCGTGCTGAGGGCACAGTGATACTGGCCCATTGCAAGGGCCGTGACAGCGGCGCGCGGGATTGATAGAGGCTGCGCTTTCGATCAACCACGGTGATCCATGACTGAGCCTCCGCTCAAAGGCATCCGCGTCATCGAACTCGCACGCATCCTCGCCGGGCCATGGGCCGGACAGCTGCTTGCCGACCTCGGCGCCGACGTGATCAAGGTCGAGAGCCCGGACGGCGGCGACGACACCCGCAAATGGGGACCGCCCTTCGTCATCGGCCATGACGGCGAGAACCTTTCGGCCGCTTATTACCATTCCTGCAACCGCGGCAAGCGCTCCATTGCCATCGACTTCTCGACGCCCGAGGGTGCCGAGACGGTGCGCCGGCTGGTCGCGACATCGGATGTGCTGATCGAAAACTTCAAAGTCGGCGGACTGAAGAAATACGGCCTCGACTATGACAGCCTGAGGAAAATCAACCCGCGGCTGATCTATTGCTCGATCACCGGTTTTGGCCAGTCGGGACCGTATGCGCCGCGTGCCGGCTATGATTTCATCATCCAGGGCATGGCCGGCATGATGTCGATCACCGGCGAAGCCGGCCGCGAACCGCAAAAGGCGGGCGTCGCTATTTCGGATGTTTTCACCGGGCTTTATTCGGTCATCGCCATCCAGGCGGCGCTTCGCCATGCCGAGAAGACTGGCGAAGGCCAGCATATCGACATGGCGCTCTACGACACCCAGATCTCGACGCTCGGCAACCAGAACCTCAACTATCTCGTCTCCGGACAGTCGCCGGTGCAGATGGGCAATGCGCATATGAACATCGCGCCCTACGAAGTGGTGCCGGTGAAAAATGGCCACATCATCCTGGCGGTCGGCAATGATGGCCAGTTCGCAAAGTTCTGCGCTGCCGTCGGCCTCGATGAGCTGGCGTCGAACCCTGACTTCGCCACCAATCCCGCCCGCGTCGCCAACCGGGCAAAGCTGCGCGAGCATATGATCGAGGCGCTGAAAGCCTTCGATCGCGACCCGTTGCTGGCCAGACTTGAGACTGCCGGAGTGCCGGCCAGCCCGATCAACAACATCGGCCAGATGTTTGCCGACCCGCAGACCATCGCGCGCGGCATGCGGCTCGACCTCGATGACGGCCATGGCAATCTCTTGCCCTCGGTGCGGGCGCCGATGGTCATGTCCGGCACGCCGCTGGTCTATGAACGTCCGTCACCGCGTCTCGGCGAACACACCGAAGAAATCCTTGCCGAACTGGAGAGGTCAGGAAAATGAAGACCGGCGGACAACTCATCGTCGATGCGCTCGAAGCCAACGGAACGGACCGTATCTATTGCGTACCCGGCGAATCCTATCTGGCGGTGCTCGACGCGCTGCATGATTCACCGATCCGCACAATCGTCTGCCGCCAGGAGGGCGGTGCCGCAATGATGGCCGACTGCCACGGCCGCCTGACCGGCAGGCCCGGCATCTGCTTTGTCACCCGCGGCCCAGGCGCCACCAATGCCTCGGCCGGCATCCACATCGCGATGCAGGATTCGGTCCCCCTCATCCTGTTCATCGGCCAGGTCGCCAGCCACGCCAAGGCGCGCGAGGCCTTCCAGGAGATCGACTACGTCAGGTTCTTCGGCGATATCGCCAAATGGGTGGTCGAGATCGACGACGCCGCACGCATACCCGAATTCGTCACACGCGCCTTTGCGGTGGCGACGTCCGGTCGCCCGGGCCCGGTCGTCATCTCGCTGCCCGAAGACATGCTGACCAGCCTCGCGGAGGCACCGGACGCCCGGCATTATACCCCTGTCGAGACGCGGCCTAGCGAAGTCGAGCTCGACGCACTGGAAGTGTTGCTCAACAAGGCAAAGCGGCCCTTCGTCGTCCTCGGCGGTACGCGCTGGGACGCGCAGGCCGTTGCACGGATGCGGACGATAGCCGAAGCCTGGTCGCTGCCGGTCGGCTGCTCCTTCCGCCGCCAGATGCTGTTCGACCATCTCCACCCGAACTATGCCGGCGATGTCGGCATCGGCATCAATCCCAAGGTAGCAACCGCCATCAAGCAGGCCGACCTTGTGCTGCTGATCGGCGGCCGTATGGGCGAGATGCCGTCATCCGACTACACGCTGCTGAAGAGTCCCTACCCCGACCAGACGCTGGTCCATATCCATGCCGACGCCGGCGAACTCGGCCGCGTCTACCGGTCGGCGCTGGCGATCAATGCCTCGCCTGCCGCTTTCGTCGAAGCCTTTGCCAGACGCAAGCCGGCCGCAACGCCGGTGTGGGCGGCTGAGGCAGCGAAGCTGCACGCCGCCTATCTCGACTGGTCGACGCCTCCGGAGAGCGGCCCCGGCGCCGTCCAGATGGGGCCGATCATGAATTATCTCGAAACGGTGCTGCCGGACGACGCCATCCTCACCAACGGCGCCGGCAACTACGCCACCTGGGTGCATCGTTACCATCGCTTCCGGCGTTTTGGCACGCAGGCAGCACCCACATCCGGCTCGATGGGCTACGGCACGCCGGCGGCGGTCGCCGCCAAGCAGCTTTTCCCCGACCGCGACGTGATTGCTTTCGCCGGCGACGGGTGTTTCCTGATGAACGGCCAGGAATTCGCCACCGCCGTGCAATACGGGCTGCCGATCATCGTCATCGTCGTCAACAATGGCATCTACGGCACCATCCGCATGCATCAGGAGCGCGAATATCCCGGCCGTGTCGTCGCCACGGACTTGAAGAATCCCGACTTTGCTGCTTTGGCCCGTGCCTATGGCGGCCATGGCGAGACGGTGGAAAAGACCGCCGACTTCGCGGCGGCCTTCGAGCGAGCGCGGGCCAGCGGCAAGCCGTCAATCGTAGAGATCCGGCTCGACCCTGAAGCCATCACGCCGACCCGCACTATGACCCAGATTCGCGACAAGGCCTGACAAAACAGGATGATTGCCCTGTTTTGTCGTCGTGATCTGCCTATTTGGCCTTCTCGATCTGGCCGCGGATCTCGCCGTCCGCGCGGGCCGCGGTGTGGATGTTGACGTAATATTTGCCAGCCTCAAGATCGGTGGCCTGGGCATCGGTCAATGTCGCCGAACCCTTGATCGGGCTCTTCAGCTTGCCTTCGAACGGCACCACCGGATCGGCGTTTTGACCCTTTGCCGCCGGGCCGTGAATGTGTGCGGCCTTCGCCGGCCCGCTGAGGCCGGAATATCTCACGGTCCAGCTGAGTTTCTTGGTGGCGGTGTTGAACCTGAGCGTGGCGGTGCCCTTGCCCTTCGTGGTGACGGGCGGGTTCTGCTGAGCACCATCGAGCGCCGCCGTCATCCTTATGGTTTCGGCCAAGGCCGGTGAAGCAGAGAAGATGGCTGCAGAAATGGCCAGCGCCGAAAGCATCGGCGTGAAGGACTGGATGCGCATGGAAACCTCCGTTGTGACACCCTTGAGGCGGATGCACCGGCACAACGATTTTGCGAGCGGATGTTTCCGCCGGTAACGTTTATTTTACCTCCCACTAAAAAGGGGCGGTCGCCCGCCCCTTTTCCGCTACAAGCCAGTTTGACAGTCCTATTTGATGGCCTTGTCGGTGATCGCCGTCGTGTAGGCGCCGGTAGGCTCCTTGCTGATGATCTTCTGGTCGAGCAGCGCCTTGGCGGTGCGCTCGTAGGTCGCCGGATCGAGCTTGCCATCGGCATTGTCGATCAGCTTGGCGACTTCGCCCATCATGCGCTTCTGGTGGTTCTCGTCCTGGCCGCCATTGTCCATGACGATGCCGGCCGCTTCGTCGGAATGGTCGACGGCGTATTTCCAACCCTTCATCGAAGCGCGCACGAAACGCACCATCTTGTCCTCGAAGGCCGGATCCTTGAGCTTGTCCTCCAGGGCATAGAGCCCGTCTTCGAGCAGATCGTTGCCCATGGCGGAATAGTTGAAGACGGTCAGCTCTTCCGGCTTGTAGCCGGCGTCGATGAGCTGCCAGTACTCGTTATAGGTCATGACCGAAATGCAATCCGCCTGCTTCTGGATCAGCGGCTGCACGTCAAAGCTCTGCTTGAGCACGGTGACGCCGTCCGGCCCGCCATCGGTCTTGAGGCCAAGCTTGTTCATCCAGGCATAGAACGGATACTCGTTGCCGAAGAACCAGACGCCGAGCGTGTGGCCCTTGAAGTCGGCTTCCGTCTTGACCGGACCGTCCTTCGGGCAGACCAGCTCCATGCCGGCCTTCTTGAACGGCTGGGCGATGTTGACCAGCGGCACGCCCTTCTCGCGCGCAGCCAGCGCGCCGCCCATCCAGTCGACGATGACGTCGGCGCCGCCGCCGGCGATGACCTGCTCGGGCGCAATGTCCGGGCCGCCGGGCTTGATGTCGACGTCGAGGCCCTCGGCTTCATAGAAGCCCTTGGCCTTGGCGACATAATAGCCGGCGAACTGTGCCTGGGTGACCCATTTCAGCTGCAGCGTCACCTTGTCCGCGGCCATCGCCTGGAACGCGGCAAGCGACATCGCGCCGGCCAGCATCGAAACAACAAGTCTTTTCATGTTTTTACCCTCTGAAGTTAGCGCCCTAAACCCACCGCCCCTATCCACCACGGACAGAGGGATGCCAAAACGTGACTGCTCTCTCGAAAAGAGCGACCACGCCATAAAAGACCGAACCCGCAAGTGCTGCAACTGCGATTTCCGCCCACACCATGTCGATGTTCATCCGCCCGACTTCCGTCGAAATGCGGAATCCCATGCCGACCACCGGCGTGCCGAAGAACTCGGCGACGATGGCGCCGATCAGCGCCAGCGTCGAATTGATCTTCAACGCATTGAAGATGAAGGGTGCCGCCGCCGGCAGCCGCAGCTTGAACAGCGTCTGCCAGTAGCTCGAGGCATAGGTGCGCATCAGGTCGCGCTCCATATGGCCGGAGGCGGCAAGCCCGGCGACGGTGTTCACCAGCATCGGGAAGAAGGTCATGATGATGACCACCGCTGCCTTCGACTGCCAGTCGAAGCCGAACCACATGACCATGATCGGCGCGACGCCGATGATCGGCAGCGCCGACACCATATTGCCGATCGGCAAAAGCCCGCGCCGCAGAAACGGCACGCGGTCGGCGGCGATGGCAACGAGGAAGCCGGCGCTGCTCCCCACCACATAGCCGAAGATAACAGCCTTGAAGATGGTCTGCCTGACATCGGCCCCCAGCACCGGCAGCGAGCCGACGATGCGTGCACCGATGGCGCTTGGCGGCGGCAACAGGATGAAGGGAATGCCGGCACCACGCGTCACCGCCTCCCAGATGATCAGGATCCAGGCGCCGAAGATGGCCGGAATGATCAGGCGCAGGGCGGTTGACGCCCAGCGCGACGTCGGGCGAAACGACGACAAGACCGTTACGCAGCGCCAGGCCAAAAACCACGCCGCGACGAGCAGCAGATAGAAGGATGCGCGAGCGCTGCCCTCATTGCCGGTTATGCCGGCGAGCAGCATCCACGCTGCGCCATGCGCGCCAAGGAACAGCAACACCACCCCGATCATCGGTGGAAAGTTGTCGGCCTCGATTGCCACGAGCAGCAAAATGAAAATCAAAACCGCAGTCGCCATGCCGTAACCGGGCGTAGCACTGACGAGCGGCCAAAGAAGCAGCGCGCCGGCAAGCAGGACAAGCGCGGCGTACCCCTGCCAGGATCGAGGCGTGATTGAGGAAAGGCTCAGGATGGAGCTCATGCCGGCCTCCCGCCCATGGCGCGGTCGACAAGGCGCCCGGCGATGCCGACGACCATCACCAGCAACGCCGCGACCACCGACCCGGCAACCAGAGCCGACCAGATGTCGATGGTCTGGCTGTAGTAGGCGCCGGCGAGCAATTTGGCGCCGATGCCGGCGACGGCGCCGGTCGGCAACTCGCCGACGATGGCGCCGACCAGGCTGGCGGCCACCGCCACCTTCATCGAGGTGAACAGGAACGGCACCGAAGCCGGCACACGCAATTTCCAGAAGGTCTGCGAGGCACTGGCATTATAGGTGTGCATCAGGTCGAGATGGGTAAGCTCGGGCGAGCGCAGTCCCTTCACCATGCCGACCGCCACCGGAAAGAACGACAGATAGGTCGAGATCAGCGCCTTCGGGATAAGCCCGGTGATGCCGATCGCCGCCAGCACGACGATGATCATCGGCGCCACCGCCAGGATCGGAATGGTCTGCGAGGCGATGATCCACGGCATCAGACTGCGGTCGAGCGTCGCCACATGCACGATGCCGACGGCGATGACGATTCCGAGCGCCGTGCCGAAAGCAAAGCCGAGCAGCGTCGACGACAGCGTCACCCAGGCATTGTAGACAAGGCTGCGGTTCGAGGTGATGCTGCGCAGAAAGGTGTTTTCGAAAAAATTCACCGCCACCTGATGCGGCGCCGGCAGCGTCGGCTTCGGCTGTACCAGCGTCTTGCCGATGAATTCCACAATACCCGGCGTCTGATTGGCGCGGCGGTCGAGATCGCGCTGGAACGGCGTGTTGAGGATGACGGCCATGACGTACCAGACGACGACAACGCCCAGGAGGATCGAGGTCACCGGAACGATCTTGTCGCGAAACGAGTCCATCTAGCAGGCCTCGCCGGGTAAGCGCCCTCCTCTCCCCAACGGGGAGAGGGTGACTGGAGCGAAGCGGAGGCCGGGTGAGGGTGACCGCGCTTTTGTCATCCTAGGGCGGAACCGCCGCGAAGCGGCGTGCGTATCGGGAGCGCCCCACCACGCTTTCGTCATCCTAGGGCGAAGCAAGGAGCGAAGCGACGCGGCGCAGACCCTAGGATCCATGCCATTATCTCCCCGCTCCGCAACGGTGCTGAAAATGGCTCCCTCCGCACCGCTCTGCGTAACGCTTATTCTCGACCGCTTGCGCGTTTCGCCCGACATCACGGCATGATGGGGTGGACGGCGCCCGACGGCATCGGATGTGCCAGAATGAGTTCGTTGAGATCTCAAACAAGGGAGCCGTCCGTGGAACACCTTATCCGTAT